>JBJKPP010000065.1:0-12004 GCA_046706145.1 Ignavibacteriaceae bacterium | reverse complement strand
TGAATAATATTTCTGTTTGATGATTTAGCAAAAATAGCCGCTCTCTTTATTACTCCTTCCAATTCTCTCACGTTTCCCTTCCATTCATATTCTTTTAAAGCATCAATTGCAGCTTTAGAAATTCTTAATTCGGAATTCTCATTTTTCAAAAAATGTATAGCAAGCAATTCTATGTCTTCTTTTCTTTCTCTTAAAGGAGGAAGTTCGATTTTAAATACATTTAATCTATAGAAAAGGTCTTCTCTGAATTTCTTGTCTCTTACCAGAGTTTCCAGTTCCTTGTTTGTAGCTGCAATAATTCTAACATCTGCGTGAGAAGTTGCTGATGACCCAACTTTTTCATAATCCCCGGTTTGTATAATTCTAAGAAGCTTTATCTGGAAATTTTCTTTTGTCTCACCTATTTCATCAAGAAAGATAGTTCCCTTATCAGCAATTTCAAATCTGCCACTTTTATCTGCTACGGCTCCTGTAAAAGCACCTTTAACATGCCCAAACAACTCGCTTTCAAGGAGAGCATCTGACAAAGCACCGCAATTCAAAGCCACAAAATTGTTCTCGTTTCTTTTGCTCAACGAATGAACTGCCTTAGCAACGAGTTCTTTTCCAGTTCCGCTTTCTCCAAGTATTAATACGATAGCATTTTCCGGAGCAACTTTTTTAATAAGGTCAACAACCTTCCCCATTTTTTTAGATGAGTAAACTATTCCTTCAAAATTTTTGAGTTCGTTTGTTCCTTCCTCGGCTTCTATATTATCATCTTCTTTTTCTTTTAGTTTTTCAATATCGGATTTTAGTGATTTGATTTTATTTAATAGAAGTTCCGAGCTGCTCTTATCATCAAGGTTTAATTCTTTCTGAAGCTTCTCCAATTCAATTTCTTTTTTGTCCAGAAGATTCTTTAGAACCTCCGTTTCATTCAATGTGCCAGCTAATTCAATCCTGCTCGAGGAATATAAATTAAAAGTCTCAATAACCATTAAAACTAAGGCTGGAAGAATAAAAAAAACGTACGAAAGTTCTACGTTCATGAAGGTAAAAACGAGAAATGATGTTAATAGCAATCCAACTAATAATACGGAGTTAATCTTAATCTCAGATTTTTCTTCTTTCACAAACAAAACCATCAGAAGCGAAATAAGAACAAGGGCATACTTTGATATATCAACAAGATTGAAATTTAATGAACGGTCTTTTTCAAGATTGTCCAAAGCAAATGCATGCAGAGCAACACCGGGCATGAAGCTATCGAAAGTAGTTTCGTAAGTAGAAGAAATTTGAGGGTCAGTGACTCCGATTATTACCGTTTTTCCCCTTAAACTTTTTAATACGGGCGAGTTGTGGTTATATAAATTGTAGAACTGAATTAATCCATAATGCTCGAACTTCTCCCAACTCGAAACAAAGTTTACTTTAATTTCTGCTTTACCGTCAAAAACTAAATCTTTATTGCTAAGCTGGTAACAAAATGCATTTTCGTAATTGTTAAAAGCGTGAATTGTTATTGGAATATATACTCCATTATTATCCATAAAATTTAAATGACCTGTAGGAATTTTTTCATCTAATAGCTTCGGAGTAGGATAACTTAGAGAATCCGTGACAAACTCATCATTTTTATATTTTATTTCTCCAACCACGGAACCCAGAACCACATTTTTTGCTTTCTCTATTTCTCTAGTCAATAAGTTATCATATATTGCTTGAGTCCGGAATCGAGGACTAAGAAACACTTCTAGACCAATTTTCTTTACTTTTAATTTGGCTAGACTATTTATTAGCAAAGCATAATAACTTCTTTTTATAGGCCACGGCCCTATTCTGGCAATATCATTGGCATCTATTGTAATTAAAACTATGTTTGTATCTGGTTGTATTTGTCCCCGAATTGCTGAATATAAATTTTCAACATCGGAGTTAACAGAATTAGAAAAGTTTTTGAGGAAAAAAAGAAATAGGAAGACCATAAATAGCATTCCTATTTTGAAGGTTTTATTTTTCGTGTATTTATACAAATATGTGAAATGCTTTTTACAAAGCTCAAAATTAATATTTTTATACAATTATATACACAATATCAGAAACCAAACGAAACGTGCGAACACATAAATCACATTGAGAAGACCGGTTTTTGATGAGATACTCTTGGGAAGTCTCCTCAAGAGATTGAGATTTTTAAAGAATAAACTTGCTCAAGTCCCTATTCTTCACGATAGAATCAAGTTTTTCTTTCACAGTTTTCGCATCAATTAGGATTTCCGCGGAAGGAAGGTTATCCGGCACGTTAAACAAAATATCATCAAGTAAAGTAGTTAAGATAGTATGAAGTCTTCTCGCGCCAATATTTTCGACCTGTTCATTCACTTCAGTCGCGATTTTGGCAATTTCCCTAATAGCGTCGTCAGAGAAATTTATCTTAACTCCTTCAACTTCTAGCAAAGCTTTGTATTGTTTCAGCAATGCATTTTCCGGTGTGGTTAAAATTTTAACAAAATCATCTTCGCTCAAACTGTTTAACTCAACTCTTATAGGAAAACGTCCCTGAAGTTCGGGAATAAGATCACTTGGTTTTGACACATGAAATGCTCCTGAGGCTATAAATAGTATGTGATCTGTTTTTACAACACCATATTTCGTATTAACACTTGAGCCTTCAACAATCGGGAGTAAATCCCTTTGCACACCTTCTCTTGAAACATCCGGTCCTTGAGAGCCTTTTCCTCCAGCTACTTTATCTATTTCATCAACGAATACAATTCCTGAATTTTGAACTCTTTCCAGCGCTTCTTTCTGCACCAATTCCATATCAATTAATTTTTGAGCTTCCTCCTGCGCAATTATTCTTTTAGCTTCAGCTACAGTAGTTTTTCTCTTCTTCTTTTTCTTGGGCATAATGTTGCCCATAATTTCCTGTATATTAATTCCAAGATCATCGGCGCCAAAAGGTCCGAGCACCTGCATCCCAACGTTGTTCTGAATAGATGTATCAAATTCAACCATCTTATCATCCATTTCCCCGTTTTTAAGTTTTTGCATCATCCATTCACGGGTTTTTTGATTCTGATAGACCTCGTTGTTATTATCTTCCTCAACATTTTCTCCAACATTTGTGTGTGCATTTCTTTTAACCGGAGGAATTAAAATGTCAAGGACTTTTTCTACTGCCAAATCATCCGCTTTTGACTGAACTTCCTTAGTTTTTTCAGACTTAACCATGTTGATTGCGACTTCAGCCAAATCTCTTATCATAGATTCAACATCTCTTCCAACATAACCAACTTCAGTAAATTTAGATGCTTCAACCTTCACGAAAGGAGCATTTGAAAGTCTTGCAAGTCTTCTTGCTATTTCTGTTTTACCGACGCCAGTTGGACCAATAAGAATTATATTGTTCGGAAGAATTTCATCTTTAAGATAATCTTGTACTTGTTGTCTTCTCCACCTATTTCTTAATGCAATGGCTACAGCGCGTTTTGCATCATCCTGTCCAATAATAAATTTATTAAGATAATTTACTATCTGTGTCGGAGTTAATTCATCATTTTTTATAATATTACTCATAAATAAAAAACCTTAGTTTTCAATTTCTAAAACATTAATTTTATCGTTTGTATAAATACAAATCTCAGATGCAGTTTTTAAGGATTCATGCACGATTTCCTTAGCAGAAAGATTGCTGTACTTTTTCAACATTTTGGCTGCTGCAAGTGCATACATACCTCCGGAACCAATTGCAACAATCTTGTCATCAGGTTCTATAACATCGCCATTTCCTGAAATAACCAAAGCTGAATCTTTTGTGATTACTGCCAGCATTGCTTCCAACTTTCTCAGAAATTTATCGGTTCTCCAGTCTTTAGCTAATTCAACAGCCGCACGATTAACATTTCCACGGTATTGCTGCAGTTTGTCTTCGAATCTTTCCATGAGTGAAAAGGCATCTGCCGACCCGCCTGCAAATCCGCATAAGACATTTCCACTGTCGATTTTACGAATTTTCAGTGCATTATGTTTCATAACAGTGTTGCCTAAAGTAACCTGACCATCCCCACCGAGAGCAGCTTTACCGTTATGAACAATTCCTATAATTGTTGTTGCTCTAATTTCAATATCCATTTTTCACTTCTTATTTAAAAGACAATTTTACAAATATATATGGTTAAAAACTATTGACTTAATCAAGGCACCTGTTTATTCGTGCTTTCTTCCCAGGGATTAACCCACTGAGTCAATGGAACCGTTAGTGGAACAGCCATTATTGTTCCGCCAAAGCCCATATATCTAAACGTTAACATGTTCAAATTCTTAACTTTTAAAGTTCTTACCGCATCATCGTTTATCTTAACTCCATATTTATCTGCGAGTTTAACAATATAATCTGTTAAATATTTGTTCCATTTTCTATTATATAGTTCTTCTCTAAGCTTGCTTCTAACATTTTCAAATTTTCCTGGGAGTTCGTTTTTATTTTCTTTTTTACCAATAAGCTTGAATATCGAATATCCCTGCGGGACTTTTAACGGCCCATAGACTTCACCTACTTTCATAGTTGCTGCTATTCTTCCTATATCACCGTACAAATCAGATGGGAAATATCCAAATTCGCCGCCTTTTGCTCTTGTCCATTTTCTCTCTGTATGGATTCTTGCAAGTGTTCTAAAATCGGCACCATGTTTTAAATCGTTAAGAACCTTTTCAACAACTTGTAAACTGTCAGTAAGAATTTCGAGAATATTTACTTCTAGACTATTTTCTTTTTCCAATTTGCTTTTTGAGAGATAATAATTATAGAGATCCTGATCACTTACCTTTACTGAATCTTTCAATCTTTTCATAAGAAGACTAGAAAGATAATTATCCCTCCACATATTAATTGAAGACTCAACTCTCGGTTGATTCTCAAGACCTTTACTATAACCTTCTCTGCTTAAAAGCTCCTTGGCAATCAAATCTTTTATTCTTGAATTTAATTTTTCAGCAAGAATATTTGTATCCGTAGGAATTGTGTAGAATCCCTCAAAAATAAAATATCTTAAAAATTTTTGTACAGTTAGAGGGTTTTTCTTAAAGTTTATAAAGACCATATTTAATGTGTCTTTTCCAAACTGATGCTCAACACTTAAAATATCATCTCCATTTAGATATACAACTGAAGTATCTGGAATAGATTGCTCCTTTTTCTTCTCAGTCAATACTTTGCTCAGCTTATCCACAATTACCCAGAACAAATCACCATTTGTTGTTACCCTTTTCCCAGGGTAAAATTCCTTATTGAATTTAGCGTATGCTTTCTTTGTTGCCCTGTCCTTAACAACTTGCATTACTCTATTGTAATCCTCATTTGAAAATCTTTTATATTCACGGATAAGTTTTCTCTGCAAAAGTTTAAAAATCATCCATCCATCCGGGCTATTTATAGGAGGTGTGAAATCTCCAACTCTTAAGCTATAAACCAAATCTTCCATGGGTTTACCAACTTCACCATACTTTATTTGTGCAATTGGCATTTGTCCAGAACTCAAGTTAACGAGAGAATCAAAATTTGCTCCATTTTCCAGCAATTTGTAATCATCATAGATTTTTATTGAATCAGTTTCATAAAGAGGTTTCAATTCAAGTTCAAAGTTTACCTTCTTTAAACCATCAACAATATCTTTCTTGTCGATTTTCATCTTATTTAAGATTTCGTTCTTAAAGAGAGCATCTCTAACGTACATATTTTCCAAAGCCTTGAAAGAAGTTCGCATTAAAACCGTTGTATCCAGCTTCAAGTTTTGAGCACCAATAGACAAAAGTTTTTCTGCAATAAGGGAGTATAAAAAATTGAATTTCTGTGCAGTTGTGTCACTCACTCCGCGGGCAACTTGTGGAACCAACTCGTATCGTTTAGTAAATTCACTTGCTGTAATATTGTAAGGACCAACTTTCGCAAGTATTGTGTCTTGCTGGGCAAATCCATTGGAAATGGAAAATATTAAAATAAGTCCAGCCAATATTTTATTTATTGGATTTTTTTTCATGTAGAGATTCTTTGGGATTTACGCCGAAGAATTGTTTTAAAAGGCACTATTCTCGGAACTGTTTCTTGATACCGTATATATTTGTCTCCAAACTTTTCAACCAGTTTCTTTTCTTCGTAAATGCTTCCTATATAAAAATAAATTACCAAACAAATAAAAATAACAAAATAATTTAAATCCATGTAGGGTCTGAAAAGAAGGAATAAAATCGAGAAAAAATAAACAGGATGCCTCATAAAACTATATAAACCATCGGTTCTAAAGGATGATTCTTCATCGAGATTCTCAAAATTATAGTTTTTGCTATACCATCTATTAATTTGCGATAATCCTAAAAACTCCTTTGCAGAAAAATATTTTAAAGTATAAACAAGGCCAGCAAGACTTAGAGTTTGCAGAGCAAACATTACAAAATCATAAGGATAAGGTAAATCATAAATGATAACGTTAGAAGGAGGCAAATTCAAATAAATGATAAATAAAATCACTATTGAAATGACATTATAAAGAAGCCTGTAGAATGGAAGAAATTCTTTCCCTTTTTTATAAATAATTTGTTTAACTCTGCTAGAAGCCAAATAGGAATGTATGAATGCAAAAAAAGCGAGCGAGAAAACAATTACAAAGATGTTCTCAAAAATAAGACTCATAAGTCCTTGCGAAGGCGAGCGACAGGTAATCTGAGCTGCTCCCTATATTTCGCAACGGTTCTACGCGCAATATGAATACCTTCATCATTTAGAATTGCAGCAAGTTTATCATCGCTGTAAGGATTTTTTTTATCCTCACTTGCGATAATTTCTCCTAATCTAATTTTTATATGTTTGTTGGAAACTTCCTCACCTGAATCTGTGCTTAATCCCTCGCTAAAGAAATATTTGAGTTCATGGATGCCCTGGCTTGATTGTACATATTTACCATTTACAACTCTGCTTATTGTTGAAATATCCATCCCAATTTCGTCCGCAATGTCTTTGTATATCATCGGTTTTAGATGTTTGGGACCTCTTAGGAAAAACATATATTGTTTTTCAAAAATAGCCCGCATTATTTTCAACAAGGTATCTCTTCTTTGTTGAATACACGCAATAAACCATTTCGCAGATTCAAACTTTTCGCGCAGGAATTTATAAGCTTTTTTATCCCTATCTGATTTTCTGTTTTTCTTATTTGCATCAAGCATATCCATATAAGATTTGCTGATTGTAACGGATGGTAAAGACCTGTCATTCAAAGTAATTACAAAATCTCCTTCTACTTCTTCAATTACAAAATCAGGAATAATTTGATTGAATTCGATTGACTCTGAATTTCCTTCACCTGGTTTCGGGTTTAGTCTTAAAATTAATTCAAAAGTGGCTTTAAGAGCTTCATCTGTCAAATTCATTTTTCGCTTTATCGCATCAAATTTCCTTTTTGTGAAATCATCATAATAATTTCCCAGGAGTTCTTTTGCTAGGTAAGTATAATATTGGTCGTAATCTGAATTTTCCAATTGTATTAGCAAACATTCACGCAAATCTCTAGACGCAATACCAATGGGGTCAAATCTTTGAACCCTCTTCAGAAGACATTCGGCCTGTTCCAGTGTTGTTTTATTATCTTCAAAAAGATTTAATTCATTTACAATTTCTTTAAGACTACGGGATAAATAACCATCATCGTCTAGGTTGCCGATTATTTCTTCACCAACTCTAAACTCCTCATCCGACAGATTTAATAATCTCAATTGTGCCAGCAAGTGTTCTGTTAAATTCTCCCTCGAAGCAGCTACAGGCTGGTATTGTTCATCATCATTACTTCTATTCTGATAATTTCCCTCAAATTCAGTATCGTTCATAAAATCTTCAATCTCAAACTCGTCATTGTTTGAGTCTTCAAATTCTTCCGTGGTATCATCATCTTTTTCATCTTTCTCTTCCAATTGCTCAAGTTCACCATCCATCACTTCTTCAAGTATAGGATTTAATTCTAATTCATTTTTTATCCTCTGTTCTAACGCAAGCGTGTTCAGTTGTAACAATTTTTGATACTGTATTTGCTGCGGGGATAATTTCTGCTGCTGTGATAATTTTTGAGTTAAATTAAGCATATCAAACCTCACTCTGCTCCTTTAATTTTGAGAACCATGGCAATCCAAATTTTCTTTTGAGGGCATCGCCGCAGAAATCAATTAATTTAATATCACTTTCTTTTCCATTTTTAATTGCAGGGTCACAACCAGAAAATTTTTCAAAACGCAAAACTTCACCTCCGAAATTGGATATCCTTATTGGAAATAAATGACATGAAATTGGTTTTTTGAATTTTGTTTTACCGTCGAGAAAGGCTTTTTCGATACTGCACTTTGCAATATCTCCATCGTAATAGACAAAGACACAGGCTCTTCTATTATAGCTAGTTGTATAAATTTCACCTTCTCTCACCTCATAGAAATTGTTTTTTTCAATTCGTTCTACGTGCTCATCCGGCAGATAATCTCGAACTGCCGGTAATGCATTCCTTATCTCATCAATTTCTTCTTCCAAGAGAGGTGCGCCATAATCGCTCTTGAAAGTACAGCACGCACCTTTACATTTTGACAAGTCACACGCAAACTTTTTTTCAACTACTTCGTTTCTTACAACTACATCATCTATAGAAACGAAATTTTTTATAAACATCTGGAACCAATTTTTTGTTTAAAATAACAAATGACATAATTATTCCAAAGTTTATAATAGCAATATTTCAACAATTTTCATACCAACAAACAATTACTACAAAAAACCAATTTCTGGATAATTTTCAACTAATTTCTGTCAATTACAAAAATAAGTAATTATTGCGATTTTTGAAGTTACAAAAGTATATCGGTATTTTTTGGAACAAAACTCCGGCTTTTAGAGAAGTTAATTACACTAAAAAGAAAGACTACACAATGACTTTTGAGGGAAAAAATATTCTGATAACAGGGGCTTCCAGCGGTATAGGAAAAGCACTTGCAGAGTCACTAAGTAAACGGAAATGCAACCTTGCTTTGTTATCCAGAAAAAAAGATTTAATTGACGAAATTGCCGAGAAATCAAATGGAAGTGCGAAAATAATCACAATAAAATGTGACGTAACAAATAAACTGGAAGTGCAAGAAGCATTTGAGAAAGTAAAAACAGAATCCGGCAGCCAAATAGATATTGCAATATTAAATGCGGGAATATCACGAAGGGCTGACATAAAAAAATTTAACTCATCAGACGCAGAGAAAATAATTAACACAAATGTGCTCGGAATTATTTATTGCGTAGAAAATTTGATTCAAGATTTTATATCAAGAAAAAACGGAACTATCGTAGGTGTATCAAGTTTGGCAGACTCGCGCGGATTTCCCAACAGTGGATTTTATAGCGCAAGCAAAGCTGCAGCTACAAAAATATTAGAATCTCTGCGGCTCGAACTTAAACCTTACAATGTAAAAGTTATAACTGTAAAACCAGGATTTGTTAGAACACCAATGACAGACAAAAACGAATTCAAAATGCCTTTTCTTATGGACGTTGATGAAGCCGCCAAAATTATTATTAAAGGAATAGAAAAAGAAAAATCGGTGATTCAATTCCCTTTCCTTACTGCTCTTGGTTCTAAAATACTTTCAATTCTTCCCAACACGATATACGACTTTTTACTTTCTCTTCCACTTCCTAAGAAATAGTTGCGATTGTATATAAAACTCCTTAATATGTAGAAAATTTGTTCCTGGGGGTAAATGAATAAGTTCTTCATACTTTTAATACTATTGTCTGTGCGCGTTTTTTCTCAAAGCGATAGTGCAATTGTTCTCAGTGAAATAATGTTCTATCCACAGTCTGGTAATAACGAATTCATAGAAATATATAATACCAGTAACGAAGACAGCATAGATTTAGATGGGTACAAAATTATTTATCAGACTTCATCCGGCGATAGTGTCGTATCAGCGGGCTACGGTACAATACTTCCCTCAAAAGCATTCGGGGTAATTTTTCAGGGAGATTATAATTTTGAAAACGGAATTTACAAATCGTTAGTACCTTCCAATGCTCTTCAGCTAAAAATTTCCGATAATTATTTTGGAAGCAGAGGAATGTCAAATACTTCTGATAGGACAATTTATTTAATCAGCCCATCAAACGATACTCTGCAAACCTATACTTACTCTGCGAATAATTCCGAAGGATTTTCAGATGAAAAAATTATTTTGAATAGAGATGATTCTGCCTCAAATTGGGCAAACTCAAAAGTCGAAAACGGGACTCCCGGTTTTCGCAACTCTGTTACTAAATACAACTTCGATTTAGAAGTCTCAAGCCTAAATGTTTCTCCCAAGACAATCATTGAAGGAGAAAACGCAACATTAAATATTACTATCCGCAATTTAGGAAAAGAAACAGCAACCTCGGCAATATTAAATATTTATAACGATTTAAATTTTGATTCCATCGGAACAGCAAATGAGATGTTAAATTCGCAAAATCTTCAAAGCATAAATCCAGGTGATTCTATTTCTACTACTTTTACTTTATCAGGAATGAAAGCAGGACAATACAGTCTAATTGCAGAAATTAAATTCGATAAAGATGAACAACCCGCTAATAACAAAAAGTTTCTAGAACTTCATATTTATAAAGAAAACTATAAGTACAACGACATTGTCATTAACGAGATAATGTATGCTCCAAAAAGCGGTGAACCAGAATGGGTTGAATTATATAATAGGTCTGATTCATCTGTAAATATTAAAAACTGGACAATTTCAGATGGCAATACAACATCAAAGATATATGAAAAAGATTTCTTTTTAACTTCTGAAGATTATGTTGTATTGAGCAACGATTCGCTTATATTCAACTACTATAAAATTCCATCGCAAACAAAAGTTCTTGATTTACCATCACTTAATAATACAGGTGATAATTTGAGTTTAAAAGATTCTCTTGGAACCTTAATTGACAGCGTAAGCTACCTTCCAAACTGGGGTGGAAATGAAGGAAACTCTCTCGAAAGGATTTCTGCAGATGGTAAAAGCAACAACCCGGCAAACTGGGGTTCGTCAAAAGAAAGAGGCACACCGGGCAAAATAAATTCTTTATCTAAAAAGAATTATGACATAGAAATCACCAGAATAAACTTCACTCCTGCATCTCCAATTATAGGCAGTAACGTTAATATAGAAATCGAAGTTAAGAATATCGGATATAAAAATCTTGATTTTTATGCTGAATTATTTGAAGATACAAATAGTGATTCATTGCCGGATAGTCTCTTATCCACAACGCAAAATTTTTCTCTTTCTTCAAATGATTCGATAACAATAAACTTTCCTTACACTATAAATAATTTGATTTCCAGGAGAAGCTTCTTTGCAGAAGCTTTTGCAAAAAACGACCAGGATACAACCAATAATTTTGTCTATGGTTCCATTTCTCCGGGAGCTTCTCCTAAAACTGTTTTAATAAATGAAATTATGTATGACCCGGTTAACGGAGAGCCGGAATGGTTTGAGATATATAATACTTCTAGTGATTCTATCAATTTAGAAGGCTGGAAAGTCAGCGATGTGCTAGCAACCCCATCAACATCTATAATTAATAACCCCGTGGTTATTTTTCCAAAATCTTTTCTTGTAATTACAAAGGATTCTTCAATCATTAATTTTCATAGAGTAATTCCATCAGGAATAGTGCAAATAAATTTACCTACATTAAACAATGATGAAGACGGTGTAGTTTTAAAAGATAATCACGGAATTACCATAGACTCGGTATTCTATCAACAAGATTGGGAAAACGAAAAGGGAGTTTCGTTAGAAAGGATTTCACTAAGTGCCCCTTCAAACTTAAGCTCAAACTGGGGTAATTCTGTTGATATTGAAAACAGTACCCCCGGCAGGATTAATAGCATCACACCAAAGGATTACGACCTTACGATTTCTAATATCTCTTCATTACCTCAATTCCCCGTGAATGGAG
>JBJKPP010000064.1:0-2823 GCA_046706145.1 Ignavibacteriaceae bacterium | reverse complement strand
AAAATAAATATAATGTTCAAACAATTTAGATTCAATGCATCGGTTGAGAAAAATTTTATTTCTGTTAAGATTTTTCATACTCTTTCATTTAAGTTGTTATTAATCTAAATTTGAAAAAAGAAATTCTTCATCAAACATCATTTAATGAATAAATTCTGCTTAGAGCTTCTAAATAATAAAAATCTATTTTTTGCATTTCAACGAAAATCTTACCCCATATATATTTTTATTAAAAATAATTAATGAAAAAATCCGTCAAAACTCCTAAAACATTCATTCTCGATACTAATGTCATCTTACACGATGCGAGCTGTCTTTTAAATTTCAAAGAAAATGATGTAGTAATCCCAATGCCAGTTCTTGAAGAATTGGACCATTTCAAAAGAGGAAGCCAGGTAATTAATCTTAACGCAAGGGAGTTTTCCAGACTTCTTGACAGCATGACTGGCAGCGCGTTGTTTAACGGTGGAGTCTCTTTGGGCAAAGGAAAGGGAAAGGTGAAAATTGCAATTCCTCATGGTTTGAACACGGATATTAAAACCATATTTAAGGAAGATAATTCCGACCATAGAATTTTGTCTGTCGCTTTCGATTTGAACAAAAGAAATAGAGAATCTTCAGTAATTCTTGTCAGCAAGGATGTTAATCTAAGAATGAAGGCGAAGGCTTTGGGAATTCTTGCCGATGATTATACTACCGACAGAGTAAAAAGTATAGAGGAATTATATAGCGGCAAACAAACGGTGGAAAATTTTAATGACGATTTAATAATTAAACTATTCAATGAACCATATCAAATCTCTGCAAACGAAATTATTGATTCCCGACCTGACAGACTTGGGAAAATATATCCCAACAAATTTTTTATTTTCAAAAATACCAACCGTTCTATTCTAGCAAGAATTGATGAAAACCTAGAGAACTTTGTTAAGGTAGATAAAAACACCGTTTACGGAATAAAGCCTAGAAATGCAGAGCAAACTTTCGCTACAGAAGCATTAGTAAATCCCAACATACCTTTGGTTACGATGACTGGAAAAGCCGGTACAGGCAAAACACTTTTAGCTTTGGCCAGTGCGTTAAGTGTGAGGAAGCATTATCGTCAGATTTATATTGCAAGGCCTGTTGTTCCTCTCAGCAATAAGGATATTGGTTTTTTACCAGGTGACGTTCAGAGTAAACTTGAACCTTATATGCAGCCTTTGTGGGATAATTTAAGAGTTATACAAGACCAATTTTCAGAAAACGATAAAAGTTTTCAGGCAATTACTAATCTTGTTAAAGAAGAAAAATTAGTCATCGAACCTCTTAGCTATATAAGGGGAAGAAGTCTACAAAGAATATTTTTTATAGTTGATGAGGCACAAAACCTTACCCCGCATGAAGTAAAAACAATTATTACAAGAGTCGGAGAAGGAGCAAAGATCGTTTTTACCGGGGATATATATCAAATCGATCATCCTTATCTTGATTCCCAATCTAATGGCTTATCCTTTTTGATAGAGCATTTTAAAGGGCAGAAACTTTACGCACATGTTAATCTGGAAAAAGGGGAAAGATCTGAATTAGCTGAGCTTGCAAGTAACTTGCTCTAATTTCTGGAAAGAAATTAACCACCTCTCATTCTATTTATTAAGTGAAGTTTCATTCAGTTATGTTATTAAATCATTTAGATGAATTATTCTTAAATTAACCCGCGTAAATAACAATTATTAGATTTATGAAGGTCTTTACCTATTCTTTTTTATATAGACTATTTCTAAAATATGGTAATATTCCGTTGAATGTTATGATGGTAATTTATTTGGTTTTGTCCATAGGATATTTACACAATCATATCTTTACTTTAATTCCCATCTCCGTTTCTATCCTTTTCATCGTTATAATGAATAGGCAATATGTGATGATGTATAAAATAGTTCCCTTTAGAATCGAAGCGTATAATGACCGTCTTGTTTGCAGCAAATTTATGTTTCGGAAGAAGAAAGTAGAAATTTATTTTAGTGATATTGAAAGATTACATGGAGGAATTTACGAGGGAAAGTTGAAGGGCATCCTAAAAATTTATGATGGGAAACAAAAAATTACGATTGGTTACTTTAGTGGAATAAAAAATTCTCAGGCCCTGGGAACAATTTTGTTGAGTAAGGTCAAAAAATCCGTATATGATGAGGTAATAACAAAAATTTCCGAAGCAGGTAAACATAAGAAATAGTTATTCTTGCCTAACGGCAGCAGGGTTGAACTTCCTTTTGACCTAAATATTTTCATTTCTTTCTCTAAATTTGATAGATTAAATAAAAAATTAGATTTTATGTTGGAATCGATTGCTAAGCGAAAAATCGCTGTTTTATTGTCTGGAGGTGTTGACAGTTCCGTTGCTCTCAATTTACTCAAGAGGGAAGGTCACGACCTTACTGCTTTTTATTTAAAAATCTGGCTGGAGGATGAGTTCGCTTTTCTTGGTAATTGCCCATGGGAAGAAGACTTGGAATATGTGAGAAAAGTTTGCAAACAAGCCAATGTTCCTCTGGAAATACTTTCTCTGCAGAATGAATATTGGGACAATATAGTTTCTTACACGATTTCCGAGATAAAGGAAGGAAGAACTCCGAATCCTGACATATTTTGTAATAGCTTAATAAAGTTTGGATTGTTCTATGATAGGATAGATAGTTCTTTCAACAAAGTAGCTAGTGGTCATTATGCAAAAGTGGAAGAACTAAATAATAAATTTGTCCTGAAAGTATCACCTGACCCTGTTAAAGATCAGACCTATTTTCTTGCGTACCTTACGCAAAAACAGTTATCAAGAGCGAATTT
>JBJKPP010000063.1:0-3599 GCA_046706145.1 Ignavibacteriaceae bacterium | reverse complement strand
GAAACTTTTTACTTAATATAGGACCAACATCTCAAGGAGTATTTCCACCAACTGCAGTAGAAAGACTAAAAGAAATTGGCAAGTGGATGAAAGTAAACGGCGAATCAATCTACGGAACCGAAGCAAGCCCTTTCGAGAAATTAGCCTGGGGACGCTGTACACAAAAAGATATAAACGGAAACACAAGATTATATTTGCAGGTATTTGATTGGCCAAAGAACGGTAGACTTATTATACCCGGAATATCAAATAAGCCGATTGATGCGTACCTTCTTTCCGACCCCAACAAAACAAATCTAAATGTAGAAAGAAAAGAAGACGGTTTAGAGATAAGTTTACCTTCTACAGCCCCCAATTCAATCAGCAGTGTTGTAGTCCTCAATATTTCCGGCATACCAGATATTTACAACCCGCCTGTAGTCGAAGCCAAGTATAATATTTTCATAGATTCGTTAGATGTAAAGGTTAGCTCAGGGCAACCAAATGTTGAAATTAGATACACACTAGATGGCTCTGTCCCGGATAGCAGTTCTCCATTAGTTTCAGGAAATATTTTATTGACTCAAACTACTACCGTTACCGCAAGATGTTTTCTTGGAGAAAACCCGGTAAGCGCTCCAAGAAGCTTTATATTTAACAAAGTAACCACTCTGCCATCATTAAAAATTGAAAATATTACGCCAGGATTAAAATATTCTTACTATGAAGGGGAATGGGATAGTTTGCCGGACTTCAATAATCTTAAACCTGTTGATACAGGTATATCTAAAAGTATAAATGTTGATGGCAGTAAGAAAAAAGAATATTATGCCCTTCAATTCACTGGATACTTACAAATCCCTGCAGAAGGAGTTTACAGATTCTATACTGATTCTGATGACGGAAGCCGCTTGTATATTGATGGTAAGTTAACAGTTGATAATGATGGGCTTCATGGAGCAATTGAAAAGAATGGAGTCATAGCTCTTTCTAAGGGACTGCACAATGTTCGTATCGATTATATGCAGGGCAGCGGTGACAGAGTTTTGAAAATATATTATGAAGGACCGCAAATTGCAAAAGAAACTGTTCCAGACTCAATATTTTTTCACTGATCAAAAAAATTAATAAAAGATTCAACAGATAACACATTATTTCGCTTATGATAAAGAAAAGAAAACCAAAAAAAGTTTTAATACTTGGTTCAGGTGCATTACAAATCGGCCAGGCAGGAGAATTTGACTATTCCGGAAGCCAGGCCATAAAAGCTTTAAGGCAAGATGGAATATCTTCGGTACTAATTAATCCAAACATTGCAACTATACAAACATCAGCAGATTTTGCAGACAAAGTTTATTTCCTTCCTATAAAGACAGAATTCGTTGAGAAAGTTATTGAAAAAGAAAGGCCAGACAGCATTTTGCTTCAATTTGGAGGGCAGACGGCTCTTAATGTCGGCGTTGAACTTTATGAAAAAGGAATTCTAAAAAAACATAATGTTGAAGTCTTAGGAACTCCCGTCGAAGCAATCCAGAATACGGAAGATAGACTTCTTTTTGGAAACAAGGTTACGGAAATCGGGTTAAAAATTGCTGTCAGCAAAACAGCAAACAATATTGATGAAGCTGTTAAGGCCGCTGAAAAAATCGGATTTCCGGTCATGGTAAGAATCGCCTATGCTCTCGGCGGTCTAGGCTCAGGAATCGTTAACAATAAATCAGAACTAATTGATAAGGCCCGGAAAGCTTTTACATATACAAATCAAATCTTGATAGAAGAATCTCTATTAGGCTGGAAGGAACTTGAATACGAGATTGTGAGAGACAGATTTAATAATTGTATTACAATCTGCTCAATGGAAAACATTGACCCTATGGGAATTCACACCGGGGACAGCATTGTAATCGCTCCACTCCAAACTCTTTCTGCAAAAGAAAATTTTAAACTGCGTTCCATCGGAATTAAACTTATTAGACATTTAGGAGTTGTTGGCGAATGTAATATCCAATTTGCTTTAGACCCTAATTCTGATGATTATCGAATAATTGAAGTTAACGCAAGATTAAGCAGAAGTTCTGCTCTCGCTTCAAAAGCAACTGGCTATCCGCTAGCATTTATAGCCACTAAACTTGCCCTTGGTTATGCACTCAACGAAATTGAAAATATCATAACAAAGGAAACCTCCGCCTGTTTTGAACCGGCACTTGATTATGTAGCACTAAAATTTCCCAGATGGGATTTACAAAAATTCCAGCAAGTAAGCACAAGTTTAGGCTCAGAGATGAAATCGGTTGGAGAGGTAATGTCCCTAGGAAGGTCTTTTGAAGAGGTTTTACAAAAAGCCATTAGAATGTTAGATGGTGGTATGAATGGTTTTGTTTGTAACGATTTAATCTTTGAAGATTTAGAAAAAGAACTTTCCATACCAACGGATAAAAGAATTTTTGCTGTTGCACAGGCTTTGAAAGAAGGATTCAGTATTGATAAAATTCATGAATTAACGAGAATTCAGAAGTGGTTCTTGTATAAAATGAAAAATATAATCGATACTGAAAAAAAGCTAAACGGTTCCAAGCTTAATAATGTTTCAAAAGAATTGATTCATGAAGCAAAATTGCACGGGTTCTCAGACAAGCAAATTTCAATGCTTACGAGCTCAGATGAGCTTGAAGTAAGAAAGTATAGAAAAAGCCTTAACGTCACTCCTTTTGTAAAACAGATTGATACTCTTGCTGCAGAATATCCTGCCCAGACAAATTATCTTTATATAACTTATCATGGGAACGAAAATGATATTTCGGTTGGTGAAAAGGAACAAACAATAGTTCTCGGAAGCGGGCCTTACCGGATTGGCTCTTCGGTTGAATTTGATTGGTGCTGTGTCAATGCTGTGACGACTCTAAATAAAATCGGCAAGAAAACAATAATGATTAATTGTAATCCGGAAACTGTAAGTACTGATTATGATATTTGCAGCAAGTTATACTTTGAAGAACTGACGTTTGAAAGAGCGCTCGACATTTACGAATTGGAAAATCCCGAAGGAATAATTATTTCCATGGGCGGACAGGTTCCAAACAATCTTGCAATTAAACTGCATAATTCAAATGCAAGAATCATAGGAACTTCGCCAACCCAAATTGATAACGCAGAAAACAGGCACAAGTTCTCCAAAATTCTCGACGAGATGGAAGTTGACCAGCCAGAATGGAAAGAACTTACGAATCTTGACGATGCAAAAAAATTCGCAGAGAAAGTTGAATACCCTGTTTTAATCAGACCAAGCTATGTTCTCAGCGGCGCTGCGATGAGTATAGTTCTCACTGAAGATGAGCTAAATACTTATTTGGAAAAAGCAACAAAATTAAATCCTGAACATCCGGTGGTAATAAGCAAATTCATAACTGATGCTAGAGAAATTGAAGTTGATGCTGTTGCGACCAACGGAGACCTTTTCTGCTATGCTATATCTGAACATGTTGAAAACGCAGGGGTTCACTCCGGCGATGCAACTATCGTTCTTCCCCCGCAAAGAACATATTTGGAAACGATGAGAAGAGTAAAAATCATTACAAAAGAGATCGCCAAAGCTTTGGAAATTACCGGACCGTTCAATATTC
>JBJKPP010000062.1:0-3747 GCA_046706145.1 Ignavibacteriaceae bacterium | reverse complement strand
GATAAAGAACCACAGCCGTACGAATTCCGCGCACAACCTACATGGAAAAAAGTTATTGTAATTACAGCAGGCGTTTTTATGAATCTTGTGCTTGCCCTATTAATATTTGCAGGAATAAACTTCTTCTCCGAAAGGCAAATAGCCAAAACAACTGAAATCGGCTATGTCAATCCCCAAAGTGCTGCAGACTCTCTCGGTTTCAAATCAGACGACAAAATTTTGTCGGTTAACAACAAGCAAGTGCATAACTGGCAAGAAGTAAGAGAGGCAATTTTTATAAATAACATGGGAAACAATCTAACCATTGTTATTCAAAGAAACGGAATAGATAAAACCATTTTTATCCCGCGAAAAAAAGTTCCTGATGAAAATCAAACTGGTGATTTTCTCTTACCGCATGGTATTAGACCTGTTATAGGGGAAGTATTACCTAACTCACCGGCAAAGCATGCAGGTATTTTAAGTGGAGATATAATTCTTAAATTAAACAATACTCCCGTATATACAAATGACCAAACAGTAAAAATAATCTCCGGCAACAAAAACAAAACGATGCCTTTGGAAGTGCTAAGAGGCAATGACACACTTAATCTAGCAGTCACGCCAGGTGCAGATGGAAAAATTGGAGTCGGAATCAAGGTTACTTACACAGGAAAAATTATTAAAACCAAGTACGGATTCTTCCAGTCTTTTTACCATGGAATAACAGACATGGGCAAATACACCTACCTTACTTTTAATGCTGTCAGCAAGGTATTTGGAGGTAAGATCGCGTTCGGAAAAGCTTTTGCCGGTCCGATTAGAATTGCTGAATATGCAACAACTTCGGCGGAGTTAGGGCTTTCTACTTTTCTCTCATTCCTTGCACTTTTAAGCTTAAGCCTTGCAATTGTTAATATACTGCCTTTCCCTGTCTTGGATGGCGGTCATTTGGTTATAATATTAATTGAAGGTGCTACAAAGAAAGAAATTCCGGTTAAGGTAAAGCTAGCCATTCAACAGGTTGGTTTCTATATTCTCCTACTGCTTATGGCCTTTATAATTTATAGTGATATAATTAATCTTTAAGCAGAAAAGTTACTCAAAATAACTGCCTTCAGAATAATGAGAAAAACAGAATGTGGGGACATTGGTTTTCCAATATTCCATTACTCCTTATAACTTCTGCATGTAGATGGACTAACTTGAAAATTGAGACATTGGGTAACTTGATTTAAGAACCAATCCTCTGGATTATATTTTCCTTTTATCAACCTAAAAAGCCATTTCTAAAATTTCCACTTAATTTCAGGCAATTTAGCCATAGGTTTAATATGCAACCTTATGGTTTTATTTTGTTAAATGATTCCGTTTTTAGAATCTTAATTTTATATTTCATATGCAAACTTATAATGCTATAAGAGATTTACCGTCCTACCTGACCGGTAGGCAGGTTCGCTATGATTCTATTATTGACAGAAATTTCTATGCGAATAGAATGGCTTTAAAAAGAAAAACTATATATTGGCTTACTCAGCTAACAGGCTGGTTTCTGATTGGATTTATAAATGTAATAATTATCTCTTCCGTCGAAGGCCATTATCCGGAAAATATAGTTGTCTGGCTAATTGTCTGTACCTTCGGTGTAATATCAACCCACCTTTATAGAGCCTTCATAAAAAAAAATAAATGGCTTGAACTGCAGCTTAGAAAAACAATCTTTAGAATTATTTTATCAAGCTTGATTATTGGTGTTGGTTTGTTCTGCATTTATTTAATTGTTAATTCTACCGTAAAAGCCAGCATACCCGAAGCAAGTTACACCACTTTGACTGCGGCAATTAATTTAAGCGGCTCTATTCTGTTTTGGTCACTCATTTACTTCTTAATTCATTACATTGAGAATTACAGAAAGGCAGAGATTGAATCATACATTTGGGAGGCTGCTGTGAAAGATTTTGAACTTAAGACTTTAAAATCCCAGCTTAATCCGCATTTTATGTTTAATGCTCTAAACAGCATTAGAGCGCTGATTGAAGAAGACCCAGAAAATGCTAAAATTGCTGTAACGAGGTTATCAAACATTTTACGATACTCACTCAAAATAGAAAAAACCGAAACCGTAAAGCTTGAAGAAGAGATGAAAACAGTCGCCGATTATCTTTCCCTCGAAAAGATTAGGTATGAAGAAAGATTGAAATATGAAATCTCCAACTCTAAGGATTCATTGAGTGTAGAAATCCCTCCTATGATGATTCAAACTCTTGTGGAAAATGCTATCAAGCATGGAATTTCCCAGCAAACAAAAGGAGGAGAAATTACAATTTCAACTTTTGTTACAAATCCTACTGACGGACAGGCTGGTTCTAATTTATATATAAAAATCACAAACACGGGACAAATTGAAAGAAATTCATTAAAGAACGCCAAGGGATTTGGAATCGACAATACTAAACAAAGATTGAGTTTGCTGTACGGTGAAAAAGCTTTGTTTACAATAAAAAATTTAGATTCCGACCGGGTCTCGGCAGAAGTTATTATTCCAATAGGAGAACTAAAAAATGAAAGCTATTATAATAGATGATGAAAGATTAGCCAGAACAGAGCTAAGAAGATTGCTGACACCTTTCAAGGAAATTCAAATAGTCGGTGAAGCAGTTAACGCCGAAGATGCGGCAGAAAAAATTAGTCAACTTGAGCCTGACATTCTGTTTCTCGACATACAAATGCCTGGCAAAAATGGTTTTGAATTATTAGAGGAATTGGATAAGGTTCCAAATGTAGTTTTCACAACTGCTTATGACGAATACGCATTGAAAGCATTTGAATATAACGCACTTGACTATCTTGTAAAACCTATTGAACCTAAAAGACTTGAAGAAACGATAAAAAAATTAATTGAAACCAATGTTCCAAGGGCTGGAAAAGAAGCTGGCAAGGGTCAGATTCTTTCTGAAGAGGATCAAATTTTTGTAAAAGATGGAGAGAAGTGCTGGTTTGTAAAATTAGCAGACATAAAAGCTTTTGAGTCGGAAGGAAACTATGTACGGTTATATTTCGATGAAAACAAACCACTTATATTAAGAACGTTAAATTATCTTGATGAAAGACTGGATGATAAAAGTTTCTTCAGAGCTAGCCGGAAACATATAATTAATTTAAAATGGATTGAAAATATTGAACCATGGCTTAACGGCGGATTGCTTGTAAAATTAAAAGGTGGAATGAAAGTAGAAGTTTCCAGAAGACAGGCAGTAAAATTTAAGGAAAAGTTAAGTCTGTAATGTTTCATAAACCCAATTTCTTCAAAGAAATTTGGTTTATTCATCCAAAAAAACTCTCAATCAAATAACGTCCATCCAATTCCAAACCTGATATTTCTTGAGCGCATTGGATAAAAAGGCTCAAGGTAATACTGACTATCAAGCAAATTTTCCCACGTGAAATATACAATGGCTCTTTTTTGAATTTCTCCTACAAGTGTAAAGTCTATTTGCAATGATGGATTAACTTCTGTAATCGGATAGTAGATACTGCCAATAAGCTGCTCAAGCAAGATTTTTTGAGCTCCATAAAAATTAAAAACAAACCCTGTTTTTAAATCAAGATTTTCCTTGAATAAGATATCCTTATAATAAATCCCCCCTAAAAATTTAAACTTTGGGAGATTAACCAAATTAGAGAACAATTCATCTTTTGAATTGAAGTAAAAGGATTCATTGGTCTCGATTAAAATCTTCGAAAAATTAAAATTAAAGTTCGAGCCAA
>JBJKPP010000061.1:0-2739 GCA_046706145.1 Ignavibacteriaceae bacterium | reverse complement strand
ATTAGATGAAAAAGATTTACCTTTATGCTATGTTGGATATTCTGCGTGCTTCAGAAGAGAAGCGGGATCTTATGGTAAAGAATCAAAAGGATTTTTAAGAGTTCACCAATTTAACAAGGTAGAAATGGTAAAATTTGTTAAGCCCGAAGATTCTTACAAAGAATTAGAAAAATTGGTGGATAATGCCGAAGATATATTGAAAGAGTTAAAAATTCCTTATAGAGTGCTATTATTATGCACAGGAGACTTAAGTTTTTCAGCAGCAAAATGTTACGACATAGAAACATGGTCGCCTGCCGAAAAAAGATGGCTGGAAGCCTCATCATGCAGCAATTTTGAAAACTTCCAGGCGAGAAGAGCTAATATCAGATTTAGAAATGAAGCCACAAAAAAGCCGGAATTCTTACATACATTAAACGGCTCCGGACTTGCAACAAGCAGACTTATGGTTTCACTTTTGGAAAACTATCAGACGCCGGAAGGCAAAGTGATTGTTCCGAAAGTTTTACAAAAGTACACCGGTTTTGAAACTATCGGTTGAGACCTGCCTACCGGCAGGCAGACCGCTAGTACTTAATCATAATTATTTAACTATTTTTTTGCTAATTTAATCAGACGCATGATTTATCATAGAATTACAATATGAAAAACCTTTTTTCACTTAAAAAATATTTCGTAAGGTATAAAAAGAAATTATTTCTGGGATTTATTTTTATTCTTTTATCAAACGCAGGGACTGTTTATATTCCGTTAATAATGAAGGATGCGGTAAACGAACTTCAGAAACATGTTACTACTTCGCAACTACTTCATTACGCGTTCCTGATTGTAGGGACCTCCATTGCAGCAGGGATTTTTACATTCTTGATAAGGCAAACCATAATAGTAGTTTCGCGAGAAATTGAATATGATTTGCGACATGATTTTTGGCAGCATCTACAAAAATTGCCATTACGTTATTTCCAGAATAATTCCACTGGCAATATTATGGCTCACGCCACAAATGATGTGAATGCTGTGAGGTCGTTTTTGGGACCCGCCGTAATGTATTCGACTGATACCTCTATAACGTTGTTGTTTACCGTTATTATTATGATAACGCTAAACCCGATGTTAACACTTTATACATTAATCCCACTTCCCTTTTTATCAATCTTAGTTTACAAAGTTGGAAAACTTATTCATGAAAGATTCACTCTAATTCAGGAGAAATTCTCAGACTTAACAACGAAAGCACAGGAAAATTTTTCAGGAATACGAGTAGTAAAATCTTATGTTCGTGAAGAAAATGAAATTAATGAATTCAACAAGCTTTGCAGTGAATATATGGATAGAAATATGAGCATGGTTAAAATACAAGCTTTCTTACAACCCATATTTTTGCTTATAACAGGTTTTTCAGTAATCGTAGTCATTTGGCTTGGCGGTAATATGGTAATATCTAAAACCATGACTCTGGGCGATATAGTTGCATTCATTTTCTATCTTGGAATTTTAACCTGGCCTATGATTGCTTTAGGATTTGTCATCAATCTTGTACAGCAAGGCGAAGCAAGCATGAAGAGACTGAATAAGATTTTCAACGAGCCATACGAAATTGAAGACAACGGAGAGACTGACAACTCTATAAACAATATTAAAGGAGAAATAGAATTTCGCAATGTTTCATTC
This sequence comes from Ignavibacteriaceae bacterium, assembly GCA_046706145.1. Classification (GTDB taxonomy): domain Bacteria; phylum Bacteroidota; class Ignavibacteria; order Ignavibacteriales; family Ignavibacteriaceae; genus JBJKPP01. Next base: position 1,068 of record JBJKPP010000061.1, on the reverse strand, counting down.
AGATATCAAGAAAATCTTCCGCCGGTTCTGAAAAATCTAAACATAAAAATTCCACAAGGTTCCACAATCGCGATTATGGGATATACCGGCAGCGGGAAAACTTCTCTAATAAATTTAATCCCAAGGTTATACGATGTTACAGATGGTGAAATTTTGATTGATGGAATTAATATCAAAAAATATCCTCTAAGCGTTCTAAGAAAAAATATTGGTTTGGTACAGCAGGAATCCTTCCTGTTTTCAGATTCAATTCTGAACAATTTATCTTATGGTCTGCCAGAAGTTAGTATGGACAAGGTTCAGGAAGTTGCTAACATTGCTAGTTTTAATACTGATATCGGTGGTTTTAAGAATAGCTTTAAGACTATGTTGGGTGAAAGAGGAATAACTCTTTCCGGTGGACAAAAACAGCGGGCAAGTCTCGCCAGAGCTTTAGCTATTGACCCTAAAATATTAATTCTCGATGACTCTTTTTCTGCTGTGGACACAAACACAGAAGAACAAATCCTAAAAAACTTGAAACAATACATGGAGAAAAGGACAAGCATAATTATTAGTCATAGAGTATCTACTGTGAAAGATGCTGATAAGATTTTTGTTATTTCTGAGGCTAAAATTGCAGAGGAAGGCACTCATGAAGAATTAATTTCGCACGGAGGAATTTATGCAGACTTATATTACAAACAATTATTAGAAAAAGAACTTGAGGAAATGAATTAAGGGAGTTATGGCTAAAGTAAAAATTGCATTTTTCGAAGTTTCGCCTAAAGATAAAAAATACCTTAAGAAAAAGTTCAAGAAAAACTTTGAGCTTCTTTTTTACGATGAAAAACTAGATTCCACAAATTCAGACTTACTAAAAAATATTGATGTGATTTCTCCATTTATATATTCAAATGTTGATTCTAAAGTATTGACAAAGGCAAATAAGTTAAAGTTAATCGCTACAAGGAGCACCGGTTATAATCATATTGATATGAAATTTGCAGAAAAGAAAAAAATCTCAATTGCTAATGTTCCCTACTACGGCGAAAATACAGTAGCGGAGCATACTTTTGCTTTAATTTT
>JBJKPP010000060.1:0-4024 GCA_046706145.1 Ignavibacteriaceae bacterium | reverse complement strand
AATTGGTATCGAGAGGTTTTTTACATCTGATTTTAAAACTTTTACCAGATTATCAACTGTTTGAAATTCCAGCACTATTACCTGTTCTTCTAATCTTAAAATGCCATGAATGCGTGCAAATCCTGCGAACACATGCTTTATGCTGAATGGAAGGCTAAGCTTATTCATATATTTTCCGTTTATTTTATAATTATCAAATTACTGTGCAATTCTGAATTCAGCCTACATTATTTTGTTAACGGTAAATATGATGAATGAACGGCAGAAGAAATTGGACAGTATTTTGTATTAAACAATTTTATCTAGGAAGGGTAACCCCGACATAGCTATAAAGGCGGATAATACAAGCTATTTGCAATTTCCTAACTTCTGTGATTCATATCATTCAATGGCAGATCTATAAATTAATACAACTTAAACTCACAAGATATTATTACTGTGCGGTAACTAACGTAGAATTGGGCATGGTTTTCTTAACATATAAAAAAATCGTAAAAGAACTTTGGTAAGTCATTTTTTAGTATAAATTTCTCTGCTATTAAAACATGCAAGGGAGGTGCGATATGAAAAGAAATATAATATTTCTTTGTGGATTATGCTTATTGCTGTTAAGCAGCAACTCCTATCCACAACTTGCAAAAACCAGCTGGGGTGCAGGCGCCGGATTCACTTATCCGAGGTTTGTAGCTATTACTCCACCCTCTCATACGGGCTACAACAACTTCGGAGGGTACCTATCACTACAGCGTAATTTTTCAGAGCACGTGGCAATCAGATTATCCGCCAATTACAATCATATTGAATCACTTTACAGTACTAATTTACAACCTAACATCCACCAAAAACTTAATGCGTTTACTGGTGATGCTGATCTTCTTTACTACCTTCTTCCTTGCGAAGTGATATCACCATATCTCGTCGGAGGTTTCGGCGGAATAATATACAATTCCAAAAATTCACCACAACAAGAATACAACGGGACTTCAACCGCATACCAGTTTAATTTAGGTGCCGGGGGACAGCTAAGGATAACAAATTCATTAAACCTAACAGCAGAGTTTACTTATAATCTCGGTTCGAATAATGAATTAGATGGAAGAAATAACAATTTTCTGAAAGGTTTGTTTAACACCACGGCAGATGCCTATGCACGTTTAAGCGTAGGTTTGGTTTATCTATTTTCCAAGGGAGAACCTTCTCATTTATGCGATCTTTATGAGGGGGTAACGAAGAAGATTATAATCAAACCGGAGAAGATAGATTATAATAAAATTGAGGAGATGATCAAAAAGTATATCCCGAAAAGACAGCCGCCAGTAGTGAACATTCCTGCGCCAGTTAAACGCCATTGGGTTTTAATTGGAGTAAACTTCAATTTTAATAGCGCCAAGCTCAGACCGGAAGCATACCCCGTTCTTCTTTATGCAATACAGATACTGAATAACGAATCTGACATGAAAGTACAAATACAGGGTTATACGGATAGCATTGGAACTGCCGAATACAACTTAAAGCTTTCACAAAGAAGAGCAGAAACGGTTATGAATTACTTAATTAACCACGGGATTTCTCAGAAGAGATTAACTGCAAAGGGATTTGGTGAAGCTGACCCGATAAAAAGTAATAAAACTAAGGAAGGACGCAGCGCAAATAGAAGAATCGAATTTAAAATACTTAATCAATAATTAAATGTATCAGGATTGGAAGATAAAAAGTGTATGTAATTGTTAGATGTTAAAACTTAATTTTGCAACGTGATGCTGTAAATGTCCGTTCTGAGTAGCGGGCTAATTTCATAATTTGTCTTCTAGACTTTGCCGTAGGCATCTCCTTGGGAGATCCAGAATCTTAGCGTTTTTACAACCAGAAGAGTAATTTCTTCAACTAGCTTCACTTACTTTTCTTAGCCCCGACTGGTCGGGATAAACTCAAGAAAAGTAACAAAAGAAACATACACTGAAAAACAATTACGGAAATCCTGTTCCGTTCTGCTAAAATAAATGAACTCACCCCGATTCATCGAGGCTCAAACAGAATTTATTTTTTTCACTTTCCACACCACTTGATTTCTTATCGTAATTCTTTTTAGGTGCGATTTAATAATGTAAACATGTCATTCTGGATTTAACTTGCCTGCGGCAGGCAGGTTCAGAATCTGCTTTATAATGAATAGACCCCGACGGGTCGGGGTGACAAAGAGTTAAATTAAGACACCACTGAACATTTGCTAATTTTATCCTTGCTTACCAGCAGGCGGGCAGGCGCAATTTGTTTGAGGTCAGGAAAAAACTATAATGACTAATCTCTGTAAATTTTTAACTCTGAAGTTTTTTTAGCAGCTCTACCATTTCAGGAGAAATATCCGTGTGATGATGCACTACTTTCCACGTTCCGTCAGCTTTATGATAAATGTTGGTAACGCGAATTTCAGCTTTTACTTCTTGACCTGCTAGTTTGAACCGGGCACTCTCTTTTCCTATTTCGTAAGCAACGTCCCCAAGTACGTTGATTAATTGATCTACCAGTTCAACTTTGCCGTCAGATGCAGCTTTACCAACCTGGTCAAAAGAATTTTTAACTGCATTCCAGCCGACTTCTCTTCCTCCTATTGGATGCATAGCAGTAGATGATTCGTCATGTGACCAGGAATCAGTAAACGCATTAAGTTCCCCATTTGCCATACGATTCAACCCCGAGTAAAATTTTTTAGAGGCCTCACGAACTTCATCTTTTGCCGACATGGAATGTCTCCTTTCAAATATAATTTAATGATTGAAAATTATCTGGTCACTTTACATATTTTTTAAGTAATATAAAAGTTAATTTTTTATGAAAGTTCTTGGATTTGGAAGGTTCGGTGATATCTAACTTACGCTTTTTGTCATCCCGAACTAGGTTCGGGATCTGTTAGTTTGACCCTAGATCCTGATAAAAAACACTCTCAGTTTTGATGAGAATTTGAGACGATGCATCGCATCGTCTTTACGTTTAATGTAAAGACGTCCCGTTGGGGGGACGTCTCAAAAAAAGTGGTGTAATAACAGAAAAAACCTAGCTTAGGAGCACTTGTTTGATAATACTTAGTTTCAATTGGTAAAAAAGTTTATCATTTCCCTTTGTACTTTTAATTAACGAATTAACAAAATCTAGCAACACTTTTTGACCATTATACCCAGAATGAAAACTTTATTCATATTCTTCAAATTAAATTAGCCCACTACCCTTTGTTTCAACGAAGAAACAAAGTAAATTTATATTCGTAAATAGGTTAATATTGCCACTTTTAACTAAGGGGAATTTCTGCGAGAGATTAAATCTTTGCATTATTCCGATATAAATATTTGCAGTGTATTTGTGAGTTAATATTCATCTCATGAAAAAATTTTTGATATTAATATTCACGGTTTTGTATTTTTCCTTTCTTTTATTTTCGTGCAAGGATTTGACCTTAAATCCGAAGGGTGAAAATTACGTCAATGTTCCCCGCCCATCGATTGATACAAGCAATGTTGTCATCAATTTAGATAACCTTAGTAATACTGACACTACTTTCATAACAGGATATGTTTCGCTTCAACATTCACTAAAGGTTGACAATAAACCAATACTAAGTTTCAATATTTATTTAGATTCTACATTGATAACCAATGAATACGGCTCCGGTCCAACTCTTAAATCGTCTAATTTTTCTGATGGTCCGCATACATTGAAAGTAGTTATTATTACCACTTCCGGAAATGGCAGTCTAGCTGATAGATTTGGAAGAGAAGGCTTCATCATCACAAAAACTTATCCGGTATACATTGAAAATACTCTTCCGTCTGCACCGGAAATTACATCGGCACAGCCAGATAATGGTAAATTAAAACTCACCTGGCAAAAATGCAGCAAACGAACTTTCGAATACTACCAGATTTTTACCGGGAGCGGCAGTGATACTATCAGAGACATCAACCATAACTACTATTATGACAGTGACTTTATAGGCGGAACCATGGACTTTCATGTAAATGTGACAACTGCT
>JBJKPP010000059.1:0-2234 GCA_046706145.1 Ignavibacteriaceae bacterium | reverse complement strand
CGTGATTATAAAGGGAGTAGATATTTCTATCTACGCTTTTTCTTATATTAAAAATCAGGTTCTTAATAATCCCCTTTTTGTTATTAATTATCTGTAAGTCGTTTACTTTATAACAAGTTAACAAACCGCTTATTCCTCTTGACCTTAAATACTTGTCATAATCAAACTCACCGGGATTGCGCTTTTCCCTGCCTCTTTGATATGTTCCCTTTATTGAGATATAGTTCCCTGGGGAAATATAGTCATACAGCCTTTGTAGATTTTCTTTTGTGTCCCGTACTTGCCCTATTAATGTTATGATTGCTTTTGCAGTTGAGTTGTTTTCATTGATTGAATCAGTTTTTAGATAGAATCTTATCTCATAACTTCTAATCAGATCTATTTTTTCGATCTTTCCAAAAGCGGTAAAGTTTCTGATTTTATAAATAGAATTCGGAAGAAGGTTTGGTTTTGGTTCAACATTGAATCTTAAAGCACCGATTAGAATTATTAGGATAGATATTATTATAGAGAGTGCAAATTTTCCCCTGTCAAATCTTTTTTGGAAAAGAAAGGCTGAGAAAGCAATAACCAATAAAAAAAGAATCCATAAAAGATTAATATCCAGAAAAGAATGCAGTAATATACCAATCACAAATAAAATGGTAAGTTTTATTGCTGGATATTTCTTCATCCAACCGTTTCGATTATAGCAGATTTAATTTGAGTTAAGTCCTTTATCTTTTCATATAATCTTCCGGCATGTTTTCCTGCAGTTATAGTAAGAGCAGGATTCAAGGTATGAGTTTTAACTGATAAGTCTTCAAAATTTCCATGGTCTGAACAAATAATTAGAGTTAAATTGTATTTATCTAATTCTTTAAGAATTGTGAATAGAAAATCGTCAAGTTCACCAATTGTTTTCCCGATGTTTCCGTCAAATCTGCCATGCCCCATATGATCAGTTAAAAAATATTCATAAAGCGTAAAATCGTTTCTAGCTGCTAATCTTAATAATCGTCTTGCTGCTGTTTGTGGTTTTATCACTTTCAGGTGATAACCAAGCTTTTCGTTCCACCTTTCATTTGTGATTTCTGCAGTTAAAGCATTGCCTTTTCTCACATCGGTTACTCTATTCAGTCTTAAGCCGCTAAGTGTGCAGCTTAGGGATGTAACTGATAATCTCGACTTGCCTGATTTGATATACTTGAAGAAAACTTTAGGATATGCATTGGCGAAAGCTGCTTTCTTTCCCTTTCTCAGGTAATCACTAAAGATATTTTTTTCTTTTATGATTGGGACTAAAGTTGAATATGGATAGGGCCCAAAGTGTTTTCCGACTAACTTTGCAGCATTCACTCCGCAGAAAATAGAAGTTTGCCCTGTACCGCTTTGAGGAAGGCCCTTCATTCCTAATTTTGCATCAGTAGGGAATAAAAAATAATTATCTTTTGAAAGAAATTGGTTTTTCAGTGTAGGTATTTCTCCAAAGATATCGAGAATAGAGTTAAACTTATACTTAAAGAACGGGTTGTAATTGTAATCTTCTTTACCAATTCCAACACCGTCCAGGAAAATCATTAAAACAGAATCCACTATTTCTCTTTATGATTTTGAATCTAATAATATTGTAACCGGACCATCGTTAATAATCTTAACGCTCATCATTGCTCCGAAAATACCGGTTTTCACCTTTTCATTTCCTATGTTTTCTTTAACTCTATTAATAAAGTTTTGGTAAAGAGATACTGCCGTTTCGGGTTTTGCAGACTCAATAAAACTTGGTCTATTTCCTTTTCGAGCATCGCCGTAAAGTGTGAATTGTGAAATAATTAAGACTTCACCATTTACATCCTTTATAGACAGATTCATCTTATCGTTTTCATCTTGGAAAATTCGGAGGTTACAGCATTTATCGGCAAGATATTCCGCATCTTTTTCTCTATCACCTTCTTTAATCCCTAACAAAATAACGAATCCCTTTTCGATAGATTGAGAATAATTATTCTCCTGGATTTCTACCCCACCTTCTGATACTCGTTGAACAACAACTCTCAATTCAATTCTCCAAAAATAATTCGTTCGATATCTTGATAGTCTTTTACAATTTGTACATTCTTAAAGTTGTTTCCCAGTAAAATTTTCTCCACGTTTTTATATTGTCCTTTCGCCATTTCAAAGAAAATCATTCCATTGGGTTCAAGCAAAGTTAAAGATTTTTGAGTAATGGCCTTAAAGAAAGTTAATCCGTCACT
>JBJKPP010000058.1:0-2251 GCA_046706145.1 Ignavibacteriaceae bacterium | reverse complement strand
AAATATTATCTTGACTTTTCTTTATGTTCGAAAATATTTCTTCAAAATTTGTGCTGCCCTCCGAAAAATTTGCTTTGCTCAAACTATCCGGGCTCAATTTTGTTACTTTATTTCCAAATAAGTATAACTTGGAGTTACTCTTTAGCCCGCCGTTTTTGTAATCATTTAAGAATGATTTTATAGTTCCTTCTCTATTTGTGCCATCCTTTATAGTTATCGACCTGGAGTTATCCGCGAAAACATAATTCGAGGGTTCGAGAATTTTCTTTGTAGCAATCATTAAAGTTGGTTCGAAAAAGACAAAAAGTAATAAAAGAAGCGCGAGCGTTCTTAAAGTTAAAAGCAGATATTTTTTAAATGGACTGACAGGCGGAATTGTATGTTTGTAAACATAAAACGCATAAGCTGCTAAAAGAATTAAACAAATTATGAAGAACAAAACACCGTAGTTTAATGAGAGATTAACCTTTTCGATATTGAACATTAAACAGATATCTCTCCCTTCATAACAGTTGCTGCATTGCCTGCTATGTAAAGTTCATTTTTCTTCTTATTGAATTGTACGCGTACTCTTCCTTTTCTTCCTATAAAATCTCCTTGTTCAAAAATTAAATTTGTTTTTTCCTTTTTAGAAATGTCCACAAGTCCTAGCTTGTTTAAGACCAAAAGAAGCGGACCATTTGAAGAACCAGTTACAGTGTCTTCATTTATTCCGTAAGTGGGAGCAAAAAATCTGCTGTGAACGAAGGACTTCTTGTCAATTGTTTCTAAAGTAAATACTGCAAAATCCACTTGTTTTTTGTTAGAAAAACTTTTCAAAGTTTCAAAATCTGGGGTTAGATTCCCCAAGGTTGAAAGTTTTTTGACATGTATAAATAAGTAGCCGTTTTCCAACATAATCATCGGGTTTTTTGCAGCTAATTGATTCTTTTTAATTCCCAGCGCTTCTAATATTACATCTTTATTTCGATTATATGATTTCATTTTTAAAATTGGAATCTGCATGTAGTATAAATTATTCTTACTATAACAATTTAAAAATCCGGACCTCGTTTCAAATTTCACCGGTGTATTATTTCTTAATAACTTATTCTCATTCAGAAAATGAAGAGAAGCAATTGTTGCATGCCCACATAAGTTTACTTCTTGCTTAGGAGTGAACCATCTTAATCTATAATCAGCTTTTTTTGACCGCGACAAAAATGCAGTTTCAGAAAGATTCATTTCTTTAGCAATTTTTTGCATTTGTACTGTGGATAATCCATCGGCAAAAGTAACAGCAGCAGGATTTCCTTCGTAAGGTTTATTGGTAAAAGCATCAATCTGGAAAATCTTAAGCTTTGCCATTTAACAATCCTTCAAGTTTCCAGGTTTTCATTTTTTCGTAAGTTTTATAATCGGTTAAATCAAAATGTATTGGAGTTATTGAAATGTAATTATTCTTAATTGCTATCTGGTCGGTTTCAATCTCAGTATCGACTTCAACCAAATTGCCTGTGAGCCAATAATAATTTTTTCCGTATGGATCCTGTCTTTCTTCATAAATATCATCCCACTTTGACCTACCCTGTTTTGTAATATGAATCCCTGCGATTTGTTCTTCCGGCAAATCAGGCACGTTAACATTTAGTAAGGTACCCAAAGGGAGGTCTTTTTTAGACACTTCGAGTGCTAATAATTTCGCCACTTTTCCTGCAAGAACAAAATCAGTTGCGGCATGGTTTGTAACTGAGATGGCAATCGATGGCACATCCATAATTGCCGCCTCACGTGCAGCAGATACGGTACCCGAATAAATTATATTTACAGCAGTATTAGAGCCATGATTAATTCCGGATACAACTATGTCCGGAGAATCTTGCATAATATTTCTGATTCCCATCTTTACGCAATCAGCCGGCGTGCCGTTTACAGCATAACCGAACAGCTGCCCGTCTTTATAAAATTCAGTTACTCTCAGTGGAATTTGCATTGTGATTGCGTGACCGACTGCACTTTGTTCCTTTAGCGGAGCTACGACTGTTACGTGACCGATTTCCTTCAAATTTTTAACTAAAGCTTCAATACCCAGCGATTCTATTCCATCGTCATTTGTTACTAAAATCTTCAAAATTCACCTTCAAATTTATGGTTCTCAAATATAAGCCTAATGTTTTACTGCATCAATTTATTATAAAGTCACTAATTGTAGAAATTTCTGTTATTCGAATAAAATGAATTTTTCATTATGTTAATAAATTATCTAATATAT
>JBJKPP010000057.1:0-3413 GCA_046706145.1 Ignavibacteriaceae bacterium | reverse complement strand
AGAATTAGTTATTAACAGTTTCTATGGAATGCATAATAGAATATACAAAATATTAATCGCATCGCTGCTAAGGGTTTTCTAAAAAGTAAATATTCTGATTAGAAGAATTTTTCTTATAAAACTCATTCTCAAATATAGAAGCTTGCAAAAGCAGTAAAAAACCTGTAAGACTTTTTGCACAATTGAAAGTTAATTTATTTCCCATTTTATAAGATAAATCTGTCCTATGATTTGTTCCCCTTTTGAATGACAACTTATTTTAAGAAATTACTTTCCCACAGTCAAGGAAGATTTAAAAGTATTTGATTCCAATAAAAAATACTTTAATAATGAAAAATCTATAGTTTGAATTAGTATTTATAGTGGGAAAGATTTTCAGTTTAAGAGGTTTGTTCTTTGCGTAAATTTTGGCACATTGTTACTGCGTAAGAGCAAATTTTAGACTTTCCACATAGTGGTCGAGTCTGAGATTATCGTTGATTTTTGATGTCAAAACCCATAGATTCACTGTCTTAAACTCGAAATGATAAACGAAAATATTCATAGAATTCAGCAAAAAATCAAAGAAAAATGTGCCGAAGCCGGCAGAAATCCTGATGACGTTACGCTTATAGCTGTTTCAAAGACTTTTCCTTCGGCAGATATTCGGAAGGCTTATGAATGTGGTCTTATAAATTTTGGAGAAAACAAAGCTCAAGAGCTTAGAAATAAGTTTGATGAATTGAGTGACTTAAATGAAAAACTTCGCTGGCATTTTATCGGCACTCTTCAAAGGAATAAAGTAAAGTACTTAATTGATTCTGCAGAATATATACACTCTGTAGATTCACAAGAATTGGCCGATGAAATAAATAAGAGAATGGAGAAAGCGGGTCACGAAGTGATGAATTCTCAAAAGAAGAAGAAAATTCTTATTGAAGTTAAAACTTCCAGCGAAGAAACAAAAGCAGGTATAGAAAACGAAAAAGAAGTTGTTGAATTATTAAATCATTGTAAAAATTTGAATTCAATAGAAGTTGTTGGATTGATGACAATAGCACCTTTTACCGGAGATAAAAATCTAATCAGAAAAAGTTTTGCTTCTTTAAGGGAACTGAGAGATAAACTAAACACAATGGGATTTAATTTGAAAGAATTGTCAATGGGAATGACAAGTGATTTTGAAATTGCAATAGAGGAAGGGGCCACATTTTTGAGGATAGGGACAGCTATTTTTGGACAAAGAACATATACTAAAGCATAGGTGAAAAATGAAACTATCTCCCATGAATATTAAGAACCAGCAATTTAGCAAAAGTGTAAGAGGTTTTGAGCAGGAGGAAGTAAAAGCTTTCCTTGTAAAACTTGCAGATGAAATAGACAACCTCCAGGAAGATAATAACTCTCTCAAAAAGCAGCTTGACGAGGCAAATATCAAATTGCAGGAGTTTGGAAGAATTGAGCGTGGCTTGAAAGAAACTTTTTTGAAGGCTCAGGAAACTTCTTCCCAAGCGGTAGAAGAAGCAAGAAAGAGAAGCGCGATTATAATTAAGGAAGCCGAAACAAAAGCTGCGAGGATTTTGGAAAGAGCAAGGCAAAGCGCAAATGAAATAAAGAATTCCGTTATGGAACTGAGAGAAGAAAAAAACCTGATTGTGGCGAGGTTGAAGGCGATTATTAATTCTCAGGCTAGGCTGCTTGACATTAAAGCATCCAGCACAGAAACTGAACAAGAGGAATCCCAACAAGAAGGGGAGCAAATAAAACTTGAACAAAAAGAAAAAGTAAATATTAATACAGATAAAATTGTAGAAAAATTATCTTCTTTATAATGACAAGCTTAAAAGAAAAAATAGATGAAACACTCAAAGTAATAAAGAGTAAAACTCAGGAAGAATATCCAGTTGGAATTATACTCGGTACAGGTCTGGGTGGCTTAGTTAAAGATATTGATATTAAGCATCAATTTGAATATTCCGAACTTCCGCACTTTCCTCTTTCCACTGTTGAATCTCACAGCGGCAAATTGATTTTTGGCAATGTTGGAAAAAAATCTGTTGTTGCGATGCAAGGGAGATTTCATTTCTATGAAGGATACTCGATGCAGCAAATTACTTATCCTGTTCGAGTTATGAAATTTCTTGGTGTAAAAACACTTCTTGTATCTAATGCATGCGGTGGTTTGAATCCTCTTTTCAGAAGAGGAGATATTATGTTGATGGTTGACCACATTAATTTATTGGGAGACAATCCTTTAATTGGAAAAAATGAAGATGATTTAGGACCAAGATTTCCTGATATGAGCGAACCTTACAGTTTAGAGCTAATCAAACTTGCGGAAGACGTGGCTTTAGAAAATAAAATAAAATATCAAAAAGGAGTTTATGTTGCTGTGCCAGGTCCGAATTTGGAAACCAGGGCTGAATATCGTTTCCTTAGAGGAATTGGAGCGGATGTAGTGGGAATGTCAACAATTCCGGAAAATATAGTTGCCAATCACATGGGCATAAAGGTTCTTGGTATAAGTGTAATCACGGATGAATGTTTTCCCGACGCATTGAAACCTGCCAAAGTAGAAGAAATTATTGCAACCGCTATGGAAGCGGAACCGAAAATGACACTAATAATGAAAGAGGTCATAAATAGGTTATGAGTATAAAGAATAAAATATTTAACTACTTGACTCCCGTTTTGCTTGGAGTCTTGATGTTTACCTCAAACTTTATCAGCACTAGAATTTTTGATTTTGCAAACAATAATTTTGCAGTTTGGTTTGTACTTTCTCTTCTCTGTTTTGCCTGCGGTTGGTACATTAATAAAACTTTAGGATGGCATTACGGAGGCAAAGTTATTTTTTCTACCATTATTGCAGCAACTTTTCTTGGACTAATGGTGATAACTTTTTTTGGAGAATATTTCGCCGCATCAGATTTATTAACCGAGAATTTGATTTTATACAGCCTAAGAAACATAACTCTTGGCTCAATGGCTTTTTTCGGGATGGCGATGGTTGAAGTCTTTTCTTTGCAAAAGGAATTTGTTGTGTATAAAGAAAAATTAAAATTGTATGAAACCGCAATAGTAGATGCGAAAAAGGAAGCCGAGTTGGTTATGCAGGAAGCAAAGGTAAAAGCACAACAGCTTTTAACAGATGCCGATATAGTTTCTAAAAATGCAGACGCAAAAAAAGAAAAGGTAGAAAAAGAACTTAAAGAATTTATCCAGACGGAGAAAGAATTAATAAAAAAATATGAAGAAGGCGATAAAAGTTAATCAGATAGTCTGGATTTAACCAAGAATGTTTGAAATTTTATTATTGAAACACTATACATTATTGTTTGGTCTTTATATTGGTAGTTCAAACCTGCTCCGGCAATTATCGGGGCAAGCTTGAACTCATCCTGTAATCTTTCTCTTTCAAAGAGAAGGATATA
>JBJKPP010000056.1:0-2717 GCA_046706145.1 Ignavibacteriaceae bacterium | reverse complement strand
AAGATGGAAAAATTTTGAAAATCGATTTGATGGTAGTGACATTCGTAATAGAAAGATAGATTTTGAATTATTACCTAAAGAAGGCTTCATTTCAAATGAGACTCTAAGTGGGCTGTATAATCAAGGACTTGAAAATATAAATAGCATACTTGCATTCACTCCTTATTTCGGTATTTACAGCGATGAGGTTGAAAATAATAAGGGTGTCCGGACAAAGTCGGGATGGGTTTTAGAAAAAATGTCTGATAATTTCCTGACGGATTTCTGCTCTTTAACTCGCTATACACCTTTTGGGATGGAGCCTCTGATAGCATTTATTTGGTATTCTTTTATTGAGCTTAAAAACTTAAAGTTAATATTAACTTCTAAGTTTATTGGTGCTAAACCCAAAAAGATAGTCGCACGATTGAGGAAATGTTATGCCTAAGGCAGCAGTAATAGCCGATTCATTTTCAGCGGAATTATTTAAACTCACTGATTTTTATGTGGAAACAATTGAAGAAGATGGTGATGTATCGAAAGCTTTTTCAGAGACAATAAGAAATAATTATGAAATAATTTTTATTACTGAAAATCTGGCTAAAAAAATAATTCCTCAAATAAAGGAGACACAAAAAACAAATAAAGCAATAGTTTCAATTATTCCTGGACCTGGTACTTCGGAACGGTTAGGAGAGAAATTGCTTAAAGAATTAAAAAAATCAGTAGTAGGTATTTGATGGGAAAGAATTTCTTATCATATCAACACCTAAAAAATAGTTAAGGTCATCTAAAAATTAGGTTATAAAATGTTAGAAGGAACAATTGTTAAAATATCTGGCCCGTTGGTAGTTGCTGATAATATGGACAACGCAAGCATGAACGATGTTGTTAGAGTTGGAGAGAAAAATTTGATTGGTGAAATTATAGAACTCCATGGCAGCCGGGCATATATTCAGGTTTACGAAGACACAGCAGGCGTAAGACCCAGCGAACCTGTAGTTAGTCTGGAGCAACCGCTAAGTGTAGTTTTGGGGCCTGGATTAATAGGTTCGATATATGATGGAATTCAGCGACCTCTAAATGTACTTTACAAGAAATTTGGTAATTTCATATCGCGCGGTGTAACAGCACAGAGGTTAGATCACAGGAAAAAGTGGAAAATTAATACTCTTGTAAAAGTTGGAGATAAAGTTACTGCTGGTGATGTAATTTGTGAAGTTGATGAAACACCTCTAATTAAACACCGTGTTTTGGTACCTAATCATATAACAGAGGGGGAAGTTATTAAGATTGCTTCCGGTCCAATCACAATTGAGGACACGTTGGCAGAAGTTAAATTTAAGGACAAAGTTGAAAAACTAACTTTGGTTCAGGAATGGCCAGTAAGACGTCCGCGTCCATATAAACAAAGATTAAATCCTTATGAACCTTTAACAACAGGCCAAAGAGTAATTGATACATTTTTTCCAATTGCCAAAGGAGGTACGGCTTGTGTCCCTGGGCCTTTTGGAAGCGGCAAAACAGTGGTACAGCATCAAATTGCGAAATGGGCAGATGCACAGGTAATTATCTTCATAGGATGTGGCGAACGTGGAAACGAAATGACGGATGTACTTCAGGAGTTTCCAGAACTTATTGACCCTCATACGGGCAGACCATTAATGGAGCGAACAATTTTAATTGCCAATACTTCCAATATGCCAGTGGCTGCAAGAGAAGCTTCTATATACACTGGAATAACTTTAGCAGAATATTACCGTGATATGGGATATAATGTTGCAGTTATGGCTGACTCCACTTCACGTTGGGCAGAAGCGCTTCGAGAAATCAGCGGAAGATTGGAAGAAATGCCTGGTGAAGAAGGTTATCCTGCATATCTTGGGACAAAGTTAGCTGAATTTTATGAAAGAGCAGGAAGAATTATTTGTAATGGTTCCAAAGAACAGAACGGTTCTGTTTCGATAATCGGAGCGGTTTCTCCTCCGGGCGGTGATTTGTCTGACCCTGTTGTGCAGGCAACGCTTAGGGCATTTAAAGTATTTTGGAGTTTGCAAGATAGATTGGCGTATGAAAGACATTTTCCGGCTATCAATTGGCTTACAAGTTATTCTCTTTACGAAAGAACCCTGGACGTTTACTTTAAAGATAACTTCGGTATTCAACCTATTGAAGACCGTAAGCTTGCCATGAAACTTTTGGAAGAAGAGGATGAACTTAAAGAAATTGTACGACTGGTGGGACTTGAGTCACTGTCTCCTCAACAAAGATTAATTCTTCGTACTGCACAATCCATAAGGGAAGATTTCTTACATCAGAACGCATTTATGGAAGAGGACACCTATACTTCCTTAAAAAAGCAATTTATGCTTTTACATGCAGCACTCCATTTTTATAATGAAGCCCAAAATGCAATAAGTAAAGGTTTTCAAATAGAAAAGTTAGTTCGTGCAAATGTCTTAGAGGATTTGGCACGTGCTAAGTTTATTCCGGAAGATGATTTAAAGAAATTTGAAACTTTAGCTCAGAAAATAACTGATGGAGTTAATGAAATTAATAATAAAGCGGAAACTGTTGAGTCTGTTAATACAACTGGTGGGAATAATAAAGTTGATGAAAATAAACAGACTTAATTCATTTTAAGTTTCTCAAAAACTAAACTTATGAAATAATAATAAAGCAAAGTTCCAGAAATGAGAAAAGAATATAGAACAGCAACAGATTTAGAGGGACCATTA
>JBJKPP010000055.1:0-6202 GCA_046706145.1 Ignavibacteriaceae bacterium | reverse complement strand
GGCATTAGTTTCTTAACTAAGTTTCTTGCCTGCTCAGTATGTTTATCTATTGAAATTCTAAAACCATAACCAAACTCTGCATTATCTTCAAACAATGAATTAGACCACGCCGGTCCCCTACCATCTTTATTAGTCGCCCACGGCGTGGTCGGTAAATTACCCCCATAAATAGAAGAGCAGCCAGTTGCATTTGCAACGACAGCTCTATCCCCAAATAACTGACTAACCAGTTTAATATACGGTGTTTCACCGCACCCCGAGCACGCCCCTGAAAATTGGAATAAAGGCTGAAGAAATTGTGATTCTTTTATTACACTCAAATTCAATCTTGTCCTGTCCACTTCAGGCAATGTTAAGAAGAAATCCCAGTTTGCTTTTTCCTGCTCCCTTAATGGCAGTTGCGGACTCATGTTAATTGCTTTTAGCTTTGTTTCCTTTTTGTTCTTCGCAGGACAAATATCCACACAGATTCCGCAGCCAGTACAATCCTCAACAGCTACTTGTATGGTGTAGGCTAAACCTTCTCCAAGGCCTTTACCTTTATACGGAACATGTTTAAATGTTGCAGGCGCATTTTCAAGCAATCTTTCATCATAAACTTTTGCACGAATTGTAGCATGAGGACAAACGGCAACGCATTTATTGCATTGAATACAAACCTGCGGGTCAAAAACCGGGACTTCAAGAGTAATATTTCTTTTCTCATAGTTAGAAGTTCCCGTAGGATATGTTCCATCGGCAGGGAACTTGCTTACCGGAATTAGATCACCTTCACCTGCAATAATTTTTGCTGTAACTTCTTTTACAAATTCTGATGCTTCACCTGCGATAGGCGGCTGCAATTCTACTGTGCTTGTAACTTCTTTTGGCACTTCAATCTCATGAAGATTTGCTAGAGTTTTATCCACAGCATCATAATTCATCTGAACAATCTTGTCACCTTTGCGTCCATATGTCTTCTTTATATAATTCTTAATAATTTCTATTGATTTGTTTTGTGGGAATATCTTTGAAATCGCAAAGAAGCATGTTTGCATTACTGTGTTAATTCGTTTGCCCATGCCAGCTTCTTTTGCAACGTCGTATGCGTCTATCGCATAAAACTTCATCTGTTTTTTAATTAGGTCTTCTTGTACCTTTCGCGGCAGAGACTCCCAAATATCTTCTTTTTTAACAGTTGTATTTAGCAAGAACGTCGCTCCCCTGTCGGCGTCCTTCAACATATCCATCTTGGAAAGAAATTCTTGTTGATGACATGCTATAAAATTTGCTTTGTTAATTAAATAAGTTGACTTTATTGGTTTACGACCAAATCTTAGATGAGAAACTGTTGTTGAGCCAGATTTTTTAGAGTCATAAACAAAGTAACCCTGTGCAAAATAATCCGTTCCTTCTCCGATTATTTTTATAGAATTTTTGTTTGCTCCAACTGTACCATCAGAACCCAATCCATAAAATTTTCCTCTGAAAGTATCGTCGTCTTCAACAGAGAATGACGGGTCATAATCGATACTTGTATTAGTAACATCATCAATTATTCCAACTGTGAAATGATTCTTTGGTTTTTCTTTCACCATCTCATCAAAAACTCCTTTAACCATAGCAGGAGTAAATTCTTTTGATGATAATCCGTAACGGCCGCCGATAATTTTAGGATAATCAAAATCTAGACTGCCATTCAAGAATTTTTCTGATATTGCATTAACAACATCTAAATAAAGTGGTTCGCCAGTGGAACCCACTTCTTTAGTTCTATCTAGGACGGCAATTATTTTTGTTGATTTTGGAATACTTTGGATAAAATAGTCAATGGAGAAAGGACGAAATAGCCTAACCTTTATGACTCCAATTTTCTCCCCCTGTTTTAATAAATAATCTACAGTTTCTTCCACTGCTTCGGCACCAGAACCCATAAGAACTATAACTTTCTCCGCATCTTTTGCACCGTAATAGTCAAATAAGTTATACTTTCTTCCAACGACTTTCGCAAACTTATCCATTTGAGCCTGAACAATATCGGGACATTTTAGATAATATTGATTCACCGTTTCTCTTCCCTGGAAATAAACATCAGGATTCTGGGAAGTTCCCCTCATAAAAGGATGATCTGGGCTTAAACCTCTTTTTCTATGAGCAAGAACAAAATTGTCATCAATCATTTCTCTGATCTGCTGCTCAGAAAGCTGCTGAATCTTCATAACTTCATGTGAAGTTCTGAACCCATCGAAGAAATGGACAAAAGGAACTCGTGCTTCTAATGTTGAGGCTTGAGCAATTAGTGCAAAATCCATTACCTCTTGTACTGAGTTAGACGCCAGCATTGCAAACCCTGTTGGTCTTACAGTCATAACGTCGGTATGATCACCAAAGATAGATAACGCCTGAGCAGCTATAGATCTAGCAGAGACATGAAATACTGTAGATGTTAATTCCCCTGCAATTTTATACATATTCGGAATCATTAGAAGCAGACCCTGAGAAGCGGTAAATGTAGTTGTTAAAGCGCCAGCCTGCAAAGCACCGTGGACACTACCCGAAGCACCACCTTCACTCTGTAGTTCATTTACAGAAGGAACTTCTCCCCATAAATTCTTTTTGTTCTCAGATGCCCAGGCATCGCACCACTCACCCATAGGAGAAGAAGGTGTGATGGGATAAATTGCTATTACTTCGTTAGTACGGTAGGCAACATACGCAGCTGCTTCATTTCCGTCAATAGTTACAGTTTTATTCAGCATTTTTTACAACTTCAACTTTCTATATTAATTTTTTTTTACTATCTAAAGCCAAAGATTATACCATATGATTTTAGCCCTAAAATGACAATTATATGCATATATCTTTTCAAATTTGAAAATTATCTAATGCTTGTAGCTCATAATTCTCAATTCTGGGAATAGGTTGAGCAATGCTTAAATATGGCTTAAACTTTGCTTGGAATACTATATTGGTTCAATGAAAAAGTGTATTGCTAGTATAGGGCGGGGGCCAGATTTTGCTAGCAGATACGAATATATGTTGCATAGTTATGACATTTTATTTTGTTTTTTGAGCATGATAAAGCTCAAGTAATTCACAGAAACTAAGATGATAAATATCAAAAAACTTTCTCTCGAAAGACTATTTCTCACAAATCCAATTCCAATGTGGATTTATGACAAAGATACGCTCCGGTTTTTGGCCGTAAATGAAGCAGCTCAGAGTTTGTATGGATATACAGAGGAAGAATACTTAAGGATGACTTTAAAAGATATTAGACCTGAGGAAGATATTCCTCTTCTATTAGAACCGGATAAAGATACAGGTCGTGTGCCTCCAATAAGAAAATTATGGAGACACAAAAAGAGCGATGGTTCGATTATGTATGTAGAGGTTGATTCCGATGATATTAAGTTCGATGGAAAAAATGCTCGCAGAGTTTTTGTTAGGGATGTTACATCTAGTAAACTGGCTCAGGAACAGCTTAAGGAAAGTGAAAGAAGGTTTGCCACTCTTATAAGTAATTTGCCAGGACTTGTTTATAGGTGCAAAAATGACTCTGATTGGACAATGGAGTTTCTTAGTGAGGGATGCTACAAGCTGACTGGATACCACCCCCAAGATTTGCTCTTTAACAAAAAAGTATCTTACAACCAGATAATTCTAAAAGAAGATCAGGAAAATGTTTATAGATCTGTAGAAAATGCACTTTCAGAAAAAAGGGATTTTGAAATAACTTACAGGATTAAAACTCAACAAGGCCAAATTAAGTGGGTGTGGGAAAAAGGCAGAGGTATCTATTCTGACCAGGGCGATGTTATTGCAATAGAAGGCGTTATTGATGATATAACCTCGATCAAGAATGCTGAGATGGCACTTAAAGATGCAAAAACCAAAAGCGAAGAAATGAATTGGTTAAAATCTATCATACTTGCAAACGTAAGCCATGAACTCAAGACTCCCATGATAGGAATTATCGGTTATGCCGAGGCTCTTCAAAAGGAAATGAAAGATTCAAGACTTAAGGAAATGGTTAATACACTGGTTGACAGCACAAATAGACTAAGAGAAAGCCTCGATGTACTTCTCGATTTTGCCAATATTGAATTTCAAAAAATTGAAGTAAAATATGAAGAGATAAACGTTGCAGATAGCCTTGTGGATATAGTAAAAAAATTCAAGATATCTGCTGAAAGTAAAGGATTAAAACTAGATTTGAATTTAAATGCAACTCATACTTTTGCTCTGTTAGATAAGCAGCTTTTTACCCAAATAATGAACAACTTAATTCATAATGCAATCAAGTACACAGATAAAGGCGGCGTAAATATCACACTGGAAAATGACGAGGATACTGAACAATTTTATACTGTTATAAAGGTAAAAGACACCGGCATTGGGATTAGTAAAGAGAATATTGATAAGGTTTTTCAGCCGTTTAGACAGGAGAGTGAAGGTTTTTCAAGAAAATTTGAAGGTATGGGTCTTGGCCTTACTATAAGTAAAAAGTTCAGCGAATATTTAAATGGCAAAATCGAGATCGAAAGTAAAGAAGGTGTTGGAACTACTTTTTCACTAAGGATTCCCTCCATTAAAAAGCATGCTGTAAAAAAACTTGAAGAAACAGTAATAAGCAGACAGCCCAAAACTGAAGATGGCCTTCCCTCAGTTCTATTTGTAGAAAACGACATCCCAACAATCGGCATCATTAAGTTGTTCCTGAGTGAAGTATGTAATGTTGATTATGCAACAAGTGGAGAAAAAGCTTTAGAAGTAGTAAAAAACAAAAATTATTCTGCTGTCTTAATGGATATTGACCTTGGAATGGGAATAGATGGAGTTGAGACAACAAAATTAATACGGAAAATACCAAGTTATAAAGATGTTCCTATTATTGCAGTTACTGCCTACGCAATGACAGGGGACAAAGAAAAATTCCTCGCTGCTGGCTGCAGTCATTATCTCGCCAAGCCCTTTCCCAAAAGTAAGCTAGTAAATCTGGTGAAGGAAATAATAAATTAATAATCTTCTCACTATCCTATCCTAAAAAGCACACAATCAATAAACTAAGTTTTGTAACAATAGTACTACTATCATGATATAGTAAAATTTCGGATAAAACTTTATCCATAAACCAAATTTCTTTATGGTAATTGTGTTTATCAAAGTGTCGCTCTAATTTTAATACCGCTCTAAAAATACGAAGTAATTTTTTTATTAGAATTCTTTTATGTATTGTTGAAAGGAAAAACCTTTTAATCTACTTTAGCACAACAAATTTCATTTATGACTTCTAAAGAAATAGCAAACCTCAGACTAAAAAGTCAACAGTTATTGAAGCCGAAATTCAAATTAGCAAAAGAAGTTGTTCATTATATGGGAGCGATACAGGCACAGGATTTTGAAATGGCAAAATGGGCTGTGGGTATTAGACTCTCTAGTTCAAAAATTCAAACTATTGAATCTGCAATTAACAAAGGCAACATAATTAGAACCCACTTAATGAGACCGACGTGGCATTTTGTTTCAGCGGACGACATTTCATGGATGCTTGAGCTTACCGCGCCGCAGATAATAAAGTCGATGAAGTTTAGGGAGAAATGGTTAGAACTTACCAAAACTGTTATTGCAAAAAGCAATGGAGTGATTGAAAAAGCATTGAGTCCCAACAAACATTTAACTCGCAATGAACTTATCGCAGAACTCAATAAAGCAAGCATACGCACTGACGAATACCGATCGGGTCACCTTTTGATGAGAGCAGAATTGGATGGAATCATTTGTAGCGGCCCCATAATAAGAAATAAGCCAACCTATGCCCTACTTGATGAAAGAGTGTTAAATAAAAGAAGATTAACAAGAGATGAAGCATTAGCAGAACTTGCCACAAGATATTTCAGCAGCCATTGTCCGGCGACGATAAAAGATTTTAGCTGGTGGTCAGGTTTGTCCATTAAAGATGCTATTAATGCCCTGAAAATGGTTAAATCAAATTTCATTTCTGAAACTATTAATTCTGAAACCTACTGGTTCGTAAATTCTTTTTCCAAAATCAGGAATGTTGAAGACACTCTTCATTTATTGCCAGCTTATGATGAATTTACAATTAGCTATAAAGACAGATCCGCTTCTCTTCCCCAAAGGCATAATAATAAAACTGTTTCTTCCAATGGAATCTTTTATCCCACTTTATTATTAAACGGACAAATAATCGGGTTATGGA
>JBJKPP010000054.1:0-11651 GCA_046706145.1 Ignavibacteriaceae bacterium | reverse complement strand
CTATCATTTCTTCAAAGCCGGCAAAGAGTTCGCTATTGAGTAATTTATTTTGTTCAAGAAGATTTTCAATCATTTTGCCGTTCTC
Source organism: Ignavibacteriaceae bacterium (assembly GCA_046706145.1). Lineage (GTDB taxonomy): Bacteria > Bacteroidota > Ignavibacteria > Ignavibacteriales > Ignavibacteriaceae > JBJKPP01. The sequence goes on along the minus strand of JBJKPP010000054.1, from coordinate 11,566 downwards.
TATCTTCTCGAAGATTTTTTTCACCCGGATTCTCAATTCTTCTGTCGAAAATGGCTTTGTTAGAAAGTCAATTGCTCCCAGCTTCATTGCTTTTACCGCATCATCTACGGTTCCGTATGCAGAAATCATTAATACTTCAATGTTTGAACTAATTTCTTTGGCCTTTTCAAGAACCTCGATTCCATTAATTGGTTCCATTTTAAGGTCAACAATTGCCAAATTATATTTTTGGTTTGAGATTTCTTTAAGGGCATCTTTCCCATTGTCAAAATCCATAACTGCATATCCCTCGCGCTTGAGGCTTTCGACAATCCCAAGCCGCATACTTTCATCATCTTCTACTACAATTATATTTTTACTCTTCATTAGTGATTGCCTTTCTCAGTATAAATGTGCAGCCTTGCCTGCCGGCAGGCAGGTCTTTTTCTTCATTATTTTGTACAAAGATGTCGGTTTTGTTTTCATCACATAATTTTTTACATATCGATAATCCAAGCCCTGTTCCGTTTTTCTTAGATGTAAAAAAGGGATTAAAAATAGAATGGAGATTCTTTTCTGGTATTCCTGGTCCATCATCTCTGATAGCAAATTGCCAGTATTTTTCATTCTTATGAGAGGATATTTCAATTTTACCGTTTGTTGAAACTGATTCGATAGAATTTGATAGAAGATTCATTAAAACTTGTTTTAACTGTGCGGGGTCAAAGAAAATTTTATCATCGTTCAATCCAATAGTAATATTAATATTTTTTTCATTTAAACGGTTTTGATAAATATTAATTACTTCATCTACAATATTTTTTGGAGATATTAATTGTGGACTAGAGGTAGAAGGTCTACTGAAATTTAAATACGAAACTATTAGTGATTTGAGCCTATGTACTTCTTTAAGTATCCTATCTAGATAATTAGAACTTTCTTCGATTTTAACGGGGTCAATATTGATTTTCTCCTTTGTCAAATCTTCCTTTGCCAGTCCTGCAAGAAGTTCAATTCCACCCAGCGGATTTCTTATTTCATGAGCAATTTGTGCCAGCATATTTTCTTTTTCTTTTTGGTCCTCTGAAATTTTATTTCTCATCAAACTCATGGCTTTTGCTAAAACACCAATTTCACCCTTCATACCGGATGGCATTTCAGCTTGAAAATTTCCACCCCCCAATTCCTTACTGAAAGTAACTAGTTTATTTAGAGGTTTTGTAACGGATCTAGCCATCAACCATCCAATTATAATTGCCAGCAATGCTCCGCCTAAACCGAAAAACCAAAAGACAGTGGAAAAATTTTCAACTTTTTGAAATCGTGAAGCATTTTCACGCACTGCAAGCCAATTGTCAGCGTCAAGTCGGTAGAATCCCCACAAATACCATTTCCCATCGCTGCCCCTAAAAGGGAGAGATGCTATTCCTTGATTTATATGTAAACCCGAGATTTCTTTTTGGTTTAAGAGTAACCTTGAGTCTAATGTTCCGGCCGGTATTGATGAATCTGAGTTAACTACAATTTTATAATTTTTATCAAAAATGAATATTTCGGAACGCCCGCCTGAGGCAGGCAGATTCTTAAGGAAAATTTTTCTAAAAGTATTCTCGGTAGATTTAGTTGGCAAACCCAATGAAAGCAGATCTGTATATTGTGACGGAATTTGCCGGGAGATCATTTGGGTTATAGTATTTACTTGTTCGGCAAGTTGGTTTAAGTATAAAGCCCTCAAGAAGCTGTAACAAACCATCGATATAATTACTACAAGAATTACTGTAAACACTGTAAATGAAATAATTATGCGAATTCTATAGTAGGATTTTTCAAATTTGTTTCCCCTATGGCTGGATGTATCTTTTTGCCATTTCATAACATTGTAGTAAGAAAAATCTATTTGTTGAAAATTAGTCATTTTGACCCAATTTGTCATTACTATTAGTGATTTGTTATTTAATTCCGTTGTCAAGAGTTATTTCTCGAAAAGTCATCTTTCCGGTATTTACTGTACACGTTATAGTGTCGCCTATTATTTGGGGAAATATTTTTTCGTTCGTTGAAAAGATTTTGAAATTATCTGCTGAAGTGTAATCTATAAATCTTCCCATAGAGTCCGTCGAGACCATGACTGTATCTGATTTGTTATTAACAATTTTCAATTTGGTTTGAAATGGATAGTGATCAATATGGCCAATTCTCAACGCAGGGCCGCCAGTAATATAAACTTGTCCAAATATTCCGGTTCGGTTTTTTATTTCTGAATCCGGAAATCCATAAGTAAACCTAGAAATGTTCAAGGTTAAAACATATTCTTTTTTGATTATTTCCTGGTTAATATTAGGATAAGGATCAAGTTTTTTGACCCAGAATAGATACGAGTTATTAACTTCTCCTATTGAAACTATTGACTGGGGAAGATAAGTCTGTACCGTATCTATCTTCTGTTCACTTCCCAATCTGATAAGCAATTTAATTTTTGCAGTTCCTTGCCAAAAACATTCCATGCCGGTTGGACATCTTCCCTCCTCAACATCTTCAAATGTAATAAATAGATTTTCATCTGTTATATACGCAGTTTCGCCATATTTAATTTTGAAATCAGCATTTAGCGAAGTGTTGATTACTGAAACAGGATTATCAGAACATCCCACGATAAATATTAAAAAGAGCAAACAGGAAGATTTTATGTTTTTTGTGATCATTTCTTAGTTTTGTTCTTGTTTATTAATATTTTAATCTCAAAGGTTTTGAAAAACTTTTGAGCTTTTCTTATTCTTCAAATCGGTAGCATTAAACTCTACTTTACTCTCTTCATCAACTAGAACCCGAAAGTTGTACAACCATACTATTTATCCTTGGCTTAATATTGAGGGGTTTAATCCAATAATATAGTATTGCCTTATCGCCTGTTTTTACTGGCAGGTTTATCCCATCTGGAATATTATTGTAATATACTATAATAGATTCTCCGGGTTTAATGTTTGGGCCATCATAAAGTGGAGCCCAATTTATTCGAGCTGCGTAATCCTGTTCAATGATAAATATGTAAATAGTTTGGTTGCTGGTATTAGTTGTTTTCAGTGAGTTACTTAACTTTGATACTAATATCTTCTCACTTACATTTTCTGTTGGATTAGAGCACGAAGATATGAAAGGGGAAAATAGTATATATATTAATATCAGTTTTTTTTTCATATAGTAACTTCCTAAGACGGAGAACATAATTATTAATAATATTCTTACATCTTTAACTCAAAACTGAGCCACCATTGGTCAATTCTAAAAATATGTTCAAAATTAGGATCAATAGATAAACGGGCATTGAATGATGTAGTTATAGAAGCATCAAAACTTGCAAACAATTTCGTGGAGTTGTTATCAAGTTTTTGTTCCGGTTGTGTATATGCCTCGCCAAAATTAGTTTCTTTTTTATCATCCGTTCCTTGTATTCTTTCCCGCAGTTTAAAATATGCTATTGTTTTGTCTGTAATGTCCCATTCATTAAATATTCTATTAATTCCCAACATCATACCCCAGTGCTTGCTAAATCTAAAATCAACCAGGATAGGAATCTGAAATGAGAACTTATCAGAAGTATAAGTCCAGACTAACGTTTTATCTTCGATTAGCTTTTGATAATAATCGCTGTTGTATTGTGGATTAGAATTTGTATAAGTATAGCTGGATAGACTAACTGCTGTTACAGGTTCATTATCATTTATAGAGACTTGATCAGAATTCATATATAAACCAATGTTAATGGTATTGAAATCTGTCAATTTCCATTTAAAACTAAGCATACCTTCATTAATATTTTCTATTCTTTTGCCGCCACCGGAACGTACATCGTGTGTAGAAGAGAAGCCAAGTGATTGACCCCAGGAATTGTCATACGAAGATACCCATCTGTAGGAGGAGTAAGAAGTATCTTCAATATCTGACGTTGTGGACAAATCTACGTTGCTTCTTGAATATCTATAGTAAAAATTAATCTCTTTGTTATCTTCCATCTTTCTTTTGAAATTTATGCCAAAGTAATTAGTAGAGCCGTCATGATCCCAATTCTGGACTGTGGAATTATTGGAAAGGCCATAATTCCATGAAGTAGAAACATCTGGTGTATTATATTTGTAATAATAGTTGCTTGAAGAATTATAGCCCTGATCTGACTTGCCATTTAATATTCCGGCTTTTAAACCAACCGTTATATCTTTAATCGGCGTATAATTTATACCGGCGCTAATATCAAGATGATGATATTTTTCATCTCTGGTTTGTAAAGCAGAATTTGACAATTGACTGTAATCTGTGTTGCCATATTCATCGCTGTAAGTATTGCCGTAACCGCCGTTTCTTGTCTGAAAAACTCCATCCAGTGATACACCGAGGGTAAATTTATCGGACAATCTGTATCCGGTAAATAAGGAAAACAATTTTGCGTCTGTAACCATATCATCTCTTCCGGTGTATCTATCTTGAATGGGAATAGAACTTGCATCTTTGACTGCCACACCAAAACTGTCATACGCATATACTGGTGAATAAATAGAGTACGGCATCTGGTAATATTTATCTTCTCCGTGTATGAACTGAAAAGTTCCTCCAAGAAAGAATTTTCTTGTCAGTTCGCTGATTGGATATGTAAGAATAGCAAGTGAAAAAATGGGCTCGGACTCGACTCTAGATTGTGCCATCCATCTGGGATCATAATAAGGACGGTAATAACTGTTGGCAAAGTAGTATGGCACTACATAATTTTGAACAATCGGTGCCTCCGTTCTATCTCCCCTGAAATCAATATATGCTAGTACATCTTTTCCCCCTAAGTTAGGCAGACTGGCCGGATTAACATATAGATTTAAGAACGGATTATCTATTAATCCCGGTGCTACATTTTCAAAACTTGATATACCAAAAGGATTTAAATAATGAGGAGTAAAATAAAGCGACGACTCCTCAAAATTCTGTTCGGTTGTTCTTTCTCCATAATATTGTCCCCATACTAACGGTGAAAACAGCAAAACGACGAAGAATATTTTTCTCATTTGTTTCCCTTTCCCCGATTAATTTTGAATTGGGTCTATTATTTTTCCTATAAATAAAATTGTGTTTGAGGAGTTTTCTTTGATGACGAAAAGGAATGGTCTATTAACATTGAATTCAACAGGAACTAGGCCGCCACCCCCAACAACTACAGTTACAAAGCCTACCATAGTAACTGCGGCGGCTTCAGTTCCTTTTTCATTAACATCTATATATGTTTTATGTTTCACTTCACTTATGTAAAGTCCACCATTCCTGTTTATTCTGGTGAAATCAGCACTTGGTGAGAAAGCGGTTTTCATCCCCATAGCGATTAAATCATTGTTCAGTGAATATTCACATTCGATTTTAAATTTCGGAAGTGTAACATTACATTCAGCAATACGCATTTGACTTATCCAATCATCAAGCATTTGCATGTTCAACTGTCCGACAATTGAATTTATATCCTGGCCTTGATTGGGAAGAATAACCATCATGCTGAAGGTACTATCTCCGTAGGGAAGGTCAATTGCTTGAACTAAGTTGTTTGAAAAATAATTGAAATTACAGCCTTCTCTCATAAACTTTCGTATCACTGTGCTGCCATTATTTAAATAAAATTGTTTGTCAACAGTGCTGCTGGAATCAAATTGATATTTCCAATTTCCCTTAAAGTAGATCGCATTTATTAAATACATAACTGCGTTAGAGGGAATTTGAGAAATAATACTGGTTATCTTCCCGTTTGTATTTTGACTTACCCAGTTATTTATAGTATTAACTGAAGATGGGTCACTGAAATCGAGTCCCTGCACTGCAGCATTAAAATAATTTTTATTAACATCAATAAAGTTTTGTTCAACAGAGAAAGTATTTTTATACCATATCGAATTCGCAATTTGCATGGTTACATTTGGATCTGCATTGGTGAGGGATCGGATAAGGCTTTTGTAAGTTTGGTTTATATCATCTATTGAAAGCCCTGTAAAATCAAGTGTATTTTCCATTTCATTTAGTGTAGTACCTTTAGCCCCGTTCATGGTCATACCCAATGCCATAGAAACGCTAAGGGGAGAGATGAAGATATTGGTATCTTTATTGGTTTCGTCAAGTTTTCCAAGTAGATTCAATCCGAATTCATTGGAGGAAGAAGCTACTTCCTTTTGAATATCTGTAAAGGCTATCTGCTTACCTTGTTCGGGTCCAATAATTTGGTTTGAACATTGAAAAAAAAGAAAAGGGGATAAAAGAATAACTGCTTTTATTAAAAGACTTTTCATAATGGAATCCCAAGACTAGTTTTACTTTTTTAATTAAAAGCCAACTTTTATGCCTTTCTCATGAAGAGATTGGGCTTTGGATTTCATTAAAATTGGAAAGTTTTTAGGTGGCTAATTCTTTGAATATATCAGATTTCTGAAATTATATCAGAATCCTGATGATTGATAAATACTAATGAAAGAAAGATGTGAAAATATATATACTCATAGCTAAAAAGGATTAAAAAGAAATTCTCTAGCTATTAGTCTATGTGTTAATTATTTAATATTATCTGTTTCTTCTACAAATTTTGCACAGTTGTCATGTAATTCTTTTAAGCATTCGGGATTAACGTAAACCATGTGTCCTGATTTATAATAATAGTATTCAATATTTTTTTGTAGTTCATTTGGAATATTCAAATGATGCATTGTATATACCACCGCGAAGTAGGGTGTTGCCAGATCATAGTATCCCGCATTTACCATAATTTTTAAGCTAGGATTATATTTCATAGCTGAAGCTAAATCGGGCATAACATTAGTTGCTATAGAGACTTTCGATCCTGCGTTTGGCGGTTTATGCAGATGATCCCACTTTCCCACGTCCCCAAAGACATGGAATGTTTGACCTTTTCCGAATTTAAGAACTTCCCGCACATAGTGGTTGAATAAAGCAACATATGCAGATGAAATTCCGGCTTCTTGTGGGTCATATTCTGCCCCTTCGCTCATAGGATCCATTGTATAGCCGGTAAAGCGTGTATCAAGGCGGCCTGTTGTATAGTCACTATCATTCTGTAATTCTTTCTCAAACTGTCCGCTATTAACCCTCAGATTGGATTTTTCTAAGTAAGCAGTCGGAAGACCTATGTAATCGTGAAGTTTCTCGGCCATTGCATTTTTTTGCTGCACAGTGAGCAATGAGCCTTTGTACAATGCGGTCGCATAATCACCCATTGCAAAATTCTGGACTTTATCTAAAAAGGATTCTAAATCTTTGGGCTCATTAGGCAATTTATGATGATACCATGCTGTAGCAGTTTCGGAAGGGAGAGTCAAAATATAAGGAAGTTCAACTCCAGGATTATGCTGAGGATTATCGGGGCTTGTATCAAAATTAAGTATTGTTGAAAGTAAAATTACTCCGTTAAGATTTATATCGTCTTGCCTTTCTAAAAGGTTTGCAAGGACGGCAGAACGTGTAGTTCCATAGCTTTCTCCAAAAAGATATTTAGGCGAATTCCATCGGTCATACTTAGATAAAAATTTAGAAATGAATTGAGCAAATGCATTTGCGTCTTCATCTACGCCATAAAAATCTTTCGGTTTTCCTTTCACAATTAATTTGCTAAAACCTGTTCCTGGAGCATCGATAAAAACAAGATCGCTAACATCTAGCAGGCTGTATTCATTGTTCACAAGTTTATATGGTGCTGGTGGAGTAAATTTGGCATTGGTAGATTGTACACGCCTCGGGCCAAAAGCTCCCATATGCAGCCATAATGTTGATGATCCGGGTCCGCCATTATAAAGAAACATAACTGGACGCGCGGATTCGTCCTTTATTCCATCTTTAAAATATGCAGCGTAAAAAATACTCGCGGTTTGTTCTTCTTTTTTATTTGTTAATATTAAAGTTCCAGCTATGGCTTTGTAATTTATTGTCTGGCCATTTATTACAACAGAGCCTTTCGTGATTACTTCTTTAGGTTGGACTTTTTTGAGGCTGTCTGGCTTTTCTGCTTCCTTCTTATGTGTTTGGGAGTTTATCTGGACTAAAGGCAGTAATATTAAAGTGGTTAAGATAATTAGGTTCTTTAGTAGATTTCTTGTCACTTCGTTCTCCTTATTAGAATGCAGTAAATACAACTTAAACTTATTTATTAAATCACTGATGAATTCAGAGAATTCCATTTTAACATAACATTTTACGTTCTTATATAAAGATTTTCAACCCATTTAATAGAAGATAATAGACAATGTAAAACAGAGAAAAAGAAATACTTTTTAGATAAATTAGAAACATGAAATCTTACAAATGGGACGCAAAAGAATATTCTCAATTTTCCTCCGAGCAGGAAAAATGGGCCAGAGCAACAATTGAAAAACTAAAATTGAAACAAGGTGAGAATGTTCTTGATATAGGCTGCGGTGACGGAAGAGTAACTGCCGAAATTGCAAAACAAGTTCAACCTGGCTCAGTAATAGGTATTGATAATTCCCAATCCATGGTTGAGCTGGCTGGCAAAAGGTTTTCGAGTAGTATGTTCCCAAATCTTTCTTTCAAATGTGTAGATGCCAAAGAGTTGACTTTTGATAATCAATTTGATGTTGTTACTTCCAATGCTGTGCTTCACTGGGTTGATGACCACTTAAATGTTTTAAGGGGAATATATAAAGCTCTTAAACCTGGAGGAAGAGTTATTTTGCAAATGGGTGGAAAAGGGAATGCTGCTGAAATCATTTCTGTAGCTGACGAAGTTATTAATGAACGACAGTGGAAAAAGTATTTTAGTGAATTTAAGTTTCCATATTATTTCTTCGACGTGAAAGAATACAAGGAATTTATTAATAAGAGTGGATTTTCTTCAGCTAAGTTAGAATTGATTGATAAAGATATGCAGCATAATGGGGAAGAAAAACTGGCAGGCTGGATTAGAACAACGTGGCTTCCGTACACGCAAAAAGTTCCGGAAAGTTTAAGAGAAAATTTTATTAAGGAAGTAACTGACAACTACATTAAGAAGTTCCCACCTGATAATGATGGAATAATTCACGTTGGAATGAAACGATTAATAGTAGAAACCGTGAAATAATTTTCGGCTTCTATAGGTAAATATTTATTGTTTACGACTTACTATTGAAAAGCTTATTTGGCACTCCTTCTAATTGAGACTTCATTTGCTTCTAACAAAAATTTAGGGAAATGTTAAAAATTGTCTATTACACTCAATTTAGTATATTATGAAGATATCCGTGTACGTTGAGGTGCATTTACTGTATTTATGAAAAAAAGAATATTCATCAGCTTGTTCATTGCAACAATGGTTGCGATGCTTGGCATCGGGATTATTGAACCAATCCTGCCTTTATATGCTAAAAGTATGAAGGCTACCGGAATAGAATTAGGTATAATATTTTCCGGGTTTGCATTATCTAGAGGAATATTTGCACCCGTCATTGGCCAGTTCTCCGACGAGCATGGAAGAAAAAAGTTAATTATTGCAGGATTAATACTTTTTATAATTCTTTCCATATGTTATGTTTTTGCCAACGACCCTCTTGCTTTAATGATTATTAGAACCTCACAGGGATTTGCTGCAGTTCTAGTAACACCAGTGGCGCAGGCTTATATTGGAGATATAACTCCAACCGGGAAAGAAGGCAAATACATGAATTTATTTTTTATGTCTTTTTTTGGCGGCCAGGCTATTGGTCCTTATTTAGGGGGATATTTGTCGGACCAATTCAACATGAATTATCCTTTCTATGCGATGGCGGTTTTGTCTGCTCTTGCTTTGGTTTTTATTTTGTTTTTTGTGCCGGAAAGTTCCGCAATCAAGAAAATCAAAAAGAGAGGGACATCTTTTTATAAATCATTGCTTCCGGTTTATAAAGACAAACCAATGCGGGGAATAATGACATATATGTTTTCCAGGGGTTTTTACAGGTGGGGTTTCAACACGTTTTTTCCAATACTAGCAGTTAAAGTAGCATCAATAAGTTTAACGAATGTTGGTCTTATTCTTTCCGCTTATATGCTGTCCGGCGCGGTGATTCAGTATCCGTTGGGAGTAGCTGCTGATAAGTACCCTTCAGAAAAAAATAGATTTATTCTAATCGGGGGAATAATCAGTGCATTAGCAATGTGCATCATTGGTTATTTCAGTTCTTTGTGGGTATTTATTTTTCTTACTGTAGTAATGGGTGTGTTTAGCTCAGTATCCCGAGCCTCGGCAGTAGCAATTAGAACAGAAAGAGGAAGAATTTTTGGAATGGGTTCAACCACAGGCGCATTTACTGCTTCAATAAGTTTTGGTCAAGTACTAGGACCAATTATTTTTGGCGTCATCGCAGATTTTTTCAGTATTCCTATCGCTTTTGTATTTGGTGGAGTAATTGGTTTGATAGGTACAACTATGGCTTATATTCATCTTAAGGCAGAAGTAAGTTCTCCAGAAACCCCAAAAGATCCTTAAGTTTATCAATCTTTAGAGATAATAATCTAAACTATAGATTTATTTGAACTCAGTCGCACGCAACTATTTAATAATATTACTAACAAAGTCTCCGATGTAATAGGGCCAGATTATTAAAGCAAGTAGTGCTTTCCAAAATGTATATTTTAGAAGCCCCAAAGAAAAAAGCCATCCTATAATCCATATAGCTGCTCCCGGATCGGGCATGTTCTTTATCCTTATAGCCTTCTTGTCATCACTCATTTTCATCCCTTTTGTTTATGAAAAAAGCATAATATAATAATTAAGACTTACGATGTTTTGTTGAATAATTATACTTTTTAGTCTTATATTCTCATAATGTTATATATTGAAAATCTACATTAAGGAACGGATGTTTCCCCTTCTAAAATTAGAGGATCCGTTCCTCAAATATCTGCTAAGAATTATTGAGGGTATTTTCTAAAAGTCGAGTAGATAAGTGTCTCCGTTTTGTAAATGATAGTTAAAATAGAAATCTTTAGCATGTCTTCTTACCCTTGCGCTTTTATCGAAACGGGCGGCTTCCTTAAGACTGTAAATTCCTATTTTATTACCTATTTTATAGAGAGCCAATGCAGCGGTTATTCTTTCTTCATCCGTTGGCCCGTTGTTCAACATTTTAAGCAAAGGAATTAGTGAACCGGATGCGTCATCCTTTTCAATTACCTTCGCATCAAGTAAACTGCTGAGAACGTGAGCCGAACTTACACGTAAGCCCTCATTTTCAGAAATTAGCCCTTCTCTAAGATTATCAGCAATTTTGGCCCTTTCAGTTTCGGATCTTACAGCACCGTTGGCTAAAGTAGAAGAAACAAAGATTAAGGCTAGAATAACGAAAATTACGGATAGTGTTTTCATCTAATCCTCCTTTTTGTTATTTGTTTTTTGATGTCGTAAAGATAACGTCTAAGAATACCGCATACTATTATATTGTTATGAGCGGTCAGCCCAAATGGAAAAAGGCTATAAATAGGTTTTATGGTAAAAATGCATATTTGCTGTTTATTATTTCAATTGGAATTTTGTTCAGATAATTATAATTTGATATTTACACAGCATAAAACAATACTAATTTATTGA
>JBJKPP010000053.1:0-4019 GCA_046706145.1 Ignavibacteriaceae bacterium | reverse complement strand
AACCAATCCTTAATTCGTTTGTAAACCATCACAGGCGTACCCAATAAAGCTTGTGTAACTAATTCTGCTGAATTAGCCGGATGGGAACGAATATTTGCTACGGATAAATTAATAACGCCGTATATTTTACCTTTCAAATTTTTAGACGGCAAAACTTCTATCTGGTTGTCCACTTTAATATGGTCGGCATGCAAATCCGAAACTAATTTATCTTTTGCTTTTACAAGATTAGTTTCACCTGCCAATAATATCCCTCCTGCTTTTGCTTCAGCAGAAATATCAAAAACAGCGGTCCTTTTGTCGGGAGCGTAATTTTCCCTTACTTTATTTATGATTTGTTGAACTTTATCCATTTCATTTTTTGATTGTGAAAAAGAAATTAAAGCTGGAAATAATATTAAGAAAAAGAAAAATCGCATTCATGTCTCCTTCCAATGGAATTTGCAACTAAAATAAAGTATGGGATCTAAAATAAGAAATTTGTGACTTATCAGTAAGTAACTGAATTACTACTGAGTTAAAAAGTTAAGTCTCAGGGATATAAGGAACTAAATTTCGATATTCTTGCTTTCTTCAAGGGCTTTCTTCTTGTTTTCTTTTCTACTTAACTTACCGGAAGAGGTTTTAATTAGCCATTTATGCGGAACTAAATAGACCTTCCTGATATTTACGTTTATCTCCATACCTGCCTGTATTATCTGGGTTTTCAAGTGCCGTTTATCCTTTGCTGTAGTGTAATCAGTTTCTGAAATTACACAAACCACATTTGTACCAACTGTTTCTTCATATTGACCAAAAGCTACTACTCGACCGGGAATAACTCCCACTACATCGTTCACACTGTTTTCAATATCTTCCGGATATATCCTGCTGCCAGAAGAAACAATGATATCATCTTTTCTTCCTAATACATATAAATTATCTTTATACATAAATCCATTATCTCCGCTAAGATACCAGCCATTTTGCAAAGCATCTTTAGTTTTTTCAGGATAATTTCTATATTCGGAAAACAAAGACTCCGATTTCACCAAGATTTCACCTAATTGTTTCTCATCCAAATCATGACCTTCTTCATCTATAATTCTCAATCTACAGCCATTAATTATTCTACCCGAAGAGGTTAAAACTCTTGTGTTACTGGATTTCTCTTTAATAATATTAATATTTCCTTTTTCGAGTTCTGATGCATCCACATATAATTTTGGAAGTTCTTCCCCCGGCACTGATTGGGTTACAGCAAAAGTAGCTTCTGCCATTGCATAACTGCTTGCAACTGATTTATTATTTAAATTAACAGGAATAAAACGTATTTTAAATTTCTCCAAACTTTCATGACGAATAGGTTCTGCACAGTTAATAAACATTCTCATTGTTCCTAAATCATATTTCCCAAGTTCTTCCTCTTTAATTTTCGATGCTAAAAAATTAAATGCAAAATTTGGCATCCATGTTAAAGTTGCCCTTTCTTTTTTAATAGCATCGAATATTATTGTTGGCTTGAGCGCCCACTCAAAAGGGTCCATTTGTACTGAGGTTATTCCCATTGCCAAAGCCAGATGGAAAGCAGCTATTAAACCCATATCGTGATAAAAAGGAAGCCAGTTTACCACTTTGTCATCTTCAGTTAACTGGATAGCACTTGAATAATTTATCAAATGCCTGCAGACCGCACCGTGAGTTAAAAGTACAGGTTTTTGCAAGCCCGTTGTACCGGATGAATGCTGCAAAAGTAATGGGTCAGTTTCGCTTACGTCTTTAAAATTTTCTCTTATCTTCTGGAGGTCTTGCCCGGTGACAGAAACCCTGCCAATATTTTCTATTGGATAAAGCATACCTTTAACGGTATTCTCTGCAAAATAAACGATTGAATGCAGAATATTTTCAAAATCTTTTTCAGTTAAAATCCAATCTAGGCCTGACTTTTTTGTCATCCCCATTATACCGCTAACAAATTTTTCTTGATGAAGTCGCGGATTTGGATGAACAAGAACTGTCGGGATAGCTCCAATCATAATAACTGCTAAATAAATAGGATAGAAATACATATTGTGCCTCATAATTATAGCACAAACTTCTCCTTTTTTAATACCTTTGTTCTTCAACTCTACTGCAAATTTTTCTGAAAGAGAAAAAAGCTCAAGATAAGTCCATCTATAGGGTTCCTCTCCATTTTTCCACCAAACTACTGCTTCTTTCTCAGGAAATTTCTTAAGACAACCATACCAAAAATTATAAAGTGTATTTTCATTTATCATTTTGTTTATCTTTTATTTTGTAAAAAATATTTTAAAACATCAATAACTCTTAACATCTGACATCAAACCCCTGAAAATGAAATCACAGAATTCACTTCTGTTTTGAGGATATTGAGAAAAAGTAATTACCGGCTTGCTGAGCTCACTATTTATGTTAAATAAATTTAATAAATATTTTCAATATTGTTAACAGAAAAATCTCAAGTATGTGGTTTATATCATCCAATTTTAAGACATTTCAGACTCATTAAGAGAATACTGCCGTTTCAGAAATTGTCAATTATTCTATTTTATTATTGATAATAAAAATTATAAATTATTATATTGGCTCAATTTAAAACCAAATTTTCACACTCGGAGGAAAACAGATGCCTCAAAACGGAGAAAGAGAACAGTGGGCTTCAAAGCTGGGATTGATTTTGGCTGTTGCTGGAAACGCCGTTGGTCTGGGAAATTTCTTAAGATTTCCGGTGCAGGCTGCTGAAAATGGAGGCGGTGCCTTCATGATTCCATATTTCATTTTCTTTCTTATCCTGGGAATCCCATTAATGTGGATTGAATGGGGCATTGGAAGACACGGTGGCAAATACAAACATGGGAGCGCTCCGGGGATGTTTGATGTTATCTGGAAAAATCCTGCTGCAAAATATTTTGGCGCACTTGGGTTGTTTGTTTCTCTTACGATAATGATTTATTACACTTACATTGAATCATGGACATTAGGCTTCAGCATTTTTTCTGTGACAAGAACTTATTTTGATGAGTCTTCTTTCCATGCTATGAAGAGTTTTCTTTACAGTTATCAAGGTAGAGAAGTCGGAACTCATTTTTCAAGCTTGGTTCCAGCATATATATTAATGCTTGTTACGTTTGCAATCAACTTCTGGATTTTATATAAAGGAATTTCGAAAGGCATAGAAAAATTGGCAAAGATAGCAATGCCGCTTCTATTCCTTTTCGCAGCTATTCTGGTCGTAAGAGTTTTAACATTGGGAACACCTGACCCTGCTCATCCTCAAAATTCAGTTTGGGCCGGTCTTGGATTTATATGGAATCCAAATTTTAGTGAGCTGGGCAATCCTAAAATATGGCTTGCTGCAGCCGGGCAAATATTTTTTACACTTTCAGTCGGGATGGGCACAATACATGCTTATGCCAGTTACCTTTCTCCCAAAGATGATATTGCATTATCAGGATTAACTACAGCAGCAACAAATGAATTTGCAGAGGTTATTCTTGGCGGCACTATCGCAATTCCTGTAGCGGTTGCTTTTTTCGGATTAGATGCAACGAAAACTTTTGCGGCGGGCGGTGCGTTCGACTTAGGATTCGTTTCTATGCCTTTAATTTTTCAGAAAATTCCGGTAGGTGAATTATTCGGTTTTTTGTGGTTCTTGCTTTTATTCTTTGCTGGTATTACTTCTTCCGTAGCAATGGGACAACCCTTAGTAGCTTTTCTTGAAGATGAATTTGGAATGGATAGAAAAAAGGCTGTAGGGACTTTGGCTATTGTGGTTTTAATTGCCGTTCAGTTTGTCATCTTCTTCTTAAAACACGGATTTCTTGATGAAATGGATTATTGGGCAGGTACTTTTAGTTTGGTTGTTTTCTCTTTAGTTGAGACAATATTGTTTATGTGGGTTTTTGGTGCTGATAAGGCCTGGGCAGAAATGAATGCCGGTGGAGACTTTCAAATACCGCGGATTTTCTATTACATAATGAAGTATGTTACTCCCCTAGTTCTTATGATTGTTATGATTT
>JBJKPP010000052.1:0-5805 GCA_046706145.1 Ignavibacteriaceae bacterium | reverse complement strand
GTAAATGGTTTTGTTTGCGATGTTGAAGATTCTAACGGGTACGTTCCGAACGGCCTAGTGTTCCGTGCTTAAAAAGTTAAGACTTTAAGGAAAGTGGGAAGAAATTTAACCAACATTTATTAAAAGGATTCCGATTATGATAAACATAAAGAATATCCTTCTAACCACAGATTTTAGCAAATTGTCTTATACTGCTGTAAAATATGCAGTGGACTTAGCCGACCGTTACGAAGCTAAACTGCATGTACTTCATGTTCTTGAAAAAACACCGCCAATTCTAACTATTCATTCATTGGACCTTTCTGAGGAAAAAATAGTAAAAACAATTGAAGATGATGCAAAGGAGTCAATGAATAAAGTTATTGAAAAGGTAAAAAAAGAGGCCGGAAGCAGTAAAATTGAAATCGAGTCTGCTATAAGAAAAGGAATCGATTATCAGGAAATTACAAAGTATGCAGATGAACATAATATTGGAACAATTGTACTTGCCACCCACGGTACAACTGGAATTTTGCACACTTTATTGGGAAGTGTTGCCGAAAAAGTGATTAGATATGCAAAATGCCCCGTTCTTGTAGTTACCCCGACGGAAAATGACAAGTAAAACTTGACAATTTAAAACCTTGATTATCCTTCGAGAGAATCATATTTTAAAGTTTGGTCTTATTAAGGATTATTTCATGGCGAGAGTTAAAAATATAGAAGCTTTTTGTATAAACTGCAACACAGTTACAAAAATGGAAATTGTAAACGAAACTGTCTTAATAGGCGGGGAGAATAAGAGATGGGCAAAATGCAAAAAATGTAAACAAACAACCATCATTGATATGGAAAATGACGTGATGGATAAAAAGCCATCTCTTGACGGAATTGAAAACGAAGATTGTACTGTATATTCTCCCAGCAAGTCATTCCAAATTGGAGAATCTATATATCATAAAGAATGGGATGATTTTGGTAGAGTCGTTTCAAAGGAAACTCTTTCCAACGGCCAAAAATCGATTTCAGTAGAGTTTCAAAAGAGCGGAAATAAAAAACTTATCGAATCATTATCTTAAATCTCAAGAATAAAGCGAGGTGAAAATACTTGGTTGGTATTAATATCGGTGAAAATGAATCCATCGACAAAGCGCTAAGAAGGTTCAAGAAAAAATACGAAAGATCAGGAGTTCTTAAAGAATTCAAGAAAAGAACTTTCTTTGTTAAGCCTTCTGTAAAGAAAAGAATGGAAAGGCTTAAAGCAGAACGAAGAGCGCAAAGAACTGATTCTAATGAATAATAAATTGCCCCGACATGTCGGGGCTTTTTTGTTTTTAAAAACTTATTCCAAATCTATTCTGGGTTCTTCCCTTTTGATTTCTTTTTCAGTTAAATAATTCTTCTCGAAAAATTCTTTTATAACTTTAAAAGCTTCATCAACAGTATTGCAAAATCTAAATAACTTTAAATCATCTTCATTAATCAAAGCATTCTGAACAAGAGCATCAAAGTTTAATATTCCTTTCCAGTAATTTTCATCATAAACTATGAGAAGCATTTTCTTCTTTATCTTTCGCGTTTGCAGAAGGGTCAGAATTTCAAAAAATTCATCCATTGTTCCGAATCCACCAGGAAAAACAATTAAGGATTTCGCTAAGTAAGCGAACCAGAATTTTCTCATAAAGAAGTAATGAAATTCAAAAGCCAGGTTATCGGGTACATATTTATTTACAAACTGCTCAAACGGAATACTGATGTTAAGTCCAACAGAATAGCCGCCAGCCAGCTTTGCTCCCTTGTTTGCCGCTTCCATAATTCCGGGGCCGCCGCCGGTACAAACTATAAATCTTTTTGCCTGGGTCTCCAAGCCCATCGACCATTCAGTTAATTTTTTTGATAGTTCTACAGCATCTTCATAATACTTTGACATTCTAACATTATGCTCTGCCAACTTTAGTTTTTCTGCCAGGTCTTTTGTTTTTTGGGGATTTACAGTTCTAAATTCATTTAGTTTTTTTAGCGCATCTTTTTTAGATATCAATCTTGCTGAACCGAAGAAGACGATCGTATCAACAATTTTCAACTTTCTAAATTGAACTTGAGGCTGCAAAAACTCTGAGAGAATCCTTATAATTCTTCCGTCAGAGGAATTTAAGAATTCAGTGTCTTCATATGCTTTGAGCAAGGACTTTTTTTTAGGCATATTTATTTCCTATTATTAAGCGAAAGTTTGTCGCCAATTGAAGATGTCGGGACTTGCAAAATATTTTATTTTTCTTAAGTTTTGGTCTTTGAGAACACAAAGATAAGTAAATTTTTAAACCTTGCCTACGCCTACCGGCAGGCAGGCCTTAATAATTTCCTGTAAAATAAAAATAAGGTTGATGAAAAAATTCTTCTTTGTTTTTTTACTCCTCGCCACAAATGTATTCGGAATTTCACTAGAGAAAGCTGAAAACCGGATAAGAAAAATTATCGATGAGTTACCTTCTTCAACAGTTGCTGCTGTTCTTGTTTACAATCCTTTAACTAGAGATACGATTTTCCAAATCAATGCAAAGAAGCCGATGGTTCCCGCTTCAAACACAAAACTTTTTACAACCGCAACTGCTCTGGAATTGATGGGTCCGGATTATCCCTTGAAAACTGTGCTTTACACTGACGATAAAAACTTAAAGGATGGTGTTATCAACGGTAATTTATATTTGAAAGGTTACGGAAATTCCCTTTTTACCAGCAGAGACATAGATTCAATGGTTATTGTTTTAAGAAAGATGGGCATTAAGAAAGTTACAGGAAATATCATAGGAGACGATTCTTATTTCGACGAAATTTACAAAAGAGCTGACTGGATTGAACAAGAACATTCCCACGTTAGAATCCCCCCGGTTTCCGCATTAGTTGTAAATAGAAATACGGTAATTACTTACAAAAGATATAGGCACAGACACTACAGAAGATTTATTCATTATTTTAAGAGCCCTCCTCTTGAAGCAGCCGAAATACTTCGCTCAAGTCTAAGGCGGCACGGTATTAAAGTCTATGGAAAAGCAGAGAAAGGAATTACTCCTGAGAACGTAACTACTTTGGCTGAATCTAAAGTAATGCTCAAAGATTTGATTAAAAGAATAAACAAACACAGCGATAACTTTTTAGCCGAATGCTTGTTCAAAACTCTTGGCGCTTTTTCGAGCAAAAAACAGGGCAATTCACTTTATTCTACACAAGCTATTCTTGATTTCATTAATGATAACGGAATTTATTCTCTGGGTACTTCTGTAGTAGATGGTTCGGGAATTTCAAAATACAATACGATGACTCCATGTGCAATTATCGGTCTTCTGGAAAAAATGTATTTTGACCTCAGGGATTTCCAATATTTTTATAACTCACTAAGCATTGCAGGAGTTGACGGAACTCTCGAAGATAGAATGATTCATACAACTGCAGAAAATAATTTTAGAGGTAAGACCGGAACACTTAACGGGGTTTCAAATGTGTCCGGCTATATTAAGACAATGCAGAAGAACGAATTAATCGTGAGTATGCTTTTTCATTTCGACAGAGGAAGTGAAAGATATTACCACGAAGTTCAAGACCGCATAATCGCAACTTTGTCCGCTATCGAATAAGCCCATCCCCTTTCAACTCCACAACAGATTATTCTACTTTGTATTCGGTTTCGTAGTCGGCACAGTAGTTTTGCTGCCTTGATTCTGCTGAACCTGAGGCATTTGCTGCGGAAGCGATGGCTGCTGAGGAATCGCTTGCCTGCTGGATTGCTGTATAATACTTTCTCTCTGGCTTGCACTTGTAGCGCCCGGAAGAAAGAACATATTTATCAAGATTGCGAGGAAAACCAGAATGCCGCCTAGCCACCATGTCGCTTTGCTGAGAAAATCAGCTGTTCTTCTAGTTCCAAACATTTGTCCCATACTTGCAGGCCCGCCAAAAGTACCGGCCAAACCTTCGCCTTTACCGGATTGCAGTAAGACAATCACCATCAAAATAATGGAAACTAAAGACGCAAGAATCATTAGTACCGTGTACATTCTATCTCCTTTCTTTATCGCAGCTTACGTACAAAAACCGCTCGAGATTCGAGCTATGTAGCGGGGGAGGGATTCGAACCCCCGACACGTGGATTATGATTCCACTGCTCTAACCTACTGAGCTACCCCGCCGCAAAATATTTTAGCTTGTAAATATAGAAACATTGCCGAAAAATATCAAAAGTGACGGTTTGGGGTAATGGGCTAATTTGGATTACTGCCTGTATATATATCATTATCTTTGGTTCTATATTTAAATCTACCCGTTCTGTGGTCATAAAACATAGAAATTTGGCTGTAGCAAGAATCCCTGAAAACATTCTTATAAAAGATATAACCAAATATTCCTAGGAATTTATATCCGTGCCTCCAAGCAGGAATAGTAGTGTTATCTTTTATTACGTAAGGTGTAGGAATGGGGACAGTAACAGAATCATGAGAGCCAACAAAATAGCTTATATCAGAGGGTGGCAAGTTTCTCAATCTACTCCATTCGTTCGGAGAAATAGTTTTGTCGGATGGTCTACCTCCAGGTTTCACTCTAATAATGGCATACATATCAAAAGCGGGAGTACGTCCATCATTGAGAAAGGTCACGGCAAGAGCTAGAGAATCGCCCTCTTTCATTTGTGTTATTTTTACATTAAGAACCTGGATATATGCACTCAAACTGACTCTGGCCGTTTTTTGGGCAAGTTTAAAGTTATCATTGGCAATTTGAACATTATGATTCATAGAGGACCATTGAAGCATGGAGAAGAAAGCATAAACACCACTAACTACGACGAGAGCAAGCGTAAGCCAAAATATTCCTTTGTTCTTGGGGGTTTCGATAATATATGGGGATGGATTGCCGCCTTTGGGTGCATCGGGAGTTTGATTAGGTGGATTAGGAACTATTGAAATCCCACCTTTACTCGTGGTATGATTTTTTTCGCTTTCTATTTTATTCTCCTAATGGCAGCTGGGTTTATTTTAGTTGTTTTTTGACATTTTGTTCAACTAATTGAAATAAAGTAGGGATAGTGCCCTTTAGGTTTAAACTTCGCAAGATTACGCATGAAAAACAAGAAAAAAGTGAGATTGGAATAAATAGAATGGTATTACGTTATAACTTCTTTTATTTGTTTACTCCACAAATTACATTTAAGCAGAAAATGAATTAATTTTACTTTTATAAGCAAGGAATTACTGTGGATTCAAAAAAAACTATACTTACTGTTTGTTTTATTTTAATTGATTTAATTTGTTTTGTCGGCGGAGCAATTTTATTCTTCTATAACTTTCTCAGATTGGATATAAGCGATTTCTGGCCAACCACACAATACGGCGTAAGCGACTTTTTCTATACTCCATCAGCGCGTCTCCAGATGATTTTGGGCGTTGTCTTCATTATTCTAGGTTTCATTATTAGAGATTGGACAAAAAAGTATAGGAGATAAAAGAGATTATAATTTAGTTTTAGGTTGAAATTACTTTATGAGGCTTCTGAAAAATTATAAACATATCAGAATTGTCATTTCGACCGAAGGGAGAAATCAAAATTTTTATAAAGATTTCTCAGTCCCCCGACTTGTCGGGGTCCTTCGAAATGACAAACCAGAATTTTTCAGAAGTCTCTTTAAGTTATCCCGGTTCACCCAAAACTTTCCACAATTCATCCAGCAAACCATCAATTCCAAATTTAGTTACTGAAGAAATTATCAAAGGCTTGCTGTTATAATTTTTAAGTTTAATCTTTTGAAGCTTTTTGATTTGCACTTCGTCTGCCAGG
>JBJKPP010000051.1:0-8142 GCA_046706145.1 Ignavibacteriaceae bacterium | reverse complement strand
GCCATTCCTTTGCCTTTTGAAATTCCCATTCCAAGGGAACCGGTACTTGCTTCTATTCCTGGAATTCTAACTTCAGGGTGACCATCTAGGCCGTGCAATCTTCTAAGTCCAAGAAGTTTTTCTTCCGGTAAGATTCCAAGTGCATAAAAAAGTGAATAAAGACCCGGAACATCGTGACCTTTTGATGAGAAATAAATATCCCTGTCTTCAGAATCTAAGCCAACTTCCAGAACGTTAAGTTCATTTAGATAAAGATATGTAATAATATCCATTGCACTCAGGCTTGAACCCAGATGCCCTGAACCTGCTTTTTTAACTGCAACTAAAGTATTATACCGGCACATATCGGCAAACAATTGCATTCTTTTTGACCATTCCCCATTGGAGGATTTAACTTTATCAAATTCTGATTTCTTAATTAAATTATATGGCATTAGTTTTTTCCTATTTAAAAAAATAGTTTATAGAATTATCTTGAAATAAGCTGCCTTCTAGCATGAAGTCAGGCCAAAGATAATTGCTCATTTAACACTTTCTCGATTGGCCTAACATCTTCAAAGAAAGTTAATATTGTAAGCATTACTTCTTCAACCAAAGCATCCGGACACGAGGCGCCGCTGGTCAGAACAATATTTACATTTTCTTTATTAGGAATAAATTTGGTTGACTTTATTTCTTTTTTAGAGTGAATATTAAAATGTTTTACGTTATACCTATCAACAATTTTCTCTGCAGACAAAATAAAATACGTTTCAAACTTTCCTTCACAAAGTTCAACAATGTGACCGGTATTTGAACTATTATAACCACCAACAACAATTGCTAAGTCAGCGTCTTCCTCAAGAACTTTTAAGGTCGCTTGTTGATTATCGTATGTTGCATAACAAAGCGTATCTCTAGTTTCTGCATAATGTTCTTTTAAGTTTTCAGTTCCATACTTTTCAATCATTATGTTCTTTAAGAAATCTGAGATAGCTTGAGTTTCTGTAGCAAGCATCGTTGTTTGATTTACCACTCCTATTCTCTGGAGGTCTTTCTTCACATTAAAGTTTTTTGAGTGTTTACCTTTAAAGAATTCGGGAAACTTATCTTCGTCCTCATTTTTAATTACAGAGCCAAGTACCTTGGCTTCTTCAAGGTTCTTTACTATAACCGATGGAGCACGCTTAACAGTATGAGAAAAAGTTGCACGAGTTTCTTCGTGGAGATATTTACCATGAATTATTACAGTGTAATCATTCTGACCAAGTTGTTCCGACCTATTCCAGACTTTTTCAACAAAAGGACAGGTTGTGTTATACTTATAAGGATTAATTCCAATCTCATTTAATTCTTTTTCTATTTCCAAAGTAGTTCCAAAGGCAGGAATTATTACCGCGTCTTGCGGTTTTAAATCACTCCAATCAATTAAACGATTACCGGAAGTATCCATCAAAAACCTGACGCCTCTTTTTTTTAGGTCAGCATTAACTTCAGGATTGTGTATCATCTCACTGAGTAGGAAAATTCTCTTTCCAGGATTTTCTTCAACTGTTCTGTAAGCAATTTCTATTGCGTTTTCAACACCGTAGCAAAATCCAAAATGGCGTGGAATTATGAACTGTACCTCTCCAAAATTCAAAATCGTCGGAGAAAAGTCCTTTTTCTTAGGGTCGCCGGATCTCTTAGCTTCCTTAATCTTTGTTATTATTTTTCCTCTATAAAATGAAGGAATATCGAATTTTTTCATCTTTTCTGATTAATCTTTAAATACAATTGGTAAATTTAAGAATAAACGATGACAATTAAAGTGTATTTCCATCTGTAATTAATACTGCTTGTCTTATTACCATACAATAAATCTGCGGGCAATGTTTGAAAAATCACTATATAATTATTTCATACAAGAATATTTATTAACTTTGAAGCGCCAAAAAAGATTAATTATTGAAAAATGGACTTATTAGAAAGATTAGGAAAAATAAAAGAAAAATACGATAACATTAATCAACAGCTTGCTGATCCCGAAAATCTTTCGAATAGAGAGAAACTTATAAGTTTAAGCAAGGAAAGAAGCGATTTAGAAGAAATTGTGAACTCGTACAATCATTATTCAAAAATAATTAAAGATATAGACGAAAATAAAAAAATTATCGAGTCAGGAAACGATAAAGAACTGGCTGAAATTGCCGAAGAAGAACTTAGCGAACTGGGACAGAAAAGAGACACCCTTGAAGAGCAAATAAAAATCTTATTGCTTCCAAAGGATAAAGACGATGACAAGGACGTTATAATGGAAATTAGAGCAGGCACTGGCGGAGAGGAAGCAGCTCTATTTGCCAACGACCTTTTTAGAATGTACAGCAGGTATGCAGAAATTAAAGGTTGGAAAACTGAACTTATAGATATAAACGACACTGGTTTGGGTGGAATCAAAGAAGTTGTTTTCTCTATAAGTGGCAAGAGTGTTTTTGCAGACCTAAAGTTTGAAAGCGGTGTACATAGAGTGCAAAGAGTACCTGAAACAGAAGGCAGCGGCAGAGTCCATACTTCTGCTGCATCTGTAGCTGTTCTGCCTGAAGCAGAAGATGTGCAAATTGATATTGATCCTGCCGATTTGAAAATTGATGTTTACAGAGCCGGCGGAGCCGGCGGTCAAAATGTTAATAAAGTTGAGACGGCAATTAGAATAACTCATATCCCAACAGGTACTGTTGTACAATGCCAAGATGAAAGATCACAGTTAAAAAATAGACAAAAGGCATTGAAAGTTCTCAAGGCAAGGTTATACGACATGGAACTTAAAAAACAGAATCAAGAGATTTCTGCTAAAAGGAAATCCATGGTAAGAACAGGCGATAGAAGTGAAAAGATTAGGACGTACAACTTTCCACAAAACCGCATAACAGATCACCGAATCAATTTGACCCTTTATAACCTGTCGCATATAATTGAAGGTGAATTAGACGAACTTATCGAACAGCTTAAAATAGCTGACCGAACAGAAAAATTACAGATGAGTACCGATGTGTAAAACTACTTAATTTTTTGGTACCGCTCCAAAAACTTGAAAGTAAATACTAGAGCAAAGCATAAAACACCTAACAACAAATCCCATAATTCCATTACTACAAAATGGTGACTGCTTTCAAAAAAAATAGAATCAACAAATCTTGTGGCAATGGACAAGGTTATAAAAACAACAAACCCGGCTACTCCACTCTTGAAAGAATTGAAAAACACCTCTTGAAAAGATAAAAAGTCTGCCCCCTTTCTGGTGACATCACCCTTCATAATACCCTCCTTCTATGATGCCAACATAAAAAGAATTTGCAAAAAAGTAAATTACCTTTGTGTTATCAATTTCTTTTTATTGTTATAATGCTAACATCATCATCAAAAAAATCCGAGGTAAATGTCTTGATATGAGACATAACTTGATCGGCTTCAACTTTCTCCGTCCCAATTTCGTTTATAAGCTTCTCAAAATTAGTTTCACCGAAAGCTACGCCTTCCTTGTTGCGGGATTCTACTATCCCGTCCGTGAGCATATATATTAAATCTTTGGTTTTTAGTTTCAATATTTTATCATTGTATTCTCCATCCAGCGCAAAACCTAATAACAATCCCTCCGATTTCAACTTGGTTACTTTATTTTCTTCATTTCTTTTTACAAAGATTGGAAGATCACCCGCACCTGAATATTTTAATATTCCATTGTCATTATTAATTATAACTATGGATAACGTTGTGAACACTTCGGATATTTTGGAATCTTCATAAACTGATTGGTTTACATTTTGAAGAATCTTGCTTGGTGAATACTCTTCAGCAGATTTGAGGGCTAACCTAACTGCACTTCTAATATAGCCAGCATAAGCAATCGCAAAATACCACGCACCCCATTTTTTACCCATTACATCACCAAGTATAACTGCTAAGTTAGATTTATCTAATTGTATAAAATCGATAAAATCCCCACCAGGAATATCTTGAAAACTCTGGTGCCGGAAGTTTATTTGATATCCCTCAAAGAGTGGGTTAGTATCAGGAATCACTTTAACACGCATTGAATCCGCTGCATTGTTAAGTTCGGAAACTAATTTTTGTTTTTCATTTCTATAATTTTTTATAATTGATTTCACTTTTGCCGTCAACACATTTGGCCCATTAGTTTTTACAACATAATCATTAACACCCAACTCATAGCCTTCCAGAATATCTTTTTCTTCTTCTTTTGAAGTGAGAAAAATAAAGGGAGTTGAATTAAGTTCCTGATCATTTAAGAGCATCTTCCTAAAATCAAAGCCACTTATATCCGGCATAACTATATCTGAGATAATCAAATCCGGACGAATTTCTTTTGCTAGTTTGAAGCCTTGTTCCGCGTTCAATGCAAATTCACAGTCAATACCTGATTTTTTTAGACTGAACTGATAAATTTTGGCAATCGAAATATCGTCATCTATAATTAAGACTTTAGGTGTCTTTGAAGAAAAATTCTGAAAATTTTGTTTTGTTACGTACGCTTTGTAAATCTCAGTACGTCTAACTAAAGATTTTACTTTAATAACAAGTTCTTCAACGTTGAATGGTTTTGAAATAAAATCATCGCCCCCAACTTCAAGAGCCTGATTTCTGTATTCTATTGAGTTATTAGCTGTAACGAAAATGAAAGGGAGTGTTTTATGGTTCTGGTTATTTCTAACTTGCTTGCAAAATGAGAAACCGTCCATATCGTTCATTTTGACATCACATAAAACCAAATCTATCCTGTTCTGATTAAGGTAATTGAAACCCTCAAACGCTGATTCAGCTTCGTACGTTTTATATCCATTTTTGCCTAAGTTGAAACTGAGTAGCCTCCTAACGGTTTTATCATCATCGATTACTAAAATAGATTTTTGGTCATTGGCGCCCATCTAACTCTCATAATTTTTTTAAGAATGCGCAGTTTTCGATTCTTTTTCTTTACTTCTCTGGTAACTTTGCAGCGCTTTCTCTCTGGTTGGGTAAGATTCGAAAACTCGGTACATTCTTGTAAGTTCAAACATAGATTTAACCCCGGGTTGAAACCCAACTAATTTCATGTCTCCTGCTTTGGCTGTAACTCTCTTCAAGGAGATAACCAGAACACCCAAAAAGGTTGAATCTATAAATTCACAGCCAGAAAGATCAACTAAAATTTTCTTCCATCCTCTTGAGATATCATCTTCGAGTATATTCTTGAATTCCTCAGCTTCTTTCATTGTAGCTCTCGAAAGATTCACTGATTCAATTAAAATATCACCTTTTATATCTTTTTCAAATTCCATAAATCATTCTCCTAACTCTGATAATAATGATTTTCAATATTGTACTTATCCATCAGTCTATATATAGTAGCTCTACCTAGCTGAAGTTTTTTTGCTGCTTCAACGATATTACCCTTTGTGACTTTTAATGCGTGTTTTATTGATTCTTCTTTAATTTTTTCAAAGGGTATAATTTCATTTTCTGGAAAAAATCCACCATCATAATCATCATATATAGGCTCAGCCGATTTCAAGTGAGGCGGCAGATCATCCACGTCAATTACGTCTTTTTCAGCAATTATTAAACACCTTTCAATCGTATTTTCCATCTCTCTTATATTTCCTGGCCAACTGTAATCATAAATAAGTTTAAGTGCCTTTTTAGAAAAACCTTTTATGTCTTTTCCTAATTTCTTGTTAAAAGTATCCAAAAAATGATGCGCCAGAACTAATATATCACCTTTTCTCTGTCTTAATGGAGGTATGTAAATAGGAAATGAATTAAGACGATAGAAAAGATCTTCTCTAAATTCTTTTTCATCAACAGCTTTTTTCAGGTCTCTATTCGTAGCGGAAATTATTCTAACATCTGTTTTTATTACTTCCGTCCCGCCGACTCTTTCAAATTCTTTTTCCTGAATAACTCTAAGAAGTTTTGCTTGAAGAAGCATCTCTAGTTCACCAACTTCATCGAGAAATAAAGTTCCACCTCGTGCAACTTCAAACTTTCCTAATTTCCTTTGATGAGCTCCGGTAAAAGAACCTCTTTCGTGCCCAAAGAGTTCGCTTTCCAATAATTCGCGTGGAATGGAAGCACAGTTTACTACTACAAAAGGTTTATCCTTTCTATGACCATTAAAATGGATAGCTCGTGCGATTAACTCTTTACCAGTACCACTTTCGCCATGAATCAAAACTGTGATGTCGTTATCCAAAACCTTGGTTACTAGTTTGAATACTTCCTGCATTTTATTATCTGCAGAAATTAAATTATCAAAACTATATTCTCTCTGGACATTCTCTTTCAAGTTCTCTAATTCTCTTGCCAAATCATAATTTTTAATTGCGTTCTTTGCTACAGCTTCAAGCCTTTGAGAATCTATCGGCTTAGGGAAATAATCATAAGCTCCATACCTAAGAGCTTCTACTGCCACTTCGATACTGTTTTGTCCTGATAATATTATTACTGGCAAGTTTTCATCATATTGTTTAATTCTTCTCAATGTTGAAATACCATCCATTCCAGGAAGCATGATATCAAGCAGGATCAAATCTGGCTTTAGATGAAGTTTTCCCATGGCTTCTTCAGCACTCTCAAAAATCTCCACATCGTAATTCCATTTTTCCTTGGCCCAATGTGCTAAGAGTCTTGAGACCGTAACTTCATCATCAATTATGAATAGCAACTTTTCCACTTCAATTCCTTAATTGTTAGAAATTCTAATATTTATTTCAGCTAAACAATAGCTTTCTTTTTATAGCATTAAGGTTCATTCTATGTTACAAAAAGTATTTCATATTGAGTCAAATCCTGTGCCAGTATTAGATTAATACAAATTGTTTGATTCAGTTATTTTGTTGAGGTAAGCAAATTTAGCGTCTGTAAATATTTCAAAATTCACGCATTTTTATCGATAAGTTAGGTAGTACAAGGAGTGTTAATTATTCATTCAGCAATGTGAACTATTGCTTGAAAAGGTTGTCAATTCAGAATTGGGGAGAGCTAGTACTTTGGAAAATAAAAAGCTTTTTCGACTCAGGAAGACAAAATGGTACTCTTCAATCTATGCAATCTGAAAATGATTTCTAAAGAAGCGGATAGAATTACTTACTTACATTTTGTTTTTGCAGAGTTTCAAAATATTTTCTGATAAGCTCCTGATAATCTCTAGTATAACCTTCCTGAACAGCCTTATTTAATTCATCAACTATTTGCTCATTTGAGTTATCGTTTGAAAGGTTCAACTCTGCAGGCGATTTTCTAACAACATCTACTCCAACACCCGACTCTCTTTTACTTTCATAGTCTTTTTCATACACAGATTTTTGAGCCTCAAGCATTCTTGATAAAATTCTTTCCTGCCTTTGGATAACATTATCATTTAATTTTTGTGTATTCATGTCAGTTACAACTTGTTCCATATCTTTTCCAATTTCGTTCAAATCTGCGGGAATCCTCTTCGATTCACCAGCCATCTTAGCTTCACGATTTAACTGGTCTAATGATTTTCTAATTAAATCTTGCTGTTCCGCCAGCCTTTGGAGTTGAGCTTGCTGTTCCATAGTTAATTTTCCTTGATCTCCCCGCTGCAGCATTTGGGTAAGATTGTTAAGATTCATTTGTTTTTGAGCCATTTGCTGAAGTTGCTGCATTAGCGACATAAACCCTCCCTGCCCTTGTCCGCCCTTCATCATTCCTTCCATTGCAAATTTCATCATTGAGGCTGCTTCGTTTAAAGATTCCATTGAGCCTTCCTGGCTTGCTACTGCTTCGCGTGAATTATTATTGACAATAGACTGAATAGAATTATTCATGTTCTTCTTAGCATCGCCTAAAGCTTTACCCATTTCCGGACTTATGGCAAATGTCTTTTGAGACAGGTTGGACATTTGCTGCATAACCTTGTCTAGATTTCTAGATAGTTCATCCTGTTTATCTGCGGCGCTTCTCATCGAGGATAAGGTTTGGTCAGAATTCTCTTGTTTATTCTTTAAATCTTCTTGCTGCTTCGATAAAGAAATTAAATTATCTACTATTTTCATCATGTTCTTAAAAGTTTGAAGTTGATTTTTTTGCGTCATCGAATTTTGCATTTGCTGAATCTGTTTATCAAGATTCTGTAGATTCTGAGATAATTGCTGCTGGTTT
>JBJKPP010000050.1:0-2006 GCA_046706145.1 Ignavibacteriaceae bacterium | reverse complement strand
CTTTTTAGAGTCTGAGTATCAACCTTAGTTATTACAAACGGAGAATTAATAGAAACCGAACCAGAGAGTTTTAACGTAACTGTACGCCATATCCCCATATTATGGTCGGGCGGTTCAGGATTCCAATCCACAAATCCAAGAGTAGGATCTCCGGGTACAGGAGGAAATACTTCAACAGCCAGAACATTTTCCTCACCTATTTTGGCAACGTTTGTCACATTCAGTTCAAATCTTCTAAACGTTCCAAAAATGCTGTCTTTTGAGGCGACTAATTCACCATTCATCCAAATGTTAGCGCTGTAGATAATACCATCAAGCTCAAGCTTGACTGTTTTTAATCCTTCGTTAGGAATTGTAAATTCTGTTCTGTACCACCAGGCCTTTTGAAATCTCTCCTTCGGAATTTTTTGCAGATTCTTTCCTACAAAAATATTGGAATATTCACCATCAGCAACCAAAGTGCCTAAAACTGTAGAAGGGACTTTTGCTTTGTACCAGTCTTTGGGGATATAATTTTTTGTCGATATAATATTTCCAATGACAGAAATGAACTTAGTAGATTGTATCATCCAATTATTATGTAATTGAAATTCATGTTCATTAGTTCCTTTTCCAAAAACAAAACTGGACATTGATAAAACAAGAATAATAATTAATTTGTCCCATTTAAGATTAGTTGAGTAATTTTTCTTTTTCATAAAATGATCTTTTTGAATAATGCAAAATAACTTTAACAAGGAAAGTAATAATTTTGAGACTAATATATCTTTTTAAGGCAAGAAAATCATTTTTTTGGTTTCACATAACCTTTGATAATAATAGGTTTTATAAACCATTTTAGATTATCCTCTTATGTTTAATTAATATCTTACTAAAAAAATGTTTCCCGTATTAAACATTTATTAGCTATTCTTGAGGCGGGATATGATCTTATGATAAATAAAAAAGTTTCTAACCTTTATGTAAGATAAAGAATGCTGACACAAACTCCGACATAATCAGGATCTTTCCCCACTATTAACTGGGCTGCAATCTATTCAATTAAATTAAATACTAAAGTGTAATTACTACACCCAAGTTTTATTTCTATAAAGTTCAACTGACACTTCACTATATAGTATATGATCTAGATTTAAATATTTTAATTGTAATTCGGAATAATTTTTGTTGCATTTACTCAACAGACAAATTTCCTATTTAGCTTCAAGTTTTTTGTTTTCCTCTTTCGATTCATCTTTGTTAATATCTACGTTGTCCTGAATATCTCTCATTCCTTTTTTAAATTCATTTATTCCTTTCCCTAAGTTTCTGGCCAGTTCAGGAATCTTCTTAGCACCAAAAAGAACGACGATTACCAGAACTATAAGTAATATTTTTTCAAGACCCAGGTCTTCTAACATTTTACACCTCGATAGTTAATCTTCTTTGTCTTTTTTGATTTCTTCCTTGATGTTATTTTCGACATCTCTTAATCCGCTTTTGAAAGCGCTTAAACCTTTAGCAAGTCCTTTTGTAAGCTCAGGAATTTTCTTTGTACCAAAAAGCAGCCAGGCTACCAATAGAACTACAAACAGCTTTCCGAAACCAATATTTTCAAGCAATTTTTTTTCCTCCACAGCTAATATTAAAAACTATAATTTAACTGCCTGATGGAACATACATAAACTAAAAATCATTTTGAAGCGAATTATTACGCAACATAGTTTACTCCTGAGAAATTTATAATTCTTAAAAGATGGAAATGAATGCAAGGTTTCTGTAACAACTATTTATATTGTTGTTGAGAAGAATTTTACCTGAAATCGGGTGCCCAAAATGTGCCCAGGTTCGTGAAAGTTCTGATTAATTCTGACTAATTCTGATTTTTTTAAAATACAGCGCATAAAAAAAAGCCGCATTTTGCGGCTTTTTCGTGGGTTCTATAGGATTCGAACCTATGACCTTCTGCACGTCAAGCAGACGCTCTAACCAACTGAGCTAAGAACCCGTTGTTAAATTAACTTACA
>JBJKPP010000049.1:0-8342 GCA_046706145.1 Ignavibacteriaceae bacterium | reverse complement strand
GAGCCAAGCACAAAATGATCATCACCGGCTGCTTCTCTTGAAATTTGTGCAGCAGCTTCATTTAATTCGAATGCCCGGTCTTGCAGATTATAATGTTTTAATCTAATCGGATGCGCTCCAAAGCTGTTGGTTAAAACCATATCCGAACCGGCATCAATGTAACTTTGTGCAATACTAAGAACTTCTTTCCTATGTGTGATATTCCAAATTTCAGGACATTCCCCCACCTCTAATCCAAGCTTATGAAGGAATGTACCCCATGCGCCGTCTGAAATAAGCACCTTACCGCTTTCCAGCGCTTTAAGAATTGACCTCATTTTTATTACCTTTTTTGAAGTAAAACTCAATTGTTATCTAAATTTGAAAATTTGCTTCCAGCTCTTTTTTTACTGTTTCACCCACTTCTTCAATAGTTCCAGGGCGCTCTTGCTCATCTCCCCATTTCCATTGACTCAAGTAACTGCTTTCGTCTGTTAAACCCTGCTGCCTCGCAACGTAATCAATTTTGGCCATAAACTTAGGTGACAACTCTAATTTATTCTCATCAAAATCATCCCATACTTTAATTTGCGAAGGGATGTCCTGCCAATATAAAATTTGATAAAACGCCATTTTAATTTATTCCTATATAGAGACGCAAAATTTTGCGTCTCAACTTGTTTATTTTTTTTCTACTAATCTTAAGAACATATCTACTGCGCTGCTTGCATCTGAACCATAGCCGTCTGCCCCTATTTCATCAGCATACATCTGACTGACCGGTGCACCGCCAATTGCCATCTTAATATTTTCACGGCCTTTTTCTTTGAAACCATCTATCACAGTTTTCATATAAGTCATAGTGGTGGTAAGCAAAGCGCTCATTCCAATTATATCAGGGTTGCATTTATCAGCTGCAGCAAGAAATTTCTCCAAGCTCTGGTCAACTCCAATATCATGAACTTCAAAACCAGCACCTTCTGCCATCATACAAACTAAATTTTTTCCAATATCATGGAGATCGCCCCGAACAGTTCCCATTAAAAGAACTCCGGCAGGTTCAACATTCGCATCTTTTGCCGAAAGGAGTGGTTTCAAAACAGCCATGCCCGCTTTCATAGCGCGGGCTGCAATTAAAACTTCAGGCACATAAAGTATATTGTATTTAAAATCTTCACCAACAACACTCATTCCGGCAATCAAGCCGTCATTTAGTATTTCCTGTGCAGTCTTTCCTTCGGCCAAAGCATCTTTCGTCATTTGCTCGACTTCTTTTGCTTTTCCTTCATAAAGATATTGATTCATTAGTGCATAATCAGGCATAAATAATTTTTCCTTTAAGATTATCGTTTTGAATTAAATTCTTCTAAAGCTTTCTGCATAGCTAAAATATTTTCCCGTGGCATTCCGGGGCTTGTACCACCGCCGACAGAAAGAATGATTCCCTCACCTTCGCTTTTTTCGAGAACTTCCATAGTAGCATCAAAAACTTCATCAGGGGTTCCACGTACGCCAATTTCAAGAGGATTAACATTTCCCATCAAACACATTCTGTTGCCGACTCTACTTTTAACATCGGAAATGTCTGTTTGTTTTCCCCAGTTCAATACGTTGAACCCGCAATCCGGGAGATGCTCCAGACAAGCATTGATATCTGCATCGTTATGATAAATTTTCACCCAATTTTTCGGAAAAGCATCACAGATTTTTTTCAGATAAGGATGTGCAAATTCCTTGTAATGGTCTTCGTTTATAAACCCGACAATATCATCTAATAAAAATATACCTTCAACAGTATCTCCCATTATTTTAGCTTGAGCTTTCAACCAGTCAATAATTAAATTTGTTGAGAGGCTTATTAATTTATGAGCGTATTCAGGTTTCTCAACTATATCAATCATAAATTCTGTAGTGCCGCGAACGAATCCTGCTGTGCACAACGGTCCGCGTGAAGTAACAAGCGGAAGAATATATCCATTATCAAAAATTTGCTGCTTCTGCATTTTGATACGGTGCAAAGTCATAGCCATAAAAGCATCATTCTCAACTTCATAATCCGGGAAATCATCGATGTCCTCAATGTGATAAAGAGTATGATATTCACTTGGAGTGTTATCCTGCCAAAACTTAATCTTTGTACCAAGCGCAGAAGGTTCCGCTGCCATTCCGTATTCCATCCACCAGGAAGGAACAAAAATTATATCAGGATATTCCTGATGAATTTTTAAATTAGATTGGAACCATAAATCCGGATTCAAATAATAATCCATATGGTTTAACCCCAGATAACCAGGAATCCAGGGGCTGTCAATGATTAATGCCATAGGAATCTTATCCAGCTTTTCCATTCTCGCTGCTTTCTTAAAAGTTTCCCATTGTTCAGGTCTCATATTATTTCCCTTCTGAAATCTTTTATTATTATTCCTTTCACTTTGTGAGACTTTGTGTTTCCTTAGAGTAACTTTGTGTTGTCAAAAAAGTTAGCTGCACAGACTTGCCTACCGGCAGGTATGGCTTCACAAAGCCGTTGTACGACAAATACTGTAAATAAAATTTAAGGTGTAACAAAAATTTCTGTGTCCGTAATTTTTAATTCAACTTCCGCAGCCTTTGCCGCCACTTGAAGAGCAGTGTTTAGCATAACGACCGGGTCTTTACTTACATCAAGTCTTCTCATTAAGCCTTCACCCTTTTTTGTACCAACAACAAGCATTATTTTTAAGCCTTTCCGTTTGCAAGATATACGTGTGCCATCGTCGAGCTTTACGTTCATTGGCTTAATAAATGCATCAGTGTAGTGAACACCAATTCTAGACTTATCCATAAAATTTGGCGGCAGTTT
Organism: Ignavibacteriaceae bacterium; assembly: GCA_046706145.1. Taxonomy (GTDB): domain Bacteria; phylum Bacteroidota; class Ignavibacteria; order Ignavibacteriales; family Ignavibacteriaceae; genus JBJKPP01. Next base: position 5,521 of record JBJKPP010000049.1, on the reverse strand, counting down.
TTCTTTTGCCGTCTGGTCAATGTCACAGATTTTTATCAATGTAAATTTTCTCCAAATGAATAAAAAATATATAAAACACTATCTACGTAATTCTGTTAAGTAAAGGGAATTTTTTTGATTCTCATACTGCACTAATGCATAATGAATAACTTCAAAAACAAGCCCCCATTTATATTTCCGGCTGTCAGACTTACAATAACATCCTTCCGGATCGAATTCACGTTTCCAATTAAGAACATCTTCCAATGACTTTCCTAATAGTGGTTTTTCTTCTTCAATCTCAGCCATTAGTTCATCAGGACTTTTAATATATTCACACATGTAAGTATATCCTGCATCGTCTGGAGCTGGCTTACAACTAAGTGAATTAATTTTATACCCCTCATCTCCGCAACTCAATATAACATGATAATCAAACTGCAGGCAACGACCCATATTTGAACATGTAGTTCCTTCATACCTAAAATTTGCTTTTACAGATTTATCCTCCAAAACTTGAAGATGCAATCTTTCTTTAGTCCATTTCTGGAGAGCTTTAGTATTGAAATTATATTTTGCATCTTTTGTTAGAACACTTATAAAATCATTTCCACTCGAAGTTTTATTACCATTTCTTACTTCATCATTTGTTTCTGGCTGCAGGTCATTCACATCTTCAATCTGCTTACGAGGAAATTTATATGGTTTTCTTCTGTACTGGCAATTTTGTAACGAACAATTTTCACAAGGAACTAATTCCCGGAGATTTTGAACCTTGTCGAGATGTTTTGTAATACCAAATAATGCAAGGAGTGATTTCTTTGGCTTGAGCATCCCAGTTCCGAGAACCTCGATTTCTCCAGGTAATTTATGATTATTTTTTTTCCGTATGAGTTCAAGAAATTTATTTTGTTCTCTAATATCCCAACCTGGATAACCAGGGCTATAATGAGGTAGAACAGCTAAACCATTCGTATCCGCCCAGACACAAAAACGTGCCCCTGTTGTAGTTACTAAACGCTCTACAACAGCAGAGCCGTAAACTTCCAGAAAGAAATACTCATCTGGTTTTTCTTCCTTCCAAACTTGATATGCCTTTTCTTCCAGTTCTCTGCCTGCAGAAAGGGCAACTAACATTGCGCTTTCAGCCTGCGCATCAGTAAGTTGTTTTCTTAGTTTCATTGATGAAAATTCAGTTCCTTCAACTACAAGTTTATTTTTTAAATAATCAACTTCATCAGTATATCTAGCATAAACCCAGGGTTTCCCATTTTCTTTGTACCATTTTGCAGCCCAGTCTGCTAATTCCCGTGAGCGTCCTTCAAGCAGATAATCATGAGGATAGCCGAGAAGACGTTTATATTCATCCTCAATAACATTGACTTCAGGATTATTGTCAATAAGTTCATTCATACTGCATTACTAGTTCTTAGTGATTCAACCGGATTAAATTGACAGCCTTCCACAAAATAGTTAAAAAATTCAGGATCTGTTTCAAGACGACAATGTGTTATTTTCTTCACAAGCTCCTCCAGTTCTTTACGTTTTGTCATAGATAGCAAAGCAATACTCACGCCCTCAATAGATGCATTACCAACCTGCACTATTTTAGAATCGTCAATGTTGGGAATCAGACCGATTCTTTTTGCAGATTCCACATTCAGGTATCTTCCAAAACCACCAGCAAGATAGAAAACGTCAATATCACTAAACTTAATTCCATATTTGTTAAAGACAGAATGAAGTCCGGCAACGTTAGCTGCCTTTGCTTGTGCAAGTTCATTTATGTCACTTTCATTAATAAAAATTTCTCGTTCGCTATCTGAATAAAGAATAATTTTCTCAAGTCCTTCTTCGTACGAACCATTTAGAGAATCAGCATCAGTAAATCTTCCGAGATAATTAATTTTGGAATTCCTCAACAATTCACTTAAAAGATCAATCAAGCCGGAGCCACAGATCCCTTCTGGCTTTCCATCGCCAACCACTTCAATATTAAATGAGCCATCTGAATTCATTTTCACTTTTTCAATTGCTCCGGGGAGTCCAGGCATACCGCATGAAATTTTCCCACCCTCGAATGCAGGTCCGGCAGGACACGAAGCAGCAAGAATTCTGTCTTTGTTCCCCAAAATTAATTCCGTATTTGTTCCAATATCCATTATTGCAACCAATCGCTCCTCGTTTGCAATATCTACGGCGAGCATACAAGCGGCAGCATCGGCACCAACATGCCCGCTGATTATAGGAAGTCCGTAAACACGCGCTTTGGGATTAACAGGAAGCAACAACCTTTTGGGAGTTTGAATGAGAGATGTAGTTGTTCTTTTCCCTTCTATACTTTCTATTTCAGTAATTGATCGATAAGGGTTTTGTCCAATTGAATAAACGCTTAGACGGAAAAACAAATCCCGCATTGTTGAGTTTCCACCAACGGCAATTTCGTAAATAGATTGCGGATCAACAGGAAATTCTTCTATTGTATGAGTCAAATAACCAGAAAGTGTTCTTTGCAATAATTTGCCCTTATGTTCGGTATCATATTGGATGCGCGACATAACATCCGAACCACCAAATCTTTGCGGATTTTCAAATGACGAATCTGCAACTAACTCGCCATCTTCGAGATTAAACAAACGAACAACTATTGTTGTTGTACCAAGGTCTATCGCGATACCATGAATTGTCTTATTCGACCTGTCAATTTCTTTTCCATCCATCAAAATTTTTTCGCTATCCCTCGTGACAGCAGGCTCAAGCTTAAGTTTTCTATCTGCAGTTGGAAGTTTAAAGGCTTTATGTTCAATCTTCATTTTGCCGCGCCGCATAGTGTTGCAGCGAACAACACCTGAATCAGCAATAATTTTTGTCTGGCAGGATAACCTGAAATTATTATCAGGCAAAGCTAATGTTCCTCTTAAATGCGCTTCTTTGTAAGTAGGCTGCGATAGACATTCCATACCTTCAGTGATTTCAACAAGACATTCTTTACACTTACCTTGTTTGACACATGAAGTTGGTACGCGAATCCCAACCAATTCGGCATATTCAAACAAAGAATGACCTTTTTCTACGTCAAATCGTTCGTTATTGAAATGTAATTCTACACTCATTTAAAAATCTTTTCAGATAAACAAAAAAAATTGTTTAGTGACGTTATTCATCATCAATTTGACCTATATTCAGTCTAAAATTTCTAACATTAAAATATAATATTGAATCGATAATAGAAATATTATATCGGTTCAATTAAATATAAATAATGTACGTATTAATCGAAACTATAACATGGTTCATTATGCGACTGGGGTAAAACTAAATTTATTAGAGGAATGGTAGAAATCAGTCAAGGTATCAAACTTGGTTTATTTAATAGTTTTTTAGCCTTTTTAAATTTCCCTAACAACTGCTCTAGCTGGGGCACCGTCAGACCCAATCAAATTTAATGGCAGACAGATAAGTTCATAAGTTCCCTCAGAAACATCTTTTAAAGCCAGGCCTTCAATTATCCAAATTCCTGCTCCAAGAAGAATTTCATGAACTTCTGATGTGTTGTTTAATCCTGCAATTGACAAATAATCTATTCCAATCGTCTTAACTTTTTTCTCTACAAGATACTTCGCGGCCTCAGTGGAAAGAAAAACATAATTTTTTATAAAGTCTTTCATTCTCCAATCTATAGATGAATTGTTCGTTTTGAAAAGAAGGCGATCGTTTTCTTCAATATTATATTTTTTAAGTTCTTCAAGATTAATAGAAATACGATTTTCTATTTTGATGACTTTCGCACTTCCAATTACTGCATCAAAAGGTAAAGTAGAAATATCTTTTGCATTGTCAATGAAATGAAGTGGCGCGTCCATGTGTGTGGATGTATGAGCACTCATTGAAAGATTGGTTAGATTACAGTCATCTCCATTCGCAATTGAATTAGTTCTTTTTATTACTATATCAGTATCGCCAGGCCAATGAACCATATTATTTTCAATAGGCATAGTAATGTCAATCCAATCATCATTGCTCATAATGTTGCCTCCTTTGTTGAAATCTAATTCGAGATTTACTTAAACAGTATTAAGTTATACAACGTTTTTTATTATAAACCCAATTTTTGAGGAGAAATTGGGTTTATAAGTAAGAGTTCATATAACATATGACAATTGTCACGATGCTAATCAAAAATAATTGTTTTCCTTCCAAGTACAAGTATCCTATGCTCAACATGATAAATCAGTGCTCTTGCTAACACTAGTCGTTCCAAATCCCGGCCCTTGTGAATCAAATCTTTCAGTGAATCTTTATGTGAAATCCTCATTATGTCCTGCTCAATAATTGGTCCTTCGTCCAATTTTTCCGTCACATAATGACTTGATGCTCCAATTATTTTCACTCCCCTTTCGTAAGCTTGTTTATAAGGCTCACTTCCTGCAAATGCTGGTAAAAAAGAATGATGAATATTTATTATCATATTAGGGTATTGTTCAACAAACTGCGAACTTAAAATCTGCATATAGCGTGCAAGTACTACTGTATCAATTTTGTATTCTGAGAGTAATTTTAATTCCTTTTTCTCCTGTTCAATTTTATTTTCTTTATTAATTTGGAAGAAATAAAAAGGAATTTGATACTGTTCTGCCAAAGGTTTTAGTTCTTCATGATTAGAAACTATTAAAGGAATCTCGAATGGATATTCTCCAGTGCTATGACGCCACAGAATCTCGTGCAGACAATGCCCATACTTTGAAACAAAAACTGCTACCCGCGATTTTTCCTCCAAAAATCTAACTTCAAAATTCCCATTAAATTTATTAGCTAATTCACTGAAGGTTTTATTTAATTCTGAGGCGGGAACAGAAAAATTATTCATATCCCAGGCCACTCTGATAGAGAAAATCTTTTCTTCAGGAGCAACATGTTCATCCAAGTCAATGATATTTCCGCCCTTTTCAAAAATAAAATGCGTTATTTCTGATACTAATCCTTTCCTGTCAGGACATGAAAATAAGAGAACTGCAGTTGAATTTTCATTCTGCATTTTACAACCCAAATATATTTTTCAATTGTTCTAGAAATGATTTGATGTTCAAAGGTAGGTAATATACTTGAACAATTACAATTTTACTACACTTTTACTAATTATCGGAGTCAAAATCCGTCAAAATAATTACTTGGTTCTAGTGCACACAACTAAAGCAGCAATTGCTCCCGGAACCCAGCCACATATTGTAAGCACTGTGACCAATAAAAGTGTACCGCATCCTTTGTCTATAACGGCAAGCGGAGGAAGTATTATACATAATATGGCTCTGCCACAACCCATTAGCACTTCACAATTTTTATATTTAGTTAATTTTTATATTTAGTTCAGGAATTAAAAACATAAACTTAAACAGACTTAATTTTAAACTCATTTAATCCATTAAGTACATCTTCTCTAGTAATGTTTGCTTTTTCCAATTCTTCATCATTCAAATCGTTTAATCTTCCATAGAAACAAATGCCTTCATTAGTTATATTGTCATAATCCAAGGCTTTAAGCTTG
>JBJKPP010000048.1:0-18228 GCA_046706145.1 Ignavibacteriaceae bacterium | reverse complement strand
ACCGTTGTACCATTTTTGATGTCGTTAGATACATTATCAATTACTTCATCGCCATCTTTTAAGCCGGATTTTATTTCTGTGTAGTCACCAAAACTTTTCCCAGTTTCAACCGGAACACTGAAGGCTTTTCCCTGCTTTACTTCAAAGACAACATTTTGATTATTTCTTTTTGCTATGGCTGAAGTCGAAACTACAAGGACCGGTTTCTCTTCAGAAATATTTCCTTTCGCATTATTTTTAAGGAAAAGAATCTTTGCGCTCATTTCAGGCAGCACGTGCTCATCATATTTTTTAAATCCGACCTTCACTGTCACAGTTCCTTTAGATCTGTCTGCAGTTGGGATGATTTTAGCAACATAACCTTGATAATATATTGTGGGATAAGCATCAAGAGAAATTTGACAATCTTCTCCTACTGAAATTTTTTCAATATTTGCCTCAGCAACATCTGCTTCTACCTGTAACGAACTCATATCGGCCATAGTTACGACGGCAGCCCTAGCATTTACACCCGCTGCCATTGGTGCAACCATTTCCCCAACATCCGCATTCTTTGTTAATACCGTACCATTGAAAGGAGCACGAATCAATGTATTTTCCAGGGCTACTTCTGCCTCCTCGACTCTTGCTTTTGCTATATCAACCGATGCTAAAGTCTTGTTGTAATTGGTTTCCGCTTCTTGAAGGTTACTCAATGCAGTGGAACCTGTTTTATATAATGCCTGCTGACGTTCATAGTTTCTTTTTGCATCCGGCAAAGATGATTTAGCCAGTTCTAAATTGGCCTTGGCTTCCGCGAGCTGCGCCTTAACATCTGAATCATCTATCCTTGCGATAACTTCATCTTTCTTTACTTTATCCCCTTCTACCACACCAAGATAAACAAGCCGACCCGTCGCTTTAGAAGCAACGGCAGCTTTTCTTTGTGCTACAACATATCCGCTTGCAGATAATACAGCAGTCGATTGCGAAGGAGACTGCATTGATGCTGCAGTTAATTCTACATCAACAGAAGAAGAAAACAAAGGTGGAACAAAGATGATTACAACTGCCAAAACGACTATTGTAACGATTGTCCAAGCAATCCACTTTTTGCTTTTTCCTGAAGATGAATAATTTTCTCTTTTTGATTTATCTATCCTCAAAGATGACAAGTCGGAACCCATTAATTTTACCTATTCTTTAAGAAAAATTGAAAAATTAGTTAAACAATAATATGTGTGTTAACTAAAATAAAGAATATCTTATACAAAGAGGAAAGGATTTTTATGCTTGAAATAAGATTGGCCAAAATTATCCAACAGGTTTAGTATTTCAAACAAAAATTCGGTGAATTACAGAATTTTATCGGTGAATAAGTGACGAAATGAGGCCCTAAACTATCATGCTTTAACATCAGGAAACCAATAATTATATAAACAAAAATTTTATAGCGCTGTAAAAAACTTCGTAAATCCCACAGAAAAGTTTATGACTGTTCATAAGTTTAAGAGATTCACACTTTAGATGTCTAATTTATTCTTAGCCGGGAATAAATTATCTTTGAGAACTTAATTCTTCGTTTTCAACTTTACAGGTAAAAAAATGTCTGAAAAATTTTCTATCGTCCGAAATTCTTTAATAATTTTATTCTTTTTACTCCAACCTTTCTTGGCTAGTAATACTTTTAGTCAAGAAATTCAAGATACAACTTCTAATGCTAGTCAGGTGAATAACCTGTTGTTAATCCCAACACCACAGAAAGTCATAATGAAAAGCGGGAGTTTTGATATTTCTAAGAGTGATAAAATTGTTTTAGCAGATCATTCCAACAAGGACGACAATTTTTCCGCAAAACAGCTTCTCGATGAAATTGATAATGATTTGAACATAAAACTGACACTTAGTGCAAAACACGGGCATAACTATTTCTTAATTGGCCAAATTGGAAGAGACAGAAATATAAATGAAGCAATTAAAGAATCAGGTATCGATGTTCCTTCAGACTTAAACGATGAAGGTTATATTTTAAATATTACACCTTCCTCAGTTATTGTAGCCGGTAAATCATCTGCCGGTACTTTCTATGGAGTGCAAACACTTAAACAAATTATTCGTTCAAATAGAAAAGGATTTTCAATTCCGTGCTTAACAATTATTGATTGGCCGGGTTTGCATTACAGGGGTTGGATGGATGACATAAGTCGTGGACCAATTCCTAATATGAATTTGCTGAAGAAAGAAGTTCGGGTAATGTCCGAATACAAACAAAATTTTTTCAATCTATATACAGAGTATGTTTTCAAGCTAAAATCTTACCCTGAGCTCGCTCCCGAAGACGGTTTGACTGCAGATCAGGTAAAGGAATTAAGTGATTATGCAAGCCAATATCATATACAACTAATAGGAAATTTTCAATCATTCGGACATATGTATCATATTCTGAAAAGCCCATTTTATCACAACATGCGGGAAACTGAAAACATATTAAACCCAGCTTCAGAAGCAACTTATAAGTTTCTTAAGAAAGCATATTCAGAAGTTGTTCCAGCTTACGACAAAAGTAATTTCTTTAACATTAATTGCGATGAAACATTTGGTTTAGGTCAGGGTAAAGCAAAAGCGATGGTGGATAGTTTAGGATTAGGTGAAGTATATGCCTACCATATTAACAGAATTTATAATTTATTAAAACCTTATCATAAACGAATAATGATGTGGGGAGATATCGCTGTTAATAATGCATCGATAATCAAAGAGCTTCCTAAAAATTTGATAGTACTTTCCTGGGGATATAGTCCGGATTCAAGTTTTGACAACGCCATCATTCCGTTCAAGAAAGCAGGCTTTGATTTTATGGTAGCACCCGGCGTAAGCTGTTGGAGTAGAATATGGCCAGGTATGAGAGATGCAGTCATTAATATTTACAACTATGTACGTGATGGTGCAAAGTTCGGCGCAATCGGCATGATGAATACTGCATGGGATGATGACGGTGAGAACTTATTCAATTATAATTGGCACGGATTAATTTGGGGCGCCGAATGTTCATGGAAACCACCCCAGCCTTCCAGCGGTGAGCAGGCAAAATTGGAAAGAAATACAAGATTGAAATCTTTTAATAAAGCATTCGATGCCACCTTTTATGGTAATTCAAAAGCTGGCGTTGCAAAAGCATTGTTCGATTTAGATTCCTTGAGATATTACCCTATTAGAAATCTTCTTGATGATAGTGGATTTTGGGATGATGTAGTTGATTATGATTCAAGCAACACAAGCGATTCAGCTATGATATATAACAGCGAAGTTGAAAATAAAGTTTCTTTTATTCTTGGAGAATTATCAGAGTTAAAAAATGTAATACAACGAAATAATTCAACTCTTGACTACGCAATATTTGCCGCAAAGCGAGTACTCGTTGAAGCAAGGAAAAACATTTTTAGAGTAGAGCTTTCACGAGAGATGAAAAATCCTGAAAAAGGATTTGAGTTTACATACAAACAAAACGTAGATAGTCTGATGAGTGAACTCCACGGTTTGCAGATGGAATACACCTGTTTATGGGAAAGAGAAAACCGCACGTGGTGGCTGGACCATATTCTTGCCAGATACAATAAATTAGGAAACAATCTTCTGTACTTAGACCAGAAAGTCTTTATAAATCCAGCAAATTCTGTTGCTGATAGCAAGCGAATTATCACTTTAAATACTTTATTTAATGACAAACCAATTTATTATACTACAGACGGTACTGTACCTACACTTGGCGCAAATATTTATACAAAACCTTTTACAATAAATCATTCGACTATAATCCGAGCATGCGTTTTTGAAAACGATCAACCGGGCGAACTTTCAGAATCCTATGTTCTTGTTGACAAGGCAATCGGGAAATTATACAAGCTTGTCTCAATGTATAGTGATTATAATCCTGCTTATTCTGCTGGTGGTGATTCGGCTTTAGTTGATGGTTTGCTGGGATCTTTAAGCTACCGAGATGGACGCTGGCAAGGTTTTCAGGGCCAAGATCTTAATGTGATTCTTGATCTGAAGAAGGAGACAAAAATAAATGAAGTCTCTATCAGGTTTTTACAGAGTAGTTCTTCGTATATATTTTTCCCATCGGATGTAAAAATCCTTTTTTCAGACGATGGAAAGAATTTCCACCTTGGAAAAGAAATTAAAAATACCATTGATCCCAGTCTATATGGAACAGTTGTACATAAATTCACAGCAGACTTCGATAATACAGAAGCTCGCTATATACAAGTAATTGGTGTTAATTCAGGTAATCTTTTAAAAGGAAGTCACATTCCTAAAAGCCAATGCTTTTTATTCTCTGATGAAGTAACAGTGAATTGAATCAAGCAGCTAGCGATTTAGATATTTCACATAAAATTACGAGAGTAGTAATTTTGATAATTAATTATTGAAAGGATTAACTCTGTCTTCTTCAAAAAATGGACGGTAATTTTCGCTTGCTTCTAATTCCTGCACCCAGCCGTTTTCCAACCCATATTTATCTAGCATCTCAATTGCACGTGCATATTCCGTGTACGAGATTTTTCGGTTTAGCAAAATATTTGTATTCGCTTTATTGGTTGGATAATACTGTGACATTAAAGAAATATGAATTCTAGGATCAAGTTTTTCAGAAATATATTCAAAAACTTTATCTGATTCTGCGAGCCTGTTCGGCATTACCAAATGTCTTATTATCAATCCTCTAACAACAAGTTCATTTTCATACAAGAGTTGATGTCCAACTTGCCTGTACATTTCACTTATAGCCAAACTTGCCATATCAAAATAATCTTTCACCTTTGAAAATTGTCTTCCCTCTTCATTCATTCCCCACTTAAAATCAGGGAGATAAATATCAACAACCCCATCATAAAGTTTGAGCATTTCGACAGAATCGTAGCCATTTGTGTTATAAATTATGGGGAGACACAGCCCTTTTTCTGCTGCTCTTTTTATTCCCTTTAAGATTGAGGCCGAGAAATGTGTTGGTGAAACTAATCCGATATTATGACATCCCTTATCTTGCAGTTCCAGCATAATATCAGCGAGTCTTTCTATAGAGACTTCATGTCTTCTTTCTACTTCATAATTTTGACTGATAATATAATTCTGGCAAAAAACACATCTTAAATTACAATTGCCAAAAAATATATTTCCTGCCCCATGTTTTCCTACTAACACAGGTTCTTCTCCAAAATGTGGAGTGTAAGAAGATACAACAGGAAGTGCATAACTTTGACAAATGCCTAATTCGCCATTGGTCCTATTCACCATACAATTTCTAGGACAGCTCGTGCACGATTTCAAGATTTCATCAGCTATTTTGACTCTTTTTTCAAATTCTCCTGATTCAAGTAATTTTATATATGAAGGTATAGAGCTCATAATATTAATTTTCTCAATGAACTAATTTACTTCCAATTTCAAGTATAAATCAATTAAGAAAATTATAACTTTTACTCAAAATTAGTTTAAACGGGTTTCTTAGGTTAGATTTTTGTTGAATTATTGCGCCCTTAAAAATAATACAAATACTTTAACTTCACTACACCTGCCCTGGCAGCAACATGCATTTTGTTGGGCAGTAAATTTCCAAAAGAATCGAATTGGTCATCACGGTTGTCAACTTCATTATATGCGAAGTAAATCCAGCTTTTTGGTCTAAAATTATAAGAAAAGAGAAACCCGCTTACAATCTGCTGCATTTGATTTGAAGACCTATCAAAAACATTGTCAACATAAACTCTTATATTAAGATTGTTCACAGGTGTCAATGAAAAAAAGGGTCTTGCATCATAAGTTATATCTTCAATTCCACCGCCCGGTTTACCTTCTACATACATGTTATACGAAGTACCGAGTTGTAGTATGTCAAATGCATTCCATTGAAAATAACTTCCAAACCAGGTATAAAATGCAAGATAATTCCGGTTAAAATTATATGTTTTTGAATATCCGCCATAAAAATTGGCATTCCAATTAGAGTTTGTATTAAACCAAGCATTATAATCTACTTCATAAGAATTATATTTAATTCCTTCATCTTTCGACTTGCCCATAATCAAAGTAATTTCGTAACCCCAGTTGCTTCTAAAATTCATATTAAAGTCCAAAACCGCAGAGCGGTCAGTATAATCGTCAACATTCTTATAATTAGTATATAAACCACCAAGAATAAGAATCTCATTGATATAACCTTTATCAAACAAGAAATTGGGACCTGTCAGGCCGGTTATTTCTGCAGTTCCTAACCAGGGAACGTAACCAACCTGATTTACATCAAAATTTTTTCCAATATATCTGGATCTAACCAGAGTCCACCATTTTTTCCCTGTAGATACCAAACCCATTGACCCCCCAAAGTCCCCAGCAGAATTTTTCACCGAACGTGCAAGTTGATAAGAAAGTTGCCAATCAGATTGCCTAAATGCACCATCAACATCAACTACCCCATAAGTTGTATCTTTGGTCTGCTTGCCAACTATTAAAGTTCCTATTGAAGAATTTCCTCCGAACTGTTTTTTAATTCTTGCTGCTCCAAAGATTGCATGTGGTTCAGTTTCTTTCAAGTCGTCATTCATATAATCTTTTTTTGCTGTTGAAGCCAAGAATCCTCCGTATTCCCAATCTCCAATTCTGCCAAAAGCTTTCGTTCCAACTTGAATTGGTACTTCGCTGCCATCCGGCAATTTCTTTCCAATTCTTCTGGAATAAAATAATTCAAGAGGACTATAAAAACCTGTATTATTCTGGTGCCCGGAAGGGGTAAAAACCTCACTTCCTTCAGTAAAGAATGGACGTTGTTCACTATAGTAAGTTTCATATTGGGAAATATTGAACTGAAAAGGGTCGGCTTCAATCTGTGCAAAATCCGGGTTTACCGTTAATTGAAATTTGAGTTGTGGAGATGGATTATACATTACATCCAGTCCAGCATTGGGATCAACTTTATATTTATTATTTCCCTCATAGGTAGTTTTAACGATACCAACAGGATAGATTTCTAAGTTTAATCCTTTAACAGAAGGTTTGAAATCCTGAAAAATAAGTTCACCAAATTTTGAAATTCTTAACCCTTCGTTCTGTTCAAACTTATTCCAGTAAAGATTTTCCGAGTTTGCCGTTGGAATCCAACGTTCAAAACTAAGCCCCCAGAAATTCAAATTTTTATTATACTGAATTGACTTATAAGGAATTTCCATTTCCGCAACCCAGCCCCAATCATAAATTTTTGCACTCGCAAACCAGATGCCATCCCAGCTATAATCATCAATCCTTCCATCGTCTGACATTCTTGCATCACTTTTAACACCTGAGACCGAAACTATAAATTTATATGCGGTTTTCTTATCATCAAAAGTATCGAGCATTATGACTGCATTTTCACCGTTTATATCATCGTGCATACCTGTAAACGATTGAATATATTTTTTCGGTTCATAACAAATTATTAGACAATATAGTGCCTTATCTGTTGTTAATACTTTTGCAACAGTAGGCCATGAAGGTTTTTTACCGAAATATGGGCTAAATTGAAAAAAATTTGTTGTGGAATCGGCAGTGTTCCATTCAGGGTCGATAACCCCATCAATCTTTATATCCACATTGGTCTTCTTTAAGATTAGTTGTCTAGCACTAGTATTTGTTTGTCCATAAATGCTGATGTTCAGGACAGTAAAAAAATAGAGTAGCGTTTTCTTCATCAGTACGTCTTTCAGTTAATGAACTTTATATGTTAGACCAGAATTTTTCTTATTGGTTACTTTGAGAGTTACATAGAAAAACCTCGAAGCACATTAGTAAATTTGTAATTTCTAAAAGTACTTAGAAGGTATTATTGATAAGTGGATATAAAATTCTTATGAATGGCAAAATTATCTATTTTCTTGAAAAGGATTAATGTAATTATTTCAGAGTGGTTAGAAATACAAACGTTCTTTTTTATTTGGAAGGTATATTTTTAGTTTTAACGGTAGCCAGGATCAAACATGTAATACTTTATTTTTGCAAAAAGTTTTCTAATAGATATTAATCATTCTCTCAATTGGTAGTCGCGCTTTTTCCGCAATTTCTTTAGGTACTTTTACTTCAAATTCTTCATTCACAAAAGAGTTATATAACTTTTCCAAAGTTATCATTTTCATATATTCGCAGACTGATTCTTCACTAACAGGATAAAAAGACTTCCCCGGACTTTCTTTTTTCAGTCTATGAAGAATGCCTGTTTCTGTTGCAATTAAGAATTCTTTTTTAGGAGATTCTTTTACGTGATTAATCATTCCTTCAGTAGAATAAATTAGTACATCATCACACTTTTCATAAACAGTAGATTTAAGCATACACGATGTAGAACATCCGCATTCAGGATGAACTAAGACATCTGCTTCTGGATAATCTTTCCTGGCCTCATTTAAAGATATATCACCAATCTTTTTGTGAACATGACATGCACCGTCCCAAATTTCCATTTCTCTGCCCGATACTGCTTTTGCATACATTCCTAAAAATTTATCCGGCAAGAAAAGAATTTTTTTATCTTTTGGAATAGAATTAACAATTTTTACAACATTAGAAGAGGTGCAGCAGTAGTCGCTTTCTGCTTTTATTTCAGCGGTGGTATTTACGTAGGAAATAACTATCGCACCAGGGTTTTCTTCTTTCCATTCTCTCAATTGCTCAATGGTTATACTCGAAGCGAGTGAGCAGCCTGCATCTAAATCCGGAATAAGAACTTTTTTATTTGGAGAAATAATTGATGCGGTCTCAGCCATAAAATGAACACCGCAAAATACAATAATATCTGCGTCCGTCTCCCCCGCCGTTCGGGAAAGACCAAGAGAATCTCCGACAAAATCTGCTATGTCCTGTATTTCGGGAATTTCATAATTATGTGCTAGAATAACCGCATTCTTTTCTTTTTTCAGCCTGATAATTTCATCATTCATCCAATCGTTATTCATTTCGAAATCCTATAATTGAAATATTAATTACATATCTTAAAAAGATAACGATAAAATGTCAAAAATCTCCAATAAAATTATCCCGCTTTTTTCATTTATGAATATATTAGCTAATGTATAGAGCTAAATCCAAAGCTTTTACCGAGTGAGTAAGTGCTCCAATCGAAATAAAATCTACACCAGTTTCGGCAATTCCTCTAACTCTGTCCAAAGAAACATTTCCTGAAGCTTCTGCACGAGCATTTCCATTGATTAGATTTACTGCTTCTTTCATCATTTCGTTGCTCATATTATCCAGCATAATCCAATCTACTTTTGAAGCCAAGGCTTCCTTTACTTCTCCCAAATTTTTGGTTTCAACTTCTATTTTAATTCCTTCTTTCAATTTTGCCTTAATTTGGCTAACCGCATTTTTAATTCCACCCGCCACTTCGATATGATTATCTTTTATAAGAACCATGTCGTATAGTCCCATTCTATGATTCATCCCTCCGCCCATTTTAACGGAATACTTGTCTAGCTCTCTTAATCCAGGAACAGTTTTTCTTGAATCTAAAATTTTCGCTTTTGTTCCTTTCACAGTGTCTACAAATTTTGCGGTTTCAGTTGCAATACCTGACATCCGCTGTAAAAAGTTAAGTGCTGTACGCTCCCCAGTTAAAATGGCTTTGTACGAACCTTCGATATTTACAATTATATAATTTGCTTTAATTCTATCGCCGTCTTTAAAATTTTCCTTCCAGACTATATTTGAATCGAGTTTTTTGAAAACTTTTTCAGCGATTTTGAGTCCGGCAATTATTCCATTTTCTTTGGCTTTAATAAAAGTTTTTACTTTCCGTTCAGACAGAACTAAAAAATCAGTAGTTATATCTCCTGAGCCAATATCTTCTTTTAATGCAATGTCAATAATATCCATGTCTTATCCCTTTATTCCAGTATACCAGAATTGCTCACTACGTAAAAAGAAATATTCTTTCCCTTTTGTTGAACTGTGTGATGAATCATCGAAGAGCTTTCTTCAGGAAAATCTTTTCGCTTATGTACCCCACGACTTTCTTCTCGTACCAAGGCAGACTCAGCAATTAATTTACATACTATCACTTCATTACTTAATTTATTACTGTAGTATTCATTTTCTTCATAACTAAATTCTGAAGAAATCTTTTCTATCTCATTCAACGCATCTTTTATTGATTGACCACTTCTAAGGATTCCAACTTTATCAGTCATTACTTTAGATAACTTTTTTCTTAACAAACTATATGGTTCAGCTTTTTTTTCATCAACGATAAAATGATTATCGCGAATCTTTATATCACTTTTATGTTTCTTAAATTCTTTGGCTTTGTCAACAACACGTTTTCCAAAAACTATGCACTCTAGCAAAGAATTGCTTGCAAGTCTGTTTGCTCCATGGACTCCTGTTGATGCAGCTTCTCCACAGGTAAATAATCCTTTTATATTTGTTTCTCCATTTAAGTCTGTTTTAATTCCTCCAATCATGTAGTGCGAGGCAGGAGCTATGGGAATTAAATCAGTTGTAATATCAACTCCGTATTTTAGCGCCTCTTTGTAAATGTAAGAAAATCTGTTTCTCATTTTTTCATGGTCTAAATGATTCAAAGTCAAATAAACGTTGGAACTGCCAGAGGATGACATCTCAGTAAAAATTGCTGCAGAGACCACATCACGTGGAGCAAGTTCAGCTTGTTCATCATAAGATTGTAAGAATCTTTTACCTTCTTCATTTACAACATAAGCTCCTTCGCCACGTACTGCTTCGCTTATCAAAAATGTTTCTCCAGATTGCGTGTAGAAAGATGTGGGATGAAATTGAATAAATTCCATATCCGAAATTCCTGCCCCAGCATTATAAGCAAGTGCAATTCCGTCTCCGGTTGATGTGTGTGGATTTGTAGTTCTGCTAAAAATTCCCGACGCTCCACCTGTTGCTAAAATTGTATTTGGGGAAGTGAATAAAAAATTTTCTTTAGTCAAATAATTGTAAGCGTATGCACCAAAACATTTATCATTGGACACAAATAGTTGATACACAAAAGTGTTTTCAAAAATTTCAATATTTTTATTTTCTTTTACAATACCAGTGAAGTAATTTACAACTTCCCTACCTGTACTATCTCCACCCGCGTGAAGAATTCGCCTCCTTGAATGTCCTCCTTCCAGGCCTAAAGTTACATTGCTGTTTTCTCTATCAAAAGGCACTCCCAATTCGATTAATTCAAAAATCCTTTCGCGCCCTTCTTCAACGAGTATTTGCACTGCATCTTTATTACACAATCCTCTTCCGGCTTTTATTGTATCATCAAAATGTAATTTAGTGTTGTCGTCTTTCCCAATTGCCGCGGCAATTCCTCCCTGTGCCCAAAATGAATTACTCACTTCCAAGGTAGATTTTGTTAGAACCGCTACTCTTCCAAAATTAGCAGCATAATTCGCAGAATAGATGCCCGCTAATCCTCCCCCGATTATCAAAAAGTCAAAGTCTAATTTTTCCACTCGCTACTCATTTCTGTTTGACTACGAATTTACAAATCTATTAAACAAAAAAGTGTGTTTTATATATTAAATAGGGTGGTTCTGACAGTCAGGAATAAAATATATAACTCGATCGAGTTCGCCTTGGAGATAATTCAGTCTACAAAAAGCATCTTCCTTATTTCTCAATCATTCTTAAAATAGTGGGAAGCACTATTAGCAGTAGAGGCAGCGCAATTACAAATCCTCCTATAATTGCAATCGCCAAAGGCTGATGCATTTGTGCACCTGTGCCAATTCCAAGTGCTAATGGAAGCAGCGCAGTTATTGCTCCGAATGCAGTCATTAAAGTCGGCCGTAGTCTCAAAGAAATCGAATTAACAATAGAATCTTCTTTTGCAGCAATACTTCTCTTTGAATCCAAGTACTGAAGATAAATAAAAATAGAATTTTCACCTATAATACCGACAATCATAATAATACCGGTATAGCTTCCCACGTTAAGTGGAGTACCCGTAACAAAAAGTGCTAAAAAGCTTCCGGCTATACCCAAAATTGAAATTAATATGATAGATATCGATACTCTTATTTTTCTGAAAAGGAATAAAGAGACAGTGAACACCAAAAGAATGGCAAGAATAAGTACTTTCATTAAATCGCCAAAAGCTTTCTGCTGTTGTTCGTATGCTCCACCATATACAATTTCGTAGCCGGGCGGCAAATGAATTTCTTTATTAATTTTCTTTTGAATAGCTGCAATAGTACTTCCGAGGTCGCGGTTGTTTAATCTCGCAACTACATCATAATCTTCTTTAAGATTTTCCCTGTCAATTTCGGCTACACCTTTTATAAATTTTATTTTTGTAAATTCACTTACGGGTTTAGCGGAGCCGTCGTTAAGAAAAACAAAGCTGTTCTTAACATCATCGAGAGAGTTTAACAGTTTGCCGTTGAACATTCTAATATTAAATAACTGATTCTGACCTAATACACTTCCTACAACAGTTCCTTTTATTTCAGTATTAAGCTGATATTGCAGTTCACTCGGTGTTAAACCGTATTGTGCCAGTACGGCATTTTTTGGTTGAAACAAAATATTAGGGCCGGCAATGGTTATACCGTCAAAAACATCAGCAGTACCTCTTGTTTTTTGAACGATATCCGCAATTTGCTTCGCATATTTTTGAAGTTGAACTTGATCATCTCCAAAAACTCTTATCGATATTGGCTGCTTGGTGCTGCTTAAATCGCCGAGCATATCTTCAATTATCTGTCCGAAGTCCACTTGGAGCGCAGGGAGTTTTGCTTCAATTCTTTTTCTAATTTTATCAATTACTCCATCAGTGGTTAAATTTCTGTTTTTCTTAAGCGTAATTGTATAATCTCCAGTATTTGGTTCCGTTATAAAAAACCCGTTTTGATTTCCAATCTCCCGTGAGAATGACTGAACCTGAGGTGTTGTTTGCAGGATATGGTCAACTACATCAAGCATCTTATCTGTAGATTCCAGCGAGCTTCCGGGCGGACTTATAAAATCCAAAACGATAGAACCTTCATCCATCTGTGGCAAAAATCCAGAGGGCAATTTGGGAATTATATAAATTGAAAATACTATTAAAAAGATTATGAAAGCCGCTGATAGCCATGCTTTGCGGATAAAGAAATAAACCCAACTTCTTTTCTTAATTTCTTTATGTTTTCCGAGTGAAGAGCCTTTTTTGGTAAGAAGCAGATAAATTACCGGCAGCCCAATCCATGTAACAAAGAAAGAACACACAAGGATAATAATCATGGCGCTTGTCAATACTTTAAAGTACGCGCCGGCCAGACCGCCCATCAAGAAAAACGGAAGAAAAATTACTATGGTACTTAGAGATGAACCAACCATTGCCGGGAATAAATATTTTATGGCTTTAGTTACCAGAGTATCGCTGCTTTCTTCGGGATTCTCTTCATGTGTACGGTGAATCTGTTCTACTATTACTATAGCGTCATCTATAATAAGACCTATAGCAGCAGCAATGGACCCTATCGTCATTATATTAATTGTATAACCCATTGCATATAAAACAATGAAGGTCAAGCATAAGGTAATTGGAATAGTTATTAATATTACCGAGCTTGCTTTAAAAGATTTAAGGAAGAGCACGGTAATTAAAATAGCAAGCAGAAGTCCTATCCACACAACGTCCCTTATGCTCTTTATAGCATCGGATACAAATTCTCCCTGATTATAAAAGGGCTCCAGCTTAACTCCCGGAGGTAGAATTTTTTGCAGCTTGGGAAGTTCCTTCTGAATTGAACCGGTAACTTCCAGAAGGTTTGCATTAGGTTGCTTTAAGATATCAATCTTCGGAACGTTTTTCCCATTTTCTTTTATCTTTACATAACTTCTTTCTACACCGATATCAACCTTTGCAATATCCTTTAACCTTATCACCCTTTGAGGAGTATTTATAATAACAAGGTTAGCCAGTTCTTCTTTACTGTTCTGAGTCGCTTCACTTATGGTTAAGTACAGTCTATCGTAATCATTTATGAATCCGGTAGAAGAAATAAAGTTTGAGGCTTGTATCTTATCCGCAACCATTTGCGGAGTTATATGCAGTTGAATTAGTCTGGCAGGATTTAATACAATATGGTATTCTTCAACTTTTCCTCCGCTTACATCAACCTCGGAAACACCAGCAATCCTGGATAAAAAGGGTTTAACAGTAAATTCGGCAATATTTCTTAAATCAATCTGGCTATAACCTTTTCCTGAAATTGAATAACCCATTACGGGGAATGTCGAAGGATTCATCCGTTCAATTGCAATATTAATTCCTTGCGGCAAGTCTTGTTTTATTTCATTTATATGCGCTTCAATTCGCTGCTTAGCTAAATTGATATCAGTATTCCAATTGAAGAATGCAGAAATCTCACAGCTTCCCCTGCTTGTTTTACTTCTGATCACAGTAATGCCCGGGACTCTTTTAATCGCATTCTCCAAAGGTACAGTTACTGTGACAGTCATTTTATCAACTGGCTGTTCACCGTTTCCGGCAATTACTTTTACCTTCGGGAAAGTAATGTTCGGAAATAGTGCGGATTGTATATGCAGAAAAGAATATACACCACCTAATACAATTATTATTAATATTACTGCAATCGGGCTTTTGTATTTTTCATAGAAATTATTCATTTAACAATCTCAACTTTTGCAGTATCGGGCAATCCGTAAGCGCCGGTTAAAACAATTTCATCAGTTTTGCTTAGTTCTGGACTTAA
Source organism: Ignavibacteriaceae bacterium (assembly GCA_046706145.1). Lineage (GTDB taxonomy): Bacteria > Bacteroidota > Ignavibacteria > Ignavibacteriales > Ignavibacteriaceae > JBJKPP01. The sequence goes on along the minus strand of JBJKPP010000048.1, from coordinate 3,496 downwards.
TATTTGTGCAACGCTGTCGTTTTCTATCCCCTTCTTAACATCAACTCTGACTGCTGTGGTATCATTAATTAATTTCATAATCCAAAAATTGCTTTCCGTAACATCAGTCACTAAAGAAGATTTGGGAAGTACCATTGTGTTTTTAAAATTGTTAAATGGAATTCTTACCATTACATTTAAACTTTCGGGGACATTATGATATTGATTAAGCCTGATATAATATACTTGAGTTTGAGTAACCGGATTAACGGCGGGAACATTTTTTTCAATTATACCTGTAAGATTAATACCATCCGGTAGATTTACTTCACATGTTTTCCCTATTTTAACTTTTAAAATATCTTCATAAGGAACATTCAATTTTATACGTAAAGAAGAAGGGTTTGATACCAATGCAATTTGTTCACCGGCTGTAACATAATCCCCTGCGTGATAATCCAGCTCGGAAAGGATGCCCTCTGAATTTGCTCTTACATAAACCGCCCCCTGGAATAATTGATTACCCAGCCTAATACTTAAAGTATCGTTTGCAGCAGATTCTTTTGTTCTAATCTTAAATAAGATATCACCTCTATTAACTGAATCCCCTATATTTTTATAAACTTTTACAATAAACCCGTCAAATGTAGATCTTATAATTTCTTTACTTAAAAATACTGTATTACCATTCAACTCCAGGTATTTACTCATATTACGTTGAACCGGATGTGTAATAGTTACTGGAGTACCGCTATTTGTGTCATTTGTATTTTCTCCATTGTTCCCACCGCACGAAAAAAACAATAGCGGAACCGAAACTGAAAACAAAAGCAAAAATATCTTACCTAGCGGTCCTTTTTTAAGTAATTTTAAGATTTCCATTTATCAACCTAAGCTCCAATATTATATTTAATTTTGACCCCACTCATCACCATAAATATTACGTCTCTCATATTACATTTTCCATTATCCATTTATCATCCTCCATCATCCATCTTTTTACCAGTTCCAATAATTATAATTACTAATTTCTAATTGATAATTAATTTCAGTAGTTATATAACTTTTTCTAATATTTATATAATTCTTCAGCAAGGTTAAATAGTCAATCACTGTCAGATTACCCTGCTGTAATTCTTTTTCCGATATGTCTAGAAGATTGTTGTAATCGTTTATTTGAGATTTAAAATCTTCTACATTCTTCTCTAAAGAATTTATCCTGTTTTCGGCGTCTTTTCTTTGTGTTGAAATATTTTTTTCAAAATAAGATTTATAATCTGAAATCGATTTTTGAGCAAGAACAGTTTGTTGCCTAGTAATATTTCTTTGTCCGCCGTCTAAAATAGGTAGTGAAAAATTTAACCCTGCGCTAATTCCAAATTTTCTTTGAATATCGTTTAACTCGATTGCATTCAAACCTGCATTGAAAAACAACTGTACTTGCGGTTCATATTTAGTTTCAAAGATTTGTTGTTGAATTTCTGCAGAAAGACTATCCAGATTATACTGGGTCAAGAACTTTGAGTGTGGCGCGAGTGGATTATAGTTTAGCGCAACAGAATCAATAATAACTGTTTGAGTATCTGTTATGCCGCACAATGAGTACAATTGTGCTAGATTGGATTTATAGTCTTGCCACATTTGATCAGAACTTATTTGATCATTTTTAAGTTCAATCTTAAGAAGCAAATAATCTGTAGCTTTAGCAAAACCTTGGGTTACCAGACTACTAGTTAACTCTAACTGATTATTAAGGTTTTCGACTATTTCCTTTGAAAGTTTATACAGCATCAAATATTGAAGAGAATTCAAGTATTGATCCGTTACCTGCTTTCTTAAAGTGTGCTTCTCTTCTTTAGTTTTGTTTTCATAACTTTTGCCTTCAATTACCCGCTGCTTACTTAGAATATCCATTAATCCACCGTTAAAGATGTTCTTTGCAACATTAATTTGGGCGGAATAAAGTCCCCCATTTGTAATTGCAGCGTCATAGCCTATAGCTTTAGGGTCGGGGTTAGTCGATATAAGATGACCGTTGTTATTAAAATAAGGCGCAAACAAATAGTTGCTCGTAAGAGAAACCTGGAACGCAGAATTTTGAGCTTCATCAAGTTGTTTTTGAAGATTATTGATTAGAAAAAGATTATTGTAATTTCTGATTTGTGGTGAATTATCTAAAGCTTTGTTTATAAAAAAATCCAAATTATACTGACATAGAATTGCTTTTGTTAAACAAAGGATTAAGAATAAGACTTTGGTCATTAATATTGAATTATCTAAAATTTGTTGAAAGGATTAAAATATATATTTGAAACTAAATAAAAATCAAAAATCTTTCCTTACGAATTGTAATATTTTCCTGCTATTTAAATTAAGTAATTAATAAAGTAAATAAATATGAAATGGAGATGAAAATAGGAGTTTAATCGAATTGTAAGTTATGTTTATCACATATATTAAAATAAAAGATGCAGTAAACATCTCATTAATTTAATTCTAACTACTTTTGTATTAAATACAACTAATAAGGAAATTGTTAGGAAGTTAATGAGAGATAAACACATAGTATGAAAATTGCTCATATTTCCGATATACACTTTACCACATATTTCAGAAATTTAGGATTATATAGATTTGAAAAGCTGCTTGAATTCTGCAATAATAAAGATATAGATCACCTTTTAATTACAGGGGATCTAGTAGAAAACCCGGATCCATATGATTTTGAACTTTTAAGAAAAATACTAAAAAAGACTGGGTTCCTTTCATCCGATAGACTTTCAATTGTTATTGGTAATCATGATATTTTTGGCGGTGTAGTAACAGTTCATGATCTTTTTAATTTCACTAGACATTGCGAAACTATTAATTACAATCTTAGAATTAAGGAATTTTATAATTTTTTTTCGGAATCTTTTGAAGGTTGTAGTTACATTTCTCCTATTAATATTTTTCCGTACGCCAAAGTAATTGATGATGTTTTAATTATCGGGTTAAATTCTGTCGCAGAGTATTCAAAAACCAAAAATGTATTTGCTTCAAATGGTGAAATAAATCCTGTTCAGCTAAAAGAATTAACGGATCTATTTAACTTATATAAAAGCTGTAAAATAAAACTTGTTTTAATTCATCATCATTTTCAGAAATCAAGGCGGCTGAAGGATAATCAATTCGGCACTATTTGGGAAATCATAGAAAACCAAACTATGAAGCTTCGAACTAAGAGAAAATTATTTGAATTATTTAATAATTACAACGTGAACCTGGTCTTGCATGGTCATTATCACGAGTCATTTGAATATTACAGAAAAGGAATAAGATTTTTAAATGCCGGAGGTAGTTTTAAAAACGGATTTATGGACAAAGGCCAGATTAACTTCCTTGATACAGATTATTCCAACCTAAACGTCGAGATACATAAAATACCATTTTTATTAAACCAGCAATTTCTTTCATTAACCTTTGAGAAGAAAATTACAAATGGGTTAATCCAATAAGGTACATTAAAAATGAGAAG
>JBJKPP010000047.1:0-12877 GCA_046706145.1 Ignavibacteriaceae bacterium | reverse complement strand
CTGTCAGGCGTAATTCTTCTTTGAGGCAATCCATTTAAATAAATAATGGCGCCTTTAGGATTTGAGTTAATAAAGACAGTACCGTTTGGCGGAGGTTTATCCGGTGGGGTGACAGAAACTACCTTATTGCATCCCCAAAATATGCCGATGGGAGGTATTAAAATTATCAGAATATATTTGAGCCTACACATAATCTTAACATTGATATCTTTTCAGAAACTTACAACAAAATTTAAAAATTGATTACTTATTTATTATTTAGAACAATTTTTCCATGAAGATAATTATGAAGAGGTCTTTTTCAAGTGCTAAGATAATCTACTTTGCTCCCTTATATTCAAACAAACCTGCATCATAAGTGGTTATCCAGATGTTTCCGTATTTGTCTGTAATTACACCGCTAACATTTGCAATATTTAGTCCAGTATCATCATAATTGAAAGTACTAACATTTGAGCCATCTTTTTCTACTAAACCCTTAGTTGTTCCAATCCAGACTCTATTTTTAGAATCTACATATAAACTGTTTGTAGTTGCTCCATTAGGCAGAACATAATAGGTTTGCCAAGAACTGCCATTAAATGAAGCAATACCATTTGCCAGGACAGACCTTGCTGGGAAACCGACAAGGATGTTCCCTGACTCATCAGATGTTATCGCTGTAATTTGGTCAGACAATAATACGGAAGAATTTGAAGTGGTAATGGAATGCCATGTATCGGTATTGTAATATATTCCAGCATTTCGAGTTCCTGCCCAAAAATTGCCTCCTTTATCTAAAGTAATTCCAGTTATATAATAATCCTGAGAATTGAAAGTAACAGGATAAAGAGTCGTCGGTTTTGGCACATCTGGTCTTAGAATTCTGATATAAGGTCCTACTGAGTAAATTACTTCGTTCGGCTCTAGATAAACTGCACCTACAACTCCTGTGTCATTTTCAATTGCGTCCGGGCCGTCTCCAATGTATTCAGTTAAACCGCTCTCAGTTCCTACCCATTTTACATTGTTTGCATCAATCTTTACTGTTAAAATGTGGTTGTTCGTAAGTCTAGGAGAACCTATACTGCCATTGGCTACATAATTGGTCCATTGTAAACCATCATAAAGTATTAAACCATTATTTTGAGTTCCTATCCAGAATTTATTGGTCTGGTCACATGCAATGCAGCTAAGATTGTCTGTTTGAATTTGTGAATTGCTTGTATTGTAATCTTCCCACAAAGTAGTATCTACTAATATAGCATATGCTGGTGTCAGAGTATTACTTTGAACTATAACGCTGAAACTATTATCTCGATGATTCTTATACTTATAAGTTATATTGTAAATTCCGGGTAGAAGATTGGACAAGGTAAATGGAGTAACTAAACCTGTACCTGAGTCATTTAATAAAATAGAAGAATTTGTTGGAAGGCTTGTAAAATTTATCTGACCCAACATTAATGGATCTTTTGCGTAATCAATAAAATAAGAATGTTTCTCTCCCTCGACAGGATGTACTACAAATGAAGTATCCCTAAAGTAAGTTTTTTTCAAAGTAATTGTATCAACACCCGTCATTAGCCATGTTATGCTGTCAGGTGTAATTCTTCTTTGCGGCAATCCATTTAAATAAATAATGGCGCCTTTAGGATTTGAATTAATAAATACAGTACCGTTTGGCGGAGGTTTATCCGGTGGACTAACAGAAACTGTTTTATTACACCCAAGTATTAAGATGATACAAACAGACGAAAAAGCTAAAAAGCTTATAGTTCTTTTCCTAATCATCTATTTGAATATCCACGAATTAATATATTTCTTAACAGTATTCCCACATTCAATCAATATCCATTTTGTTGTAAGAAAGATCTCGTAAAAGTAAGCTTGAACGTCCTTTTTACATAAGACCCAAATATACCATATCCTCCTTTTACGTTAGTAAAATCCGGTTCATTTAAAGTAACAGTATAGCCACTGTTGAGGTTTTGAATAGAGTAATAATATGTGGATAAATACTGGTCGTAAGTAATTACGGTAAAATCCATTTCAGCAATAGTATATAAATGCTTTGCACTGTCAGGTGAAATACTTTGCAACGCCTGCTCGATCGTTGGCAGATCCACAACCAACTGATTGCTGGTTGATGTGGGTGGATAAACTGGGGTGATTTTTCCATTGTTATTGTAATACTGTAACGGGACTTCCTCAGCATGCGGTGTAGTATCTCCCGCCTTGTAGTAAATAATTTCGATTCTAGGACTATAAGTTAAACCGAGTGGCTGCCAACCAACGTAGATGTTATTCGCATGAAGCGCTGACGGAATAAGCAGGTCAGAGGCTGAATCGAAAAAAGTTAATGAGTCTGCGTCAGGTAATTGAGTAGTAGATTGAAGCAACAAGCCATTTGGAAGTAAGGCCTGTATATCAACATACTCTCCCGGATCCGGCCTAAGACCTTTAACATAATAACAGTGAACCGGTCCCTTATATCTGGACGTATCAAGTCTAGTCAGGACAGTGTCTCTCAATTCATATAATTTATATTTGTACCACATATCGACTTCGGCACCTACAACGTAAGGCGGGTTGGTATAAGAGTTTGGATTTGTCCCTTCCGGTCTATATGTGTGTGTAATAGTCACGATTTGCAATGATGTATCACTTCTCATCACCCCGGTAAGAACATATCTTTCTCTGAAAGCAGCATTTGGCTCAAATGTATTTTTACATCCATAATTAATTATTACAAGCAACAGTATCAAAACATAAAATACTTTTTTTCTCATAGTTTTATCTTTACAGTTGCTGTTGGCAAAAACGGAAGCATATTTACCCTTTCGCCAGTATTTCTATTGAAATAGAAAATATTTTTTCTATTGTACACGTTCAAAACACTCAAATCAACACCTATTTTGAGAAAATCTATAGTGAAATCTTTAGATAGACTAAGGTCCAGTCTGTGATAATCAGGAAGTCTGCCCAAATCTATATCCGACAAAAGTTGATAAGGTACATAACCCTCGTAAATTTGCCAGTCGGAGTAAAAGTCCTGGAAATAAAACTTATCATAGTATCCCATATTCTGTGTGAAAGGTAATCCCGAATTATATATCCAGGTAGCTGTTGCGTTCCACCCATCACCGAAATTATATTCTAGCAGCAGACTGATTGAATTTCTAACATCATACTTCGGATAATATACCCATCCATTTAAATTTTTATATGCCCAGGCAAGCGTGTATGATCCAGTAAAACTAATAGGGCTGTGAAGATATTTGAACATAAATTCCCAGCCGTAAGATTCGCCTGAAGCGGCGAGCAGATCAGGATCACTGGCAGAAAATTTTTGCTCATTCAGGGTTGCTATATTCTGCAAGACTTTATAATAACCTTGAATATTAAGATTGTAGTAATCAGCAAAATTTGCGTTGAGCCCAACTGTATAATGTATAGCACTTGCTGGTTTCAAATAAGATGGGGTAATAACCCAGGGATCAAATAAACTTATAACTTGGTTTTCATCTGATAAAGTTGTCAAATCTTGCTGGTATAGTCCCCATGCTCCTTTTAACGAAATTCCCGGAAAGACATTGTATGTCAAACTCACCCTTGGCTCAAATAAATATGAACCGAGGGAAGATGAAGACAAATCAACAAGGTTCATTCTAGTTCCAATATCGGCGCCAAAATCTTCAAAGCGGAGTAGTTTATACTTAGTGTAAATAGTAAAATTTGTTCCCTCATCTGAAAGGTTTGAAGTTGCCCCGAATGTATTCTGCAAATATAATTGAGTTTTAACATCTTTTATGTCAAGTCCAATGCCTAGTTCGTCTTTACTGTCATAAATATAATGGAAGTCAACACTGTATGTAATATCATCCACGCTGTTATTTTCCGGGGTAGCTCCACTTAGTTTTGGAGATACATCACCCGAGAAATTGCTGTACGATAAATTCATTTCATAATAAAGCGGTGAATCAGTTGTTTGAAACCATCTAAATCCCAATACGTTGTTGTACCATTCGATATTTTCTAATGTGGGGTTGTCGTTAATTAATCTGTCGCCTGTAATAAATCCATCAACCACAAATTTTGATCCACTAATAAAGTTCGGGTTAGAATAGTTTAATTTGAAGGATCCGTCATAAAAATCTATAGGTGCATACTGACCGTTTAGAAATTTTTTCAATATTTGTGTTGAGAAACTTTTTCTAGCAGAAACAATGAATGAACCATAAGGAATTGGACCTTCGACAAGTGCTTTGCCTGTTAAAAAACTGGAACTAGCCTCTGCACTAAATTGGTTTTTGTTTCCGTCTTTTGTAATTATGTTTAGTACGGAAGAGAGTCTGTTACCATATTCTGCAGTAAAACCACCTTTGTAAAATTCAACTGTATTAATAATGTCAGGATCTATTACGCTAAAAATTCCGAAAGCATGAAAGGGATTATAAATGGTTATTCCATTAACTAAAACAAGATTTTCATTGCTAGGGCTGCCGCGAACATAATATCTAGCTGATACATCACCTGTAGATTGAACTCCAGGCAAATATTGTAGCGAGCGAAAAACATCCTCTTCGACTCCTTGGGGTAGAACTTGAAGTTCTTGCGCAGTAATTCGTTGAAGGCCAAGATCTGTAGCGTTTTTTTGTATTGTTCTTTGTCCAATTTTTTCGACTGCCTTAAGCATAATCCCAGCTTGGGAGAGTCCGACTTTAATACTTGTCATTTTATTTGATTTTATTACAACACTCAATTGTTTTGAGCGGTAACCAATATATGAAACAACAATAATATACTTATTCGGTGCCGGAAGTCCGGGAATTACAAAGTAACCGTTGGCGTTTGTTGACGCACCTCTATTCATATCCTTTATAAGTACGTTACTAAATGGAAGCGCTTCTCCATTAGTAGAATCCACGATTGTGCCGCTCAAGGTTCCTGTTTGCTGTGCGTATAGGATATTGTTATAGAAAATTATAATGATTTGCAGAAGAAAAAGGAAGGAAAGTATTCTTAAATAATGCATCTGTGCTCGGATCTACCTATAATGGATTGCAAGCATTTAGCTCCCTTTTTAGCAGCAACGAATTATTAAGTTAGGAAGTGAAAAAGGCAAAATCGTTGATACTATTTTTGTTTATACAAAGATAAGATTCTTTGAAAAAGAATCAAATTCAAAAAAGGGCGGGAGAATGACTTTTAAGTATGAAAAAGTTTATATGGATTTTATATAAGGGTTACTCTGGAATTTGTTATTCCTCATAACCCCTATAACATCTTTTTATCAATGGCCATTCTTAAAAACTTCTTTTTATTAGTTTTCAAGTTCCTTGCTGCTCTCTGATTTCTCTAACCTTTTGCCAAGCAAGTTAGCCACTATCGCGCCAATGCCGAAGAAAGTGAATAAGAACAGTGGAATATAATAACCTCTGTCCGTACTATCATTAAGGATTAATCCAATTCCAAGACCAAGACCGAAAAAGAATATAACAACTCCCAATTTTAACAGCCAGTATGGATCCTTCTTAGATTCAAAAAATTCTTTTATTGATTTAGCGTCGAGACCTTTTTCAATCAGCATTTGTCTTTCTCTCGACCTGTAATAAAAGAATGTTATAAGAATAAGTCCGATTATTATAACAGTTATAATCGGTATTAACAGAGCTATAACACCTTCGTAGCCCATTTTTTCTCCTCCTTTGTTTTACTACTTATGACAGGGGGATTTATAATTCGGTTACAGAAATTTTAAAAGACTAGAAATTCCTCTAAAAATGTTGCTATTGGTTTTTATTTGCATTTAATTACCATGTGTAACCTTTTCGAAGTTATTTGAGTCTATTTAAATAAACAGATGAATAGTCCAACTGATTTAGAAATAATCGAATCAGTAAAAAAAGGTAATATTTCCGATTTTTCATTACTTATAGATAGGTATAAAAACAAAAGTTTTACTCTTCTCAAAAGGCTTTTGAAAAACCATTCAGAGGCTGAGGAAGTATTACAAGATTGTTTTTTGAAAGCTTTTAATGGATTAAACTCATTCAGACAAGATGCTTCATTTTCGACATGGTTTTATAGGATAGTATATAATACGGCTTTGAGTAAACTTTCTGTGAAAAAGAGAAAAATCGAAAATGAGATGACAGATATATCGCAACGTTTTGATTTAAAAAGCAGTTACGATTTTAATGAAACGGAAAAGAAAGATTTTTCTGAATTTTTGAATGAACTAATTGAGAAATTACCAGAGAATTACGCAACTGTGCTAAATTTATATTACTTAAATGAAATGAGTTGTGAAGAAATTGCAGAGGTTATGGGAATATCAGTCTCGAATGTTAAGGTTTTACTTTATAGGTCGAGAAATATGTTAAAAGATATTATTTTAAAGAATAACTATAAAAAGGAACTATTTTGAACAAGCTAAGTGATGAAATATTAAATAAGTTGATTGACGGTGAATTACCTTTAGACGAGGTTAAAGAAGTTATGAAAATCTTAAACGAGTCAAGCGAAGATAACGATAGATATCAAACTTTGCTGAATCTTCACGGAGAGCTAAAAGATTTAAAAGAAGAAACCACCAGTGATTCTTTCACTTATTCAGTCATGAAGAGAATTCAGGCTAAGTATCAGGTTAGAAAAAGTGATAAGTTTTTCATCTTTTCAATCAGTTCAATTTTTGTGATTCTGTTATTAGGGCTGATTGGCTATGTTGTTTCTTCTGTTGCGACAAGTGGACAGTCATCCACAGGCGAAGTTGTAGTAAACAATCTTGTAAGTTTTACACAAACTTTTGTTGAATTTTCTACAAAATTGTTCTCGAAATCAGCTCTCCCAGTAGTTGGTTCAGTTATTTCTGCGGTTATGCTGGGAATTGCATATTTCTTCTATGAGAATTTACGTCACATGAAACAAAAGTTGAGTAAACTTAGAAGTTAACTAAGAAAAACTCTTTCTTCATTTTGGGAATATCTTTCCCCACAATCTTTTACATTTCTTTTTTATATTACACCTTTTCAACAAATCCGATATTTCCCAAATGGAATCAAAAGTTGGGTACGCTGCGATAATGGGTTTGCCAAATTCCGGCAAATCCTCCCTTCTAAATGCTGTTTTAGGGTTGAAGTTTTCGATAGTTTCCAGCAAACCTCAAACAACAAGAAAGAGAATTCTTGGAATTTTGAGCAATGAAAATTATCAGATAATTTTTTTGGACACTCCAGGGATTATTGCCCCTAAATATTTACTTCAAACTAAGATGATGGAGGCTGTTCATCAATCTACCGAAGATGCCGATGTGTTTGTCCTTATTTTAGATTTGCAATCTGATTCGGAGGGTAAATTATTGTTGGCGAACAATGTTGTACAAAAAATTATTAATGATAGTAAGAAACCCAAAATCCTTCTTCTGAATAAAATTGATCTTTGTACCGAAGAACATTTGAAAAAAATATTAACAGAGTTTAGTGATAAAGGGAATTTTGAAGAAATTATTCCTATTTCTGCAACTTTGAAAACAAATGTTTCAAACGTTGTTGAAACAATCATTAAGTATTTACCCGAAGGACCAAAATTATATCCTGAAGATATCCTATCGGATGAAAACGAAAGGTTTTTTGTTTCTGAAATAATTCGTGAGAAGATTTTAGAACAGTATAAAGAAGAAATTCCTTACAGTGTTGAGGTTGTTATTCAGGAATTCAAGGAAAGAGAAAAAAGCAAAGATTATATTTATGCGGAAATTTTTGTGGAGAAGGAAAGTCAAAAACGAATAGTAATTGGGAAGAATGGGGGAGCTTTGAAAAAATTGGGCTCCATTGCACGGAAGGATATCGAAGCATTTCTGCAGAAGGAAGTTTTTTTAGAGCTAAGGGTTAAGATTAAAGATAAGTGGAGAAACGATGAAAAATCTCTAAAGAATTTTGGATATTCAAAATCTTCTAATCATTAATGTTAAAACAATAATTTATTCTTAATGAAGAAATACGCAGGCATAGGAACATTAATATTTGTTACTATCATTTGGGGAGGCGCTTTTCCTGCTGTAAAAATTGCACTCCGTTACATTTCTCCGATGGCATTCATCTCTTTAAGATTTTCTTTTGCTCTCATATTACTCCTTCCTTTTGTAGGAAAAATATTTAAGAGGTTTAGTAAAGAATTATTAATAGGCGGATGTGTGTTAGGAATATTCTATTTTCTGGGTTTTGCTTTCCAGACAGCGGGTCTGAAATATACATCAGCAACCAAATCTGGATTTTTCACTGGAACATTTGTGATATTCACACCCTTGTTTCAGATGGTAGTAGAAAAAAGGATGCCTTCTAAAGAAAGCATAATAGGAACAATCTTGGTTTTGTTTGGATTGGTGCTTTTATCAAGCGGCGGCAATTCTGTTTTCGAAGTATTTGAGGAACTTGGCAGTAATTTCAACTTTGGCGATTTTTTGACAGTAGTGTGTGCGGTTTTCTATGCCGTTTATATCGTCTATCTGGATATTTATTCCAAGAAATTTGATGAGATGCCACTAGTTTTCTTTCAAATTGCTGTTACCGCAGTCGGAGGAATTCTACTTACTCTTTTCTTTGCTGGCACAGGGATAGAAGAGGTGCATATTAATTTTAGTAATGTTTTGATTTATGCTGTTCTATATACTGCCATTCTGTCAACTATCCTAACAACATTTCTGCAGACAAAATACCAGAAATTAATAACTCCTACAAAGGCAGGAATCATTTTTTCTTTAGAACCGATTTTTTCTGGGGTGTTTGCATTTTTTATCTTGAGTGAAAAAATTTCTATTTTTGGAGCGATAGGATGTGTGTTTATTTTTGCCGGACTATTAGTCAGCGAAGCATTTGGCAAATCTGTTAATTCGTCTAATTAGAATTATTTTAGATATAAAGTGGAAAGAGCAGAAATTATTGTAAAAGGTTTGGTACAGGGCGTTGGCTTTAGGTACTTTGTTGTGAAGCATGCACAGTCATTGGGTTTAAAGGGTTATGTAGAAAATCTGTATTCAGGTGAAGTCTTGGCAGTTGTCGAAGGAGAAAAAGCGTTAATTGAAGATTTATTTAAGCAGATGAAAATTGGTCCGATGTCGTCATCTGTAAACTCTGCAAAAATTAACTGGCAAGAATATAAAAATGAGTTTAAGTTTTTTGAGATTAAACATTGAATAACGATATAAGAACTGGGATTGGTTTTGATGTTCACGCTTTTACTGAAGACAGTAGCGGTAAAGGATTAATCATTGGTGGTGTAGAAATCCCTTTTGCGAAGAGTTTGGAAGGGCACTCAGATGCAGATGTTCTTCTTCATGCAATTGCCGATGCTTTGCTCGGAAGTTTATCATTGGGAGATATTGGACAACACTTTCCTGACACTGACAATAAATTTAAGAATATGGACAGTAGTATTCTACTTAAAAGAACCTATCAAATGATTAAGCAAAAAGGTTATAAACTCGGAAATGTTGATTCAGTTTTGACTTTACAGAGACCAAAAGTCGCAGAGTACATTCCAAAGATGAAAGCAAAAATTGCAAAAGCTCTTGAAACTGATGAAAGCAATATTTCAGTTAAAGCTACGACAACTGAAAAATTGGGGTTTGTTGGGAGAGAAGAAGGTGTTACCGCAATGGCAACAGTCATTATCTTTAAAGATTAAATGGTTGAGCATATATTAGATTTCATTTCGCAATTAGCTCCCTTATGGATTTATATTATTCTATTTCTCTTTTCCTATGTTGAAAATATTTTTCCTCCTTCACCAAGCGACCTCGTAATAGTTGTCGGTGGTTCGTTAATCGGGACAGGCACATTGCACTTTATACCCACTTTACTTCTCACAACTATTGGAAGTGTTTTAGGGTTTATGACCTTATTTGTAATAGGAAGCCAATTAGATAGGAAAATTATCCGGGCTGGTAAGATTAAATTTATTTCTGTAGAATCACTTGATAAAGCAGAGGTATGGTTTAAAAAATATGGATATTGGATTATACTTTTTAACAGATTCCTGCCGGGAACAAGGTCGGTAATATCTTTTTTTGCGGGCTTAAGCGAATTAAATTTATCTAAAACTGTGGTGCTGGCACTAATAAGTTCTGTAGTCTGGAATTCGATAATTATTTATCTCGGTGTGATGTTTGGTTCAAATGTTCATGTTGTTGATTATTACCTTTCGACTTACAGTTATATAGTTTACGTCATAACCGGTATTGTTATATTGTTTTTTGTGATACGATTTTTTGTGAAAAAAAATTCCCATTAATTTGACTATTAACTTCCTAAATAAAACCTCCAAATATTCTGTAGATGAATTAAAGCAGAGGAGAAAAGAAAGATATCTTCTGATTTTATCTGGAATTCTTCTTGGTATTTCGTTCCCGCCGTTTCCTTTCCCATTCCCGGTTTTGATTTTTGTTTCTATGGTTCCATATTTCTATGTTATTGAGAATAAAGAAAAACTTATCTCCATAAACAGGTCTTCTTATCTTACATTTTTTGTATTTAGTCTTATCACTTTATACTGGGTTGGAAGCTGGCAAAAAGAATCTGACCCTTTTCTAATAATTTCGGGAATCTTACTTCTTTTTGTTAACCCATTTGTGTTGCTTATTTCCTCGACACTTTTTTATTACGCCAAGAAGACATTTAGAAGCCGAGCAATTTTTCTGTTATTTCCTTTTTTCTGGGTTACTTATGAATACTTATATACTCTAACAGACCTTCATTTTCCATGGTTGACATTAGGGAGTGGAGTTGCCAAGTTTACCACATTTATTCAAGCTGCAGATATAATAGGCACTTTTGGTATTTCATTCATAATTGTTCTCATCAATGTCTTACTTTTTCTTGCTTTTAGATATTTCCAACAGAATAAAAAAAAATCAATTATAAGTTTAACAGGGGCGTTGTTGATTTTCTTGGTTGTGTTAGTTTATGGCTCTCACAAAGAGAACGCTTACAAACAAAAGGGACAATCTATAAAAGTGGGATTAATACAGCCCAATCTTGACCCATGGGCAAAATGGCAGTTTAATGATTTGGATACCCTGTTGAGTTCTTATCTTAATCTTTCTCAAAAAGCAGTGAATAAAGGAGCTAAAATTATCATCTGGCCCGAAACAGCCTTACCAGTTTATTTAACAATCGGGGAGTATGCACCAGAAATTGAGGAAATATATAACTTTATTCAAAAAAATAATGTTTATTTACTAACGGGGATGCCCAACATAATATTCTACAATAGAAATAAACATCCGGAAGATAGCAAGTATAATAAATCACTTGGATACTATGGAACCTACAACTCAATATTATTGTTTTCTCCTTACAGTCAGGAAATTCAACAATACGGTAAAATGAAATTAGTTCCTTTTGGGGAAAGAGTTCCTTTCGTAGATGCTTTACCTTTCCTTGGTAAGTTAATAAAATGGGGAGTGGGAATAACGGGATGGAACATCGGTAGAGATACAACAATATTTAAAGTTGCTCTGAAAAATGAAAATCAAATAGTGGAAGACACAGTAAAAATTGGAGGACTAGTTTGTTTTGAATCTGTTTTCCCGATTTTTGTTTCACACTTTGCAGATAAAGGAGCACAATTTCTTTCTGTCGTCACTAACGATAGCTGGTATGGAAATTCTTCTGGTCCATATCAACATAAAGAGTATGCCGATTTAAGAGCTGTGGAAAATAGAAGATTTGTAGTAAGAGCCGCGAATGGCGGAATAAGCTGCATAATAAATCCTCTTGGCCAAACAATAGAAGAAACTAAAATGTTCACTAGAACATATTTGGTCGGCACAGTTACTTTATCCAATAAAAAAACATTTTTTACAAAACATCCTTATATTTTAACAGATATCTGTGTAGGAATTTCAATAATAATGCTATTATTATTTATATACTTGAAAGTAAAAAGCAAGTACAATCGGTTAGACTAATAAATGGTATCTCAAGATTCAAATAAACTTAAGTTTTACAAGCACAAAATAACAGTTAAAGTTCGCTTTCATGAAGTTGATATGCTGGGTGTTTGTAATAATGCAGTGTATATTAATTATTTTGAACAAGCCAGGTTGGAATATTTCAAAAATATAGGTTTGATTCCTAAAGATGGCTTGTTTTCAGACGGCAGCTTATTTTTTGTTGTTAGAAATGAAATCAATTATGTGAGTCATGCAAAATTTGATGATGAACTCGAAATCAATTCCAGGATTTCATTTATTAAAAATTCAAGTTTTGGATTTGAACATTTGATAATTAACAACAGTACTAAGGAAGAAATTGCTAACGGGAGCGGAGTAATTGTTCATGTTGATTCTAGTACTGGAAAATCTCTTCCTTTGCCTAATGATTTTAATATATATGTAAAAAACTTTGAACCTAATGTAAAGTTCATTAAGGAGTGAATGTTTTGAGAAATGTTGTTGTTGATATTGAAACTTGTGCATATCCTTTCGAGTCCTTATCGGAAAGTCAGCAAGAATATATTGTTAGGTATGCAGAAAAAGAAAAGGACGAAACTTTAAAGAAAGAAATGATAGATGATGCAATTCGTTTTACAAGTTTGTACCCTTTAACCGCAAAAGTTATTGTAATAGGGATTTATGATGTAGAAAAAGAAAAGTCATTCATCTATTATGAAAGCGAACATGAAGAAGAGTGGGCCTCAGAAGATAACAACGCCTCTTTCAAGGGACTTTCAGAAGCTGAGATGCTCAAATCGTTTTGGAGGGTAGTAGAAGTTTGTGACAAGGTAATAACCTTTAATGGGAGAAACTTTGATATTCCTTTTTTGATGATAAAGTCGGCAATCAATAAAATTAAACCAACAAAAAATTTGTTGGGAAATAGATATGACCAAACCC
>JBJKPP010000046.1:0-35267 GCA_046706145.1 Ignavibacteriaceae bacterium | reverse complement strand
AATGGGATAAGCTATTCAGCCATAAATCTTAAGAAACCCTCCTTAGAGTCTCTGTTTCTTCAACTTACGGGAAGGAAATTAAGAGATTAGACTTCTACCTTTGATTTTAATCACAGGGTAACATTGCCCGGTTTTCAATGACTTTCTTCTCATCATTTTTTTCACCATTTATGCTCACTATCTTAAAAGATTTGGGATAAATATGTCTTGGGTCGGTAGAACAACCGGACTAACTGTTGCAGTAAGATACTATTACTGGAAACCATCTCAGGCATTTTTCCGATCATTTGAACTACAGGAATACTCCAAAGCAGACGTACGTTTATACCATCCTATAGCGTCTCTTGGCTGTGATGATGATATTTTCTCTATTATGTTAAAAGAAATGGGTGTCCTTGATAACGTTGATTTCCATCTCGATATTAATATTACTGCACTAGGAAAGATAATATCTCGGGGCGAAAATAATTGTGTTGCGTCCGATGTTCGCAGGCTGCCTTTTAAGGACAACTCACTCTCTTCTGCTTTGGCTAACAATCTTCTCAGCTCCATTCCCACCAATTCAGAAAAAGATCTTGATGCTGTATTGATTGAGGTTTACCGCTCTTTGAAAAATGAAGGTCTCTTCATTCTAACAGTACCCACTTCATATTTTAACAAAAACCTTCTTGTTTTAAGGTTTATTCAAAAACTTAGGTTTAAGTTTATTGAAGACTATTACATTAATAATTTGAACAAGCGTGCTGCACATTACATGATCTTAGATGAGGGGCTGTGGTTAGAAAAGCTAAGAAAATATAACCTGAATCCAGAAAAAGCACAACACTATTTTACAAAACATCAAGGAGCGTGGTACAGCATCCTTGTTGTTTCTATCTTCCGGATTCTTGGAGTTACCGAACTAGTTAAAAACCGCTGGCTTAAAGAAAAATTGGCTGACTTGATTGCCTTGTTTTTCAGACGTGTGTTCATAGTGGAACAACTTGTAGAAGACTCTCACAAAAAGGATACTGCCGGCTATGTACTTATAGTTGCCAGAAAAATAAAAGTTGAGAACTAAAATAAAAGATTATATATTACGACAAAGATTGAAACTCTCTGTCTGCAATTGAAAACAGTTTTATTTCTCATCAAAAAAGAATATGTTCTCTTCTGGAACGACAAGGTTGCGGTTAGCTTAACTTTCTTTGTCCCTGCTGCATTAATATTTTTATTTGGGTCTATATTCGGGGGTTCCGGCCAAAGTGTCGCAGGTATAAATTTAGCTTTGGTAAATGATAGCAACTCTAAAATCGCAAAAAAAATCGAATCAACGCTGGATACTACAAAGGCTTTTAATGTAATAAAAACCTATACTAATGATAATGGCAAAACAGTAAAGTTTGATACTGTTTCAGTTAAGGGATATATCAGAAGCGGGAATGCTTCCGCCGCATTAATTATCCCCAAGGATGCCTATAGTGATACTTCCTTTGGGCTAAAACTAAAATTTTATTATGATCCAAAGAACGAATTAGAAATGCAGATTATTCAGGGGCTCTTACAGCAAACCATCATGATGCAGATCCCCGAGTTATTCAACAGCGGGATGATGCGGAGGTCTCAGGAAGTGCTCGGTAAGATTAAAGGAAATAGTTTTAACAGGCAGATTGCATTACTTGTTCATAAGTATTTTGGTGTTGATACATCAAAGATTCTTAGCAATGGTTACTTAAACTTCTCTGATACAACCAAAAACGATTCGCTTTCATCAAAAGGATTTAAGAGTTTCTTCAATAAAATCATAAACCTGGATAAAGAACAACTTGTTGGTAAGAATATAAGCAACCCTCAAGCAACAAGGAGCGTTGGTGGATGGGCAATTATGTTCCTTTTATTTACAATCACTGCTTCTGGCGCTTCTTTATTCGAAGAAAAACAAAGTGGCGTAACACTAAGAATCTTATCGTGTCCCGTTTCTAGGGTACATATACTTTGGAGCAAATATCTTTACAACATTTCTTTAGGAATAATACAGCTTTATGCAATGTTCTTCGCAGGTCTAATATTCTTTCATATAAACATATTTTCAAACTCTATAAACCTCTTCATTATAATATTGGCAGCTTCAGCAGCAAGCACTGCTTTCGGGATGTTGTTAGCCGCATTTAGCAAGACCCAGGCTCAGGCGAGAGGACTGGGAACTTTCCTGATACTTGCCATGAGTTCAATAGGCGGGGCATGGTTTCCAACATTTTTATTACCTTCATTCATTCAGGCATTAAGTAAAATTACTTTGGTATATTGGTCTATGGAAGGTTTTCTCGATGTACTCTGGAGAGGCTCCGGCACACTTCAAATCTTACCTATAGTCGGCGTACTTCTCGGAATGGCAATCATAATTAATATTATAAGCATAATTCAATTTAAAAAAGGAAATATTTTCTAAAAATTACCGGCCAATTTATATTGTTAGCCTTTTACTTTTCAGTCAGAATAATTAATAGCGTTAATGCTGTCACCAGAATCTCAACAACAAAATAAACTTCTAAAAATACTCGGCGTTACTTTTGGTATTGCTGTAATTATAGGCGGAACCATTGGTACCGGAATTCTAAGAACCCCGGGAATTGTAGCTGCTAAATTACATAGCCCCTGGTTGATAATGGGAGCGTGGGTTGTTGGCGGGATATATGCTCTTCTAGGAACAATTTCCGTAGCAGAGCTTGGAACAATGCTTCCCAAAGCCGGAGGATGGTACGTATATGCAAGAAGATCTCTGGGCGAATATGCGGGTTTCGTCGTGGGGTGGAGTGATTGGCTTGGTAATTCTGCCGCTATAGCTTTTGCTGCCGTTACTTTGTGTCAATACATGGCTTTGCTATATCCATCTTTGAGCGGCGATATAAAAATATTTGCATCCATTATTATTATATTATTCTTTTTAATACACATGTCGGGATTGCGGTTGGCTAGTAGAGCACAAGAACTTACTAGTTTTGCAAAAGCGGCCGCGTTTATTATTCTTATTGCGGCCTGCTTTATTTTTGGAAACAGGAGTAACGCCGTAACTATTTCTCATCCTAATGTGATCAACTCTCTTTTATCTCAAGGCTTTTTTGTTGCTGTTGTATTCGCGCTTCAATCTGTGATTTACACTTATGATGGCTGGTATGGAGAAATTTACTTTGCTGAAGAAGATAAAAATCCATCAAAGAATATTCCCCGGTCAATGTTTGGTGCTGTAGGAATTATCATAGCTATTTATATCCTGACTAACTTAGCGTTTTTGTATGTGTTGCCGTTAAACAAATTGGCATCTTCTAAACTCCCGGCAGCAGATGCCGTTATGTATATCTTCGGGAAAGATGCTGGATATTTTATAACAATTCTAGCCATCGTATCACTCCTTGGGATAATAAACTCCGTTCTGATGCTCACTCCTAGAATATTATATGCTATGAGTAGGGATAATTTGTTCCACCATGCGGGGACGAAGGTTAATGATGGAGGAACGCCAACAACTGCACTTCTACTTTCATCGGCAGCCGCTTTATTCTTTGTTTTCAGTGGAACTTTTAACTTTCTTTTATCGATTGCTACTTTTCTTTGGGTTATAAATTATTCCTGTGGGTTTGCATCGATTTTTATTCTAAGAAAAAAAGAACCGGATTTACCTCGCCCATACAAGGTGTGGGGTTATCCTTATACCACGGCGATTATGCTGGTTGGCTCTCTTGCTTTTCTCATTGGTGATGCTATAAGCGATGCAAAAACAGGTGCTTACGCGCTTTGTTTACTCGCCCTCACATTTCCAGTCTATTATATCATTAGAAAGAGAAATAATAGAAAAACTGCTCAGATTATTTAACAATTTTATAATATTTGCCACTTTCAACTTTTGCGATTTTGTTTTGTTATTTTCTTTATTATTATTAGATTTACTTATCCGGCATTAAGCCGGCTTTCTTATATAATTTATTTTAGAGGTTCTTTTGGGTACTAAGTTATTTGTTGGTTCTCTCCCGTGGTCGATCGACGACAAAGTTTTGCGAGAAACTTTCGAACCATTTGGTAAGGTGGTTTCTGCAAAAGTAGTCAAAGACAGAGAAACCGGAAGGTCCAGGGGTTTTGGTTTCGTAGAAATGGAGAATGCTGCAGACGCTACCAATGCCATAAAAACATTGGATAAGTCTGAGTTACAGGGCAGAAATATTGTTGTAAATGAAGCTAAAGCCCGCAGCTAATCTGATTTTTGCCCCGGCAGATCGGGGTTGATTTTATCCTGGTGGCGTCTTTTCAAGGCGCCTTTTTATTTTCTCAAATTTCTATCCTTATCACAAATACCCATTATAAGGACGGGATGTGCTCTGTTCAACTGCGTGAAGAATCTTTCTAATCATTATTGCTTTGGAAACACCCCATTATCTTTTATGAAGTTTTTAATCTCTTTATATGGAACCAGAACTTTCGTTGGTCCAAAATAATAGGGGGCTATTTCATAATCATTATAATAAAATAACAACCCGCTATTTTCTATAGCGAAATTATCCGGTAACCAGAACCCATTGTTCTTAAACCAAAACCCCGCTTGCTTATATGTCTCATCCTTTTTCATGTTGTGATTAATTCTAAAAACATTTTCGGCTACTTTTATTAATGTTTTCAGGAAGTCCTTTTTTATAATATCGGTTAGGGAAATTCTTCTTCCATTTCTTAAATCAAAATTGTAATAATTCGTAATCGTATTGGGGTGTGCTCCGCCAAGGAATGACGTTTCGGTTACTTTAAGACAAATTATTGAATTCCTATTATAATCTATACTTGTCTCCTTACTAACAAACCATTTGTTCGCTGATTTGGGAAAGTGTCTTTTAAAGTCTTTAAAACTTTGTATAATGTCATCCGCAGCGAAATCCAGGTTCTCATACGTTTTTTCGTTCCCAAAAGTCTTAAAGGAGCAATCATTAATAAACTTATTTAGCATTGTTTTAATGCTGTCCTTAGTGCCGCTGAAAATCACGGGATATTGAACACTGAATTGCACACACGGCGTTTTTTCGCCATTACAATCTCCATAGTGTTTTTCAAATTCTTCCATTTTATATTTAACAGAACTTGTGTTTTGATCAACTGTGCATACCAGGTCAACAAAAGCAAATAGCAAAACTAAAAGCGTTTTCATGTTATTACATTAATACATTTTTTTATTATAAATTTAGCATGCAATTTAATTTTTAAAATACAAGATTAACGTGAACACGGACAAAAGCATAAAGTTATTTGAAGAAGCACAAAAATACATCCCCGGCGGTGTTAACTCGCCAGTCAGGGCTTTTAAATCAGTAGGTGGCACACCTTTATTTATATACAAAGGCTCTGGCTCTAAAATATTTGATGTTGATGGTTACGAATATATAGATTATGTGGCGAGTTGGGGACCTCATCTACTGGGTCACGATAATATCATTATCAAAGAAGCATTATTAAAAGCAATTGAGAACGGAACTAGTTTTGGTGCGCCGTCGGAAATAGAAGTTAAGGTTGCGAAAATAATATCTCAACTCGTTCCTTCCATTGAAATGATTAGAATGGTTAACAGTGGAACCGAAGCTACTATGAGTGCTGTTAGACTTGCGCGTGCTTATACTCAGCGCAGCAAAATTATAAAATTTGAAGGCTGTTACCACGGGCATGCCGATTACCTTTTAATCAAAGCAGGCTCGGGTGCCCTCACCCTTGGAACGCCTACCAGCCCTGGAGTTACAAAAGGTAACGCGGCGGATACTCTGATTGCCGAATACAATGACATTAATTCGGTAAAAAAACTAATTCAGAAAAACAAAGAACAAATTGCTGCCGTTATTGTAGAACCGGTGGCAGGCAATATGGGATTAGTGAAGGCGAGCAAGCAGTTTTTATCTGAATTAAGGACTTTATGTTCCAGCGAAAAAATAGTCCTGATATTCGACGAAGTAATGACTGGATTTAGATTATCTAAGAGTGGCGCCCAGGGAGTCTATGGCGTCGAGCCTGATTTATCTACTTTTGGAAAAATCATCGGCGGGGGGTTGCCTGTTGGTGCTTTTGGCGGAAAATTAGAAATTATGAAACTAATTGCGCCGCTGGGCCCAGTTTACCAGGCTGGAACTCTAAGTGGAAATCCCCTTGCTATGAGCGCGGGTTATACTGTTTTAAAATTCATTCGCGACAACCCGAAGATATACACGGAGCTTGAGGAAAAATCTCAATACCTTGAAAACGGAATTAAAGAAAACATCAAGCATACGAAAAAGAATTTTATTTTCAATAGGGCGGGTTCCATGATGTGTTTGTTTTTTACAGAGGTCCCTGTTGTCGACTATAAATCTGCAATTTTATCCGATACAAAACTATACGGAAAATATTTTCATAAAATGTTGGGTAAGGGAATTTATTTACCGCCCTCACAATTTGAAACCTTCTTTGTCTCAGCTGCACACACCAAAGAAGATCTGGATAAAACGATTAAGGCAAATTATGAAAGTTTGAAATCTATATTGACTTGAGTGCTTCTTTTCCACAAACCGCGCACCTTCCGTATAGATTAATATATAAATATCAACCCTGACAATAACCGGTTAATGTATTATCTTATATTAATGCAGTTACAATTACTTGTTATATTTTTTGAGCTAAGTGTTGGTGTTATATTCGATCATATCGTAATTTTTTTGCTGAATACCAAAAAGCTAAATGAATTTTAAAAAACAAAAGTTTTTACTGACGCTTTGCCTTCTATTTTACCTATCTGCAAACATTGGATTCAGTACCAATAATATTTCTCCAAATCTTGTCCACAATGGGAATTTAATATATATGCCTAACACCGTAATGGTTAAGTATAAAAATATTCCCCTTAAAGCTGCTGATAAAGAAGCAGCGATGACAAACATGCTTAAGGTATCTATGGCGGCATATAATGTTCAATCTATTAAAAATACATTTACTGAAGACAATGCTGAGGCCAAGAAAATTGGGTTGAATAGGATAATGACGGTGAAATATACAGCCAATGTAGATCCTATGGTACTTGCATCTAAACTTAAAGGTTTACCCTACATTGCCTGGGTAGAACCTAAATTTATCAGAAAAGTTTGCTATACGCCGAATGATACCTCATACAATTCTACGCTCCAATGGAGCCTATTCAAAATAGACGCACAGCAAGCTTGGGATATTAGCAAGGGAGATACTTCTATTATTATCGGGATAGTAGATACCGGCGTTGACTGGCCTCATCCGGATTTAAGAGCCAACATGTGGTACAAAATAGGTTATGATTTCGGCGGCACTGATGGAACCCCAGATAATAACCCGATTGAAGACAGCCCGCATCATGGTACTTTTGTGGCAGGTGTTGCTTCTGCTGTTACAGACAATATTACGGGGATTGCTTCGATCGGCTTTAAATGTCATTTAATGGCGGTTAAAGTTTCGCGCGCAGATTACACAGATCCTTCTACCGGCGATCCGTATATTGTTTACGGTTTCGAAGGAATACTTTATGCAGTGGATAACGGTGCCAAGGTAATCAACTGCAGTTGGGGCGGGGCTGGATATTCAAACTTAGAACAGGATGTTATTAATTACGCCGTCACCAATGGTGTTCTGGTTGTAGCAGCGGCCGGGAATGACGATTCCGAGGAGAATTTTTGGCCGGCAGATTATAACGGAGTAGTGTCGGTTGCTTCAACAAATAAATTGGATCGAAAATCTTCTTATTCCAATTACGGATATAGCATAACCTGCTCTGCTCCAGGAGAAGACATTTACTCAACATGGCAATCCAATACATACAGGTTTGGTGCCGGAACTTCATTTTCCGCTCCCCTAGTATCCGGGTTAGCCGCTCTGGTATTTTCAAGATTTCCTAATTATACACCTACGCAAGTCGCACAGCAAATACGGGTCAACTGCGACAATATCGACGCAGAAAACCCTAACTACAAATTTTTGCTAGGAGCAGGAAGAATTAATGCTTACAAAGCTCTGGCAGATACAAATTCAATTTCTGTGCGTGCCTTTAACTTCCAATATTCTGATCCTTCCCCGGGTGGTAATGGAGATGGCGTTTTTCAAGCAGGCGAAAGCATAGAAATGAAAACTCAGTTTAGAAATTATTTGAGTTCTGTAAACAATGTAACTGTTACTATCCAGAGTATGAGCCCATATGCGAGTGTTCAAAACGGAACTTATAACATTTCCGCTTTGGCCACTTTAGATTCCACCAACAACTCTTCAAGTCCATTTATAATAAAGCTCGCAAATAATATACCATATGATTATACCCTTCCGTTAAAATTGACTTATTCAGGAACAAATTATTCTGATTTTCAGCTAACCACCGTTCCTGTTGCACCATCATACGAAACTCAAAATACTAATAATGTTTCTTTAACTATTACAAGCAAAGGAAATCTTGGGTTCAATGATTATCCCAACAATTCTCAGGGGTATGGATTTCATTATCTCCAGGGTCCTAATCTTCTCTTTGAGGGATCATTAATGTTTGGAATTTCTCCAACGTCCTTGTCTGATGAGGCAAGGGGAGCCAATGAGAGCGAAAAGGATACGTCATTTCAAATTGATTCCGTTTTCAGTTTACACCAATCCGGAACACTTTCAGCAGAAGTGGGCTCAACTGTATTTAACGATAGTGGATCGGGTGTAAATAAACTGAATGTAGCTGTTGGTCTGCATTCTTATTCTTTCAACGACCAAGCGGACAACAACTACATTTTATTAAAATATAACTTTAAGAATAACAACGATACTACACTTAATAATTTTTACACCGGATTATTTTTTGATTGGGATATGGTTGAAAACTCGGGTGATAGTGATATGACTGTGTATGATAACAGTGGAAATTTGGGTTATGTTTATCATCTCGGTGGTAATCCGGATACATATGTTGGAACTGCTTTAGTTTCTTCTACTAATTACGGCTTTTGGGGAATTCTTAATGCCGGGGGAGATGGCGGATTTCAAATATACGACGGCTTCTCTAAAGAGGAGAAATGGCAAGCTTTGTCAAGCGGTATAGGAAAGAACCAAGCCGGACCAGGAGATATTTCGGAAGTTACGTCTGCCGGGCCATTCACTATACCTGCTAAGAAAAGTATAACGGTTGCCTTTGTAGTGGCGGCGGCAGATAACCTCGCTGGTCTAAGAGATGCCGTAAGCAATGCAAGAAAAAAATATAGTATAATAGCAATGGATACAGGCGCAGTAGGAATTCCGGCTTCCTATGGTTTAAGCCAAAACTATCCCAACCCGTTTAATCCAATTACTACCATTGAATATTTGGTTTTTCACCCAGGACACGTATCAATAAAAATTTATGATTCCATAGGACGACTTGTTCAAACTCTTGTTGATGAGACACAACTTGCAGGCACTTACTTTGTTAAATTCAACGGGACAGGTTTTGCCAGCGGGATTTATTTCTATAGACTACAAATAAATAATTATGTGGCCACTAAAAAGATGGTTTTATTAAAATAATCTTTCTTTTGCTCTGTTCTTACTACGGTTATGCTTCTTCGGTTATGTTTTCACGTTCTTCCGGAACTACCTTGGCGATATCGGCTATTGAATCAGCTTCTTTGAGTCTTATTACTCTTACTCCCTGCGTGTTCCTTCCCATAACCCTGATGTCCTTAACGCTTTGCCTTATTACCATTCCTTGTGTGGTAATTATAACCAGCTCATCTTCGTCCATAGATTCCATCATTGCAATCATCTTCCCGTTTTTATCGCTTGCTTTTACGGTTATAACGCCCTTTCCGCCGCGGTGTGTAATTCTATAGTCATTTATATCGGATCTTTTTCCATATCCCTTTGATGTAACTACCAGAATAGAGCCTTTCCTTTTGATGACTAGTAAACCGACCACCCTATCATCTTTTCCCAACCTAACTCCTCTTACTCCGGTAGCGGTTCTGCCCATTTCCCGAACATCTTTTTCATTAAACCTTATTGCAAAGCCATTTCTTGTTCCAATTACTATGTCGTTATTGCCATCGGTTAATTTCACTTCTATAAGTTTGTCGCCTTTTGCGAGGTTTATTGCGTTGATTCCATTCTTTCTAACATTCCCATATGCGGAAAGTACCGTTTTCTTAATTGTTCCGTTGCGGGTTGCCATAACTAAATATTGGCTATCAGAGAACTCCTTGACTGTAACAAATGCCGTGATTTCCTCATCTTTATCTTTCTGTACAAGATTTAAGATTGAGCGGCCCCTTGCAGCTCTTCCACCTTCGGGTATTTCAAAAACTTTCAACCAATAACATTTTCCCTGGTCTGTGAAAAACAAAATATACTGGTGCGTGGAAGCAATAAACATGTGCTCAATGAAATCATCATCCTTGGTGCCGGCGCCGGTTACTCCCTTGCCGCCTCTTGCTTGTTTTCTATATCCGCTTACAGGGAATCTTTTAATAAATCCACGATGAGAGATTGTAACCACGACATCTTCTTCGGCAATAATATCTTCCAGTGAAAAATCCTCATAATCGTGCACTATTTCGGTTCTTCGTGAATCTCCGTACTTTTTCTTAATTTCTAGTAATTCTTCCTTAATTATCAGATATCTTTTATCTTCTCTCTCTAGAATCCCCTTTAGTCTTTCAATCAACTTAATTACTTCTTTATACTCATCTTCTATTTTCTTTCTTTCGAGACCAGTCAATCTCTGCAAACGCATATCGAGGATTGCTTTTGCCTGTATCTCGGAAAGCTTGAACTTCCGCATCAAATTTTTCTTCGCGGTTTCAACGTCTCTAGACTTCTTTATCGTTTCTATAACTTCATCTATGTTGTCCAGAGCAATTATATAACCCTCTAAAATGTGTGCTCGTCTTTCTGCTGCATCTAACTCGTACTTTGTTCTTCTAATTAAAACATCCATCCTGTGGTCGATGAAATGCTTCATTGCTTCTTTTAGAGTAAGAACTTTTGGAATGCCGTTTACAAGAGCAAGCATTATAACGCCAAATGTAGTCTGCATTTGAGTATGCTTAAAAAGCTGGTTGAGAACAACAGATGGCTGTGCGTCCCTTTTTAATTCTATGACAACTCTCATTCCGTCGCGATCGGATTCATCTCTTATATTTGATATGTCTGAAATTTTTCCACCCCTGACGAGCTCCGCTATCTTTTCAATTAGTCCGGCTTTGTTAACCTGATAGGGTAGTTCTGTAATAATTATACTTTCTCTGCCGTTCTTTTGAGTTTCTACATTTGCTTTTGCTCTAATTAATATTCTTCCTCGTCCGGTTTTATAAGCATCCTTAACGCCCGCGTAGCCATAAATAATCCCGCCGGTTGGAAAATCCGGGGCAACCACATATTTCATCAATTTCTCATCAGTGATATCCGGTTTATTTATCATCGCAACCAGACCGTCTATAACTTCTCCCAAATTATGGGGAGGTATGTTTGTTGCCATGCCCACGGCAATACCGCTGGAACCGTTAATCAAAAGATTTGGTAAGTACGAGGGCAGAACTGTTGGTTCCTGTAGCGAATCGTCAAAGTTAGGAGTGAAGTCAACTGTGTTTTTATCGAGATCACGCAACATTTCGTCAGCAATTCTTGCCAAACGTGCTTCGGTATAGCGCATTGCGGCAGGGGAGTCGCCATCTACAGAGCCAAAATTTCCCTGTCCATCAACCAGGGGGTATCTAAGAGAAAAACTTTGAACCATTCTTACCATAGTATCGTAAACCGCAGTATCTCCATGCGGATGATACTTACCTAAGACTTCTCCAACAATTCTAGCTGATTTTTTATATGGTTTGTTATAAGCTACACCCAATTCCTGCATTCCGTATAATACTCTGCGGTGAACCGGCTTCAAGCCGTCTCTTACATCAGGAAGCGCTCTTGCTACTATTACTGACATAGAATAATCTATGTAAGAGGATTTCATCTCCTCTTCTAAGGAAACAGGTACTATTTTTTCAAAAATTGTTGCCATAAATACTTTTCTTTATGAAATTTTTTTCTTTTATACATCCAAGTTTCTAACATACTTGGCGTTTTTCTCTATAAATTCCCTGCGAGGTTCTACCGAATCTCCCATCAGGGTTTCAAAAATTTTATCTGCAGTAGCCGCACTTTCCAAAGTAACCTGAAGAACAGTTCTAGTTTCAGGGTTCATGGTGGTATCCCAAAGCTGCTCTGGGTTCATTTCTCCCAAACCTTTATATCTTGATATGCTGACTCCTTTAACCGAGCCTTCTTCTATTATCTGTTCAACGACCTCTTCAGTATTTTCTTTACCGTTAACTTTAAACCTCTTTAATATATCGTCTCTTTCGTTATCATCGTAAGCATAAAATTCTTCTTTACCTTTTTTAATTTTATATAGTGGCGGTTGCGCTATATAAACCTTGCCTGAAGTAATAAGGTCCTTCATGTGACGATAAAAGAATGTAAGCAATAATGTTCTAATATGGCTTCCATCAACGTCGGCATCGGTCATTAAAATTATCTTGCCATACCTCGCTTTTAGCGTATCAAACTCAGGCCCCAACCCCGCTCCGATTGCTGAGATGATTGCTTTTATTTCATTGTTTTCTAAAATCTTATTCATCTTGGCCTTTTCCACATTCAGAATTTTTCCCTTAAGTGGAAGTATCGCCTGGAATCTTCTGTCCCTGCCCTGTTTTGCGGAACCGCCAGCAGAGTCTCCCTCTACTATATAAATTTCACAGTGCTCCGGGTCGGTTATAGAACAATCGGCAAGTTTACCAGGCAAACCAATGCTGTCGAGAGCATTTTTTCTTCTAGCCAGATCCCGTGCTTTCCGGGCGGCTTCTCTTGCTTCTGCAGCTCTTAGGCATTTTTCAATTATTTTTTTACCCACGGCAGGGTTTTCTTCCAGATATTCTGAGAGTTTTTCTCCCACCAGCGTCTCGACTGCGGACTTGGTTTCACTATTACCAAGTTTTGTTTTAGTTTGCCCTTCAAATTGTGGCTCTGCAACTTTTACGGATATCACGGCTGTCAAACCCTCGCGAAAATCGTCGCCTGTAAGTGATATTTTTCCATCCTTTATAAGATTGTTCTTTGATGCATAATTATTAAAGGTTCGGGTTAAAGCCGTTTTAAATCCAACGAGGTGTGTTCCGCCTTCATGTGTGTTTATATTATTTACATAGGAAAAAATGTTTTCTGCATATGAATTATTATAGTGAAAAGCTATTTCAATAGGGGTGTTATCTTTTTCTCCTTCTATATACACAGTTTTGTGCAGGGGTTCTCTGGTTTCATCCAGATATTTTACAAACTCTATAAGGCCGCCTTTAAAATGATATGTTGCTTCCTCTCCACCGTTTCTTTCATCTTTGATTTTAATAACAACGGTCTTATTAAGGTAAGCCAATTCTCTCATTCTTTCGGCCAATGTATCAAACTTAAATGACCTTACCTTAAATATCTCATTATCAGGCATAAAGGTGGTCTTTGTTCCGGTGTCTCCTTTTTTCGCTTTACCTATTACTTTAACAGGCTTTAATGGTTTTCCGCGTTTATATTCTTGAGAATAAACTTTTCCATCTCTTTTCACTTCTACTTCTAGCCATTCAGACAATGCATTTACAACTGATACACCTACTCCGTGAAGGCCGCCGGACACTTTGTAACTGTTTTTATCAAACTTACCGCCTGCGTGTAGAACAGTCATTACTACTTCCAGTGCGGATACTTTTTCTACCGGGTGAATATCAACAGGAATTCCGCGCCCGTTGTCTTCTATAGTAATGCTCTCATTTTTATGTATGATAACTGAAATGCTGTTCGCGTAACCGGCCAGGGTCTCATCTATACTGTTATCCACAACCTCGTTTACCAGGTGGTGTAAACCACGAGCGCTTACATCACCAATGTACATGGCAGGGCGTTTTCGTACTGCTTCCAGCCCTTTGAGTACGTTTATGCTCTTAGCACTATAGTTTTCTGATGTGTTGCTGCTTTTTGACATATGTTTGTTTTTTGCTTTTTTTACTATTTAAACCTTATATGCTTTATTATTTCCTCATTAAAGAATTTGTTGATTTTGCTAACGAACAATTCTTCTTTGAATATTATTTCACTTCTCCAAACGGAATTTTCCACATGAATATAAATTGATTCTTTTTCAACTTTAATGGGCACTACTACTTTTTGTAATTCCGGAAATATTTCATAAAACCTAAGAACAACATCCGATCTCTTTATGTTCTCCTTTATTTTACTAAGCTGTGGTTCTGTGTTTATTGCATCTTTTATGCTCATGAATTTTTTATGCATAAACTGTTTCTCTTTCGTTCATTCTTATAAACGAGTCATTATTATCACGATTGATGAAGCTAAGGTTGCTAAAGTCGGTTACAGTAATAAAAGTCTGTCCTGCATGTCTTAATAGATTGCTTATTTTAATGGCTCTGTCTGTGTCCAGTTCTCCAAAAACATCATCTAACAAGAAAATAGGTTCCTCGCCTATTTTTTCTTTCAAATACAAATACTGGGTGTATTTTAAAGCTATCTGAAAAGTTTTGTGTTGTCCTTGGGAACCATAGTATCTGAGCAAATATCCATTTAGTTCGAAGATATAGTCATCCCTATGTGGACCCACTAAGTTTGTCGTTCTTCTAATTTCTTCTTCTTGTTTCTCTTTCAACTGTTCTGCAAAACGTTCTTTTATATCTTCTCCTTTATAATCGTCCAGACAAGAATATGTTACCTTTGGGTTTTCGTTGGTTTCGATCACGTCTTTGTAAGAACGTGATATATATTCATTAAATTCTACTATAAAAACTTTTCTGTGGTTGATTAGTTGCAGGCCACTTTCAACTAACTTAGTTGTCCATGCGTCTAATTCTTCTATAAGCTGTTTGCTTCGTCTTTCTTTAATTTTGCGTAATAGGAAAGAGCGCTGCCTAAGTGTTTTATTATAATCTAACAGCGTTTCCAAATATAGTCTGTTTGCCTGCGAGATTGTGGAATCTACCAACCTTCTTCTATAAGCAGGTTGTCCTTGTGTTATTGCGTGATCTTCTGGGGTCAATAACACCGCAGGAAACTTTCCTATTATTTCTATGTTCCTGGTTAGCCTCTTCCCATTTAAAAAATAGTTCTTTCCGTTTCCTTCAATATCATAATAAATTCTTGCTCCTTGCTCGTTCTGATTGGTAAAAACACCTTCTACTGCAAGTTGTTTTTCCTTAAAAGTTATCAATTCTGCGTCACTCTTAGTTTTATACCCTTTAGTAGTACAGAGGTAATATATAGCCTCTAAAACAGTTGTTTTTCCTATTCCGTTGTTTCCTATCAAGTAGTTAATTTTGTTAGAAAAATTTAGTGATAGCTCTGAGTGTTTTCTAAAATTTTTTAAGTGTATTGAAGATAGGACCATGTTTAATTGTTGAGTCGTACCGGCATTAATAACATCATTAATTCCTCATTTTCCTCTTTTTCTGCAGGTTCTATGATACATGCTTTTACCGGGGAATGAAGCTTGAATATTACTTCTTCTGTACCAACATGAGAGAGCACGTCATTTACATAATTTGTATTAAAACCAATTTCCATAGGATCGCCTTTATATACACATTCTAACTTTTCTTCTGCATTGGATCCCCTATCGATATCTTCGGCAGAAATCCTTAGTATGTTCTTTCCTATAGAAAATTTCACTTGTTTGGAGTTCGTAGTTGAAAACAACATCATTCGTCTTACTGTATCCTGTAATTTCTTCGTTTTCATTTGTAATAAGTTCTCGTTTTCCATTGGTATAACACTGTTGTATGCAGGATATTTTTCACCTATTAATCTAGAAATTACCTCTAAATCCCCATTGATAAGGGATATGTGTGTTTTACTGAAATATATTTTTACATCTGCTTCCGTTAGTTGCTTAGTTAATATGGAGATTACTCTTTCAGGAAGGATATATTGTTCTATCTCTTTAGACGTTATCCCTTTATAAATATATTTAACTAATCTATGGCCATCTGTGGTTACAAATCTTAGTCCTTCATCTGAAAATTCTAGCAGCGTCCCTGTCATTGCTGGTCTCATATCTTCCTTACTCATTGCAAAGGAAGTTTGATCTATAGCTTTTTTTAAGCTGTTGCCATTGACTGTGACCTCTTTTTCCTTTTGGACTTCTGCTATCTCTGGAAAATCCTCTTGTGAGGAGTAACTTATGTTATATGTTCCCTCTTCTGTCTTTATTTTTAGTTTTGAGTTGGTTTCCGTTATAAATTGTATTTGTGTATCCCCAAAAGACCTAATGACATCATAAAGCAATTTTGCAGGAACTACTATTTTTATATTTTCTTCTGCCGCTACATTAATTGAGGATTTTACCGATAATTCCAAGTCTGTAGCACTAACTGTTAACAATCCGTCCTTAATTTCGAATAGAAAATTTTCTAATATTGACATGGGTGTTCTGCTTGGTACAGCTGGAATCACTTTAGATAATAATTTCTCTAGTATTCTACTGTTTACCTTAAATTCCATGCAAAAATCTCCTTTTAAACAACTTAAAATACTAATAGAAAAGTTAAATCTCAATTGAAGAAATTATTAACCATGTACCTTTTTCCACCTATATATGTACGTATTATTTATTAATATTTTTTAAAGAATTAATTAATAAAATTAATAATAATGTTAATATGTTAATAGTAAAAAAAAGAGTATGTAGTTGAATGTAAAGCTACTTTTTAGAACAAGAACATTGTTAATAAAAACTAGAATTTTATATACCTATAAACTTCGTTTAAACAAATGCACATATTTAACAATCTATAAACTAGTTGTTAACTAGAAAGTGTATATAAGATTTTGCTTTTATAAGAACAGGGAGGCATAGAAAGTACGGAGGCATAAGTAAACATTGGAAAAAAAGAAAGGTGATTTACAAATAGAAAAAGTAGATCTCTAAATTTATTGGTTATGAAGATATAATTTCAATGTGGTTTTTTAAAGTATTTAATAATTCTGATATTGAAACATCTTGTTTCTTAGCGGATTCTATAAGAGAGCACGCATGAATAACCGTTGAGTGATCTCTACCTCCAAAGTGCAAACCGATAGTTTTTAAAGAAGACCGAGTTAGTTCTTTAGAAAGATACATAGCAACCTGCCTGGCAAGAACCACTTCTTTTTTTCTAGTTTTGTCGCGGATCTTGTTTTCATCAACCTTCATGTAGTCGCAAACAGTTTTAGTAATAGTTTCTATAGTGATGCTTACCTTTCTGTCTGTAGCAATTTCTTTTACTGTTTTCTTGGTAAGTTCCATGTCTATTTCTTTAGAATTAAGAGAAGCATTGGCAAGTAGTTTTATTAAGCAACCTTCCAATTCTCTGATATTAGAAGTAATGTTGCTAGCTATATACTCTAAAATTTCATTAGACGTAGTCATTCCAAAGTCCTCTGACTTCCTTTTTAGGATAGCTATCCTAGTTTCCAATTCAGGAGGCTGAATATCAGCAGCAAGACCCCATTGAAAACGCGATATTAATCTCTCGTCTAATCCACGCAATTCTTTTGGCGGCTTATCACTTGAGAGTATAATTTGTTTTCTTTCCTGGTGAAGAGTGTTAAAGATATGAAAGAAAAGGTCCTGTGTTTTTTCTTTTCCTATTAAAAACTGAATATCGTCAATAATTAACACGTCCATTTTGCGATAAAAGTTAGAGAAATCATTCACGGTATTATTTTGGATGGATTCTACAAACTCAACTGTAAAACTATCAGAGGAGAGATAGATAACTCTTTTATTAGGAAATTTATTTACAATTTTGTTTCCTATAGCTTGAACGAGGTGTGTTTTTCCTAGTCCAACCCCGCCATATACAAAAAGAGGATTAAACGAAGTACCGCCAGGATTATCACCCACCGCACTGGCAGCAGCTCTAGCCAGCTGATTTCCTTCTCCTTTAATGAAGTTATCAAAAGTATAGCGCGGGTTCAAGTAAGTTTTAAAATCACTTTTTTTACTTTCCTCAGGAACCATATTTTTAATATTAGGTTTTTGGGGAAACAAAACCAAATCGTCTTTATCCTGCTCGCTTTCTTTGGAAACAATATAGGAAAGAGACCCATCTTCGCCCAAAACCTCTCTTATGGTTTTGTTTATGAGCGTATTATAATGTTCTTCAATCCATTCCCAGAAGAAATGGCTTGGCAACTGAATAACAAGCGTGGACCCGCTTAAACTGACGGGTTTAATGGGAAGAAACCAAGTATTATAGGTCATCAAAGTTACGTTTTGCCGTATGGTTTTTAGGCATTCCTTCCAGATATTTATAAAAGCATCAGGCGAGTTATTGTTTATATGCTGTAAGCTAGTTGTCATAAATTATCCACAACAAAATATTTAGAATTGAATAAAACAAAGCTCAAAGAAACAAACAAAAAAGAGGGAGCAAAAAAGATATTCACAACCTATCAACATTAAGCGTGCCCACGTAACTCTGTGTAAATAATAGAATTACCGCACCATGACTTTGTCTTTATAACAAAATTACTGTTAATAAAAAATTATAGGCAATGACAATAAACGTGAAACGTTTTCACGATAAAAAAATATCCACAAGATATTCACATCTTATTATATAGCCTAACCCTGTTGAAAAATATGATTTATTAATTACCAGTGCAAATTAATTTTAGTATACGCGAAAAAACATTTTTCTGAATAAAAATGATAGAGGATTAATTCTATAAAAACTACATTGTTTATTAGGGGCATATTGGCTAATTTTGTAATCTTTTGAAAAAGGAGATAATGAATGAAAAGAACATATCAGCCAAGTAACCGAAAAAGGAAAAATAAGCATGGTTTTCGGGAAAGGATGAAGACTAAGAACGGAAGAAAAGTCTTGGCAAGAAGGAGAGCAAAAGGAAGGAAAAAGTTAACAGTTAGCGATGAGAAATAAGTTCGTTGGCCAGGTACGGGTTAATATCAAAAGAGAGAATTAAAAGCAAAAAAGACTTCGAAAAAATCTTTTCTATAGGCAAACACGTTTTTTCAAAAGACAAAAGAATCAAGGCGTTTTACATCACTGAAGCGAATCCTCAATTAGAACACGGAGTAAAAATGGGTGTTGCGATTAAAAAGAGGGCAGGCAAAGCAGTTTGGAGAAATCGCCTCAAAAGATTAGTAAGAGAGTCTTTTAGACTTAACAAAGCAACACTCGTGGAAAACTGTATAAGAAAAAAAATACTACTAAAGGTAGTGTTTGCAGCAGGTACCTTAAACCAGAAAGAAACCAAGAGAATCGGAATACAAGAAATTATGCCTGGCGTTGAAGATATAATGTTAAAAATTAGGAATAATATATAAATGTGGAGACTTTTTGTATTTCTTATTAAGGGATATCAGAAATTCATTTCACCAATTCTTCCACCATCATGCAGGTTTTATCCCAGCTGCTCTGAATATGGCATCCAGGCGTTTACAAAATACGGTGTCATAAAAGGAGGAGCAAAAACGGTGTGGAGAATATTGAGGTGTAATCCTTTTAACAAGGGTGGTTACGATCCTCTTAAATAATTGGAAAGTAGATGGATAGAAATTCAACAATAGGCTTTATTCTAATTGGAGTGATACTCATAGTTTGGTTGTTTTTAAATGCGCCCGAGCCACCCAAACAGCAGCCCGGTGGAAAAGATACTACTACGGTAGTTAATGATACTACAAACTCCCAAAAAGAAGTTGAGAAAACTAAAGAAACCAAAGTTCCCGCGCCTATTATAAAACACATTAACAATGCAGATACGTTGGATTATGGAAAATACTTTACTCCTACAGAAAAAGGCGGAAGAATAATTACAGTTGAGAATAGTCTTGTTGAACTGGAATTATCCACAAAGGGCGGAACCATAAAAAAGTATTACCTTAAGAAATTTAAAAATTGGTATTCTGCACGCAGCAGCGATACGGCAAACTTTTATCGTACACACGTTCAGCTAATTAATTACGAAAAAGGGGATGAATATAACCTTTCCTTTGTTACTACAGATGGGAAAGCGGTAAACACAGCAAACCTCAATTTCGCGGTTAATGCACCCAAGGCCAAATATGTAGTGAAAAACGGTGACTCCCTAACTATCTCCTTTACGTATAATGTTGCAGAAAATAAGTATATACGGAAAACCTTCGTATTCTACGGAGACAAATATAGCTTTAGAAGCGAAATAGAACTTATGGGAATGAATGATATAATAAGTAATAACGCATATGATTTGGTTTGGTCAAATGGAATTCGTTTTGTTGAAAAGAATTCCGTAGATGAAGCTCGTTCTGCAAATGCCAGCGTATATTATGGAGGAGAACAGGTTACAGTAGATGCATCGAAGGGGGAAAAAAAAGAGAAAACGTTTAATGGAAGAGTTGGCTGGGTAGCGGTTAGAGACAAATATTTTGCTGCAATAATAGCTCCGCAAAATTCTTCCGAAGTCAATGGGGCTTACGTGGAAGGTCAGGGAAAAGCCGTAGGAAATGATGGTGAAAACGAAACATATAATGTCCACCTAACTGTTCCTTTTGGAAATATGGCAGATGAAAAGAAAGACTTTACAGTTTATATAGGCCCAGTAGATTATAACATATTAAAACAATACGGGCACAACCTTACGGCAGTTGTTGATTTTGGAAGTTTCTTGGGACTGAGCTTTTTAATTAGACCAATCTCAGAATATATACTTCTTCCTCTTTTTAACTTTCTTCATACATTTATACCAAACTACGGCTTTGTAATAATAGTTTTCTCTTTGGTTATAAAGTTTGTTCTTTATCCGTTTACTAAGTCCAGCTACCAATCAATGAAGAAGATGCAGCTTCTTCAGCCGAAAATAACAGAGCTAAAAGAAAAGTATAAAGACGATCCGCAGAAGCAGCAAAAAGAAACGATGAAACTCTATTCGACATATGGGGTAAACCCAGCGGGTGGCTGTCTTCCGCTTGTACTACAAATGCCAATATTTATTGCTCTGTATGATTTGTTAAGGGTAGCGGTTGAATTACGTCAGCAGCCCTTTATTTTCTGGATTAAAGATCTGTCGCAGCCAGATGTAATTTATACTCTTCCATTTAAGCTTCCACTTGTTGGAGTAGATGTTATAAGTGGTCTAGCTATTTTGATGGGGATTACTACATTTATTCAACAAAAGATGACTGTAAAGGACCCAAAACAGCAGGGGTTGGTTTACATTATGCCGATAGCGATGACTTTGTTGTTTATGAGTTTTCCATCAGGGTTAAATCTTTATTATTTTATGTTTAATATTTTTTCGATAGGACAGCAATATTACATTAATCATAAGCACGATAATGCAGAACTGCAACCTGTAAAAAATGCAAATAGAAAAAAAGGATTTATGCAAAGAATGATGGAAGCTGCGGAACAAAATGCCAAAACTCAGCAGCAGCAAAGGAAACGCCGTTAGTTGCCTCAGCCCGGAAAATACGATGTAATAAAAAATGACAAATATTTTTAAAATATTTCTTTTTTCTGCTCTATTTTTTGCCACAATATTACCACAGACAAAATATTCTATAGTACTTAAAACCGATACGCAGACACTACCATTCGGATTAACCGAAGTAGTCCCGAAAGAATATCCCAAAATAGCTTTGGCTCTTAGTGGTGGCGGAGCAAGAGGACTTTCACAAATTGGAGTTTTGAAGGCCCTCCTAGAGTACGGCATTCACATCGATTATATAATTGGAACAAGCATGGGGAGCGTTGTAGGCGGGCTTTTTTCCGCAGGCTATACCCCCAGACAGTTAGATTCAATAGCAAATAATACAAACTGGGAAGATCTCCTGGGTTCTTCCAGGGAAAGCAACCGAAGAGATTTGTTTATTGACCAAAAAGTGACAGAAGACAAAGCAATTTTTTCTTTAAGGCTTAACGGATTGACACCAATGCTTCCAACTTCAATAAATACAGGACAAAGACTTTCTAATTTTTTGAATCTATTAACGCTGCAAGCACCCATTCATGCAAACGGCAATTTCAATAATTTATTGTATGGGTATAAGGCAGTGTGTACAGATTTAGTTACAGGCAAACAAATTGTGTTAGACAAGGGCTCGTTAAGTCAGGCCATGAGGGCGAGTTCCAGCGTTTCTTTTTTGCTGTCCCCAGTAAAAATGGATAGTCTGATTTTGGTAGATGGCGGATTAATTGCAAATGTGCCTGTAGATGTTGCAGCTAAGGAAAGTAACTTCGTGATAGCAATAAATGCCACTAGTCCACTCCACGATAAACAACAACTTCAATATCCATGGAATGTGGCTGACCAGATAGTTAGTATTCCCATGAAAATTTTGAATAGAGACCAACTTGAGAATGCAAACTTTGTTCTAACGCCAGAACTTGGTGATATTACCGCCACTGACTTTGCGAAGACGGATTCTCTTGTTGAATTTGGTTACCGTTATGCTGTAAAAAAAATGTCAGCACTTAAAAAGGAAATAGACTCCTCGTTTGTGCACAATCTTATGAAAAGCGAAAAAGTTCTTTATATAAAAGGAATGTTAATAGAAACAGATTCTTCTGGAATAGGAAGGGAATTTGTGGCTGAAAAAGGACTTAGTGACTCCGTATCAAATATTGAGATACAAGAATATATGGCCAAGGCGCTAAATAGCGGAAACTATAAAAGTATCAAAGCTACGGTTGAACTGCAGGGAAATGTATGTAAAATACAATTTGATGCTCAAGATAATCCCGAAGTAAGAAAAGTGGTGCTACAAGGAATTAGTTTGTTCAAACAAGACAAGATGGACTCTATTTTCGCATCACTCATTAATAGACCATTTAATAGTAGAGCCGTGGTGTCCGAGATAATAAAAGTTATAAACCTTTATCGAAGCAAAGGATATTCGCTTGCCGGCCTTGATAGTTTAAGTTTTGATAAAAATACGGGGAAGTTGCTGCTTGCATTCGATGAGGGTTTAATATCAAATATTAAGATAGAAGGAAATAAATACACAAACAACTCAGTAATAGAAAGAGAGCTTCCTTTTAGGAAGGGGGACCATTTTTTGTATGACAATGTGTCGGACGGTCTGGTAAATCTTACCAGCACGAATCTTTTCAGTGATATAGTGTTGATCGTAAACAAACATGGAGCGAATGACGATATTGTGGTAAGGGTTTCCGAGAAGCCATCCAGTTTGATGAGAGTCGGATTTAGAGTAGATAATGAAGATAAGGCTCTGATAAACTTGGATTTAAGAGATGAAAATCTTTTCGGTTCGGGCGCGGAACTTGGACTAAATCTAATTGGCGGGGCTAGGAATAGGGCATATACTTTAGAGCAGAAATCAAATCGCATTTTCAATACATATTTAACTTACAGATTAGATGCTTTCTATAAGTATAATGACGCTTATAACTACATACCAGAACCCACAAGTACAGATAGAACATTTTCCATGGGAATAAATGGAGAGTATAGACAAATATATTATGGGGGTTCAGTAGGATTAGGAACTCAGGCAGGAAAGTTTGGGAACCTGATATTTGAAGGGGATTATAAATTTGAGCAGCTTAAAAATATTCAAAATAGCACACAAGATCCTTTTAAAACTAAAGTTGTAAGCTTAAAAGTAAGTACAACTATTGACACACAAGACAAATACCCATATCCTACTAAAGGAGTGTATTTTAACGGCTATTATGAAACCGCACAAAAGATGTTAGGTGGTCAAGTGAGCTTTTCAAATATTGGGTTTGATTATAAGAACCACATAACAATAGATGGTGTTAGCACGTTCACACCCAGAATCATGATGGGTTTTGCAGATAAGACGATGCCTTTAACAGAGGAATATTCTTTGGGTGGACAAGAGATGTTTTTTGGAACCAGAGAAGATGAATATAGAGGAAGGCAAATATTTTTGACCTCTTTAGAATATCGTTACAAACTGCCATTTAAAATATTCTTTGATACTTACATTAGCGCAAGATATGATCTTGGTTCTACGTGGCCAGTGCGTGATGATATTAGGTTTAAGGATTTAAGAGACGGAATAGGAACCACAATATCTTTCGACACACCGGTAGGTCCGGCCGATTTTTCTGTAGGAAAGAGCTTTAAGTTTATAAAGAACCTTCCTGAAAATCCGATTAGTTGGGGCGATACGGAGTTTTATTTTTCGATTGGCTATTATTACTAATATTAAAAGAAGGCGCGGCCCGAGTGAGTTTAACAAAACAAACGCGAAGATTAGATCGGCCTATCTCTAAGCGTAAAGCAGAACACATTTTGCCAATTCATAAACCCAATAATTTTAGCATATTAACCTTATCAAATCCCGGGAGCTCGTCTGTAAATTCAACACATTGTTTTCCATTTGATTCCCCGTTGTTAGAATCGACGTAAACATGTGTACCTAATTTTGCTACCCGTTTATCAACGAGAGAGTCTCTCTCGTCAAAGGCAAAGAAGACAACTAAAAGCGGGAGATTTAATTTTTCTATCCATGCGTTATAGTTTTTTACAGTTAGTTTATCAACAATCCAGACCGGATCGTGTTTGCTTATGAAATCGACAACAACTTTTTTCCCTCTATATTCTACTAATAGATTTGGTTTTTCTTTGTTACGTTCCAACATTTTAGAATATTCTTTGTCGTCCTCTATTTTAGAGAAGTGTATTCCCCATTGAATAAATAGATTCTTGAGGTAAGAATCTGATTTTTCGCGGAGTTTAAATTTATTTTTTAATTCTTCTAATTTTTTCTGCCGGTCTGGATTTTGTTGTTTCAAAATTATACCTCGAAAAATCTACTTTTATTAATTAAATACTGCTAGGATAACCTTGAGAAAAGGAATGAAGAAACGATAGCCCGAATACAATAAGGAAAATAAAGTAAACCACAAAAAGTACGATTGAGATTATTATCAAGACTTTTTGGATGAAAAAGAATCTACTTTGTCTCTCAAGGGCACTATCAAGAGCTGCTTCGTTGTTTGTGTTTAAGAAGTTGTTGAAGGAATTTGAAGATTCCCGAAGACGCAGCCCACAAATTATTAATGGAATTCCAACAATTGCACCTACAATGGTAAGGCATTCAAGGGCGCCAATTATAATGAAAAACAGACCCACAAAATTCATATCCCCCGACAGTTTACTTATAGTCAACCTACTGTTTTGTAAAATTCCTTCTGCCATATTTTGTTTCTCCTGTTTTGTTATCTAATTGGAACGTTAATTATAATGTAAAGAAATTTATTCAATGTTTTTTAATAGATTAATATTTTTTATTTCACCGGCTACGATTAGTACGTCATCTTTGTTAATAATATATTCTGGATTTGGGATTGCATTAATTTTAGATTCTCCATTTTTATTGGTTTTTATAGATAAAACATCTACCCCATAGATAGTTCTAATATTTAGCTGACGTATGGATTTACCCACGAATGATTTCGGAGTATTAATTTCAGAAATTGAATATCCCTCCCAAAAGTGTACCTGCGTTTGTGAATCTTTCATAGTAATACTGCTTGCCAGGCTGGACGTAATATCTCTCCTCTCCACTTCCTTTTGATATGCATCTTGTATATCCTTTAGCCAAAGCATCCCAAGTAATTTTTTATTGCCATTTGCAAGAACGACCGGGATTCCCTCTAAATCATACTGTCTCATCTTGTCCAGGGCGGTTTGACAGCTTTCTCCTGCAGTAACTACAGGAAAGTTGTTTCTTGCAATATCGCCCGCAATTAACAAATTCTTTAATGCATCTCTTTCGTACAAATATTCTTTTATGTCATAAATAGAAATCATCCCCTTAATATTGTTCTTTGAATCAATCACGGGAAATTCCGGGTCTTTGCCCCGAATGATAGATTTAACTACTCCCGTAAAATCAGTTGTTATGTTAATGAAATCAAAATCATGTTTATAAACTTCATTTACAAAAATTGATTCCATTATGTTAATTTCCTGGCCTTCTTTAATATTTATGTTTCGTAAAATAAGCTTAAGTGTATATATAGATTCTCTTGAAAGTTTGGAAGAAATAATCATACTTATGATACATGTAATCATCAAAGGAAGTATTATGTTGTAATCTTTCGTTAATTCAAAAACTATAATGATGGCAGTAATTGGTGCGCGAGTTGTTCCTGCAACCAATCCACCCATCGCAACCAAAGCATAAGCGCCTGCAGTAGCAGAAATGTCCGGATAAAGTTGGTGAACAAAGTGACCAAAAAAAGCTCCGCACATCGCACCCATAAAGAGCGAGGGAGCAAATATTCCCCCTGAACCACCCGAGCCCAAAGTAATTGAGGTAGCAATTATTTTTATAAATATTAAACTGAAAGCAAAATACCAGACAATATTATTGTGTAGCGCTTCGTTAATAGAATCGTACCCAACGCCCATAATTTGTGGAGCTAATAAACCGATTACACCGATAGCAGTACCACCAACAACTGGTTTTAGATAAGGTGGAAACTTGAACTTGTTATCGAAAAAATCTTCAAGGAAGTAAAGGGTTTTTATAAAAGCATAAGAGACGAGTCCGCAGAACCCGCCCAGCACAAAATAGAAAATCATCTCGTAGGGGGATATTAATTGATATCCCGTTACTTCGAAAGCTGCAAAGTTTCCTTGAAAAGCATGGGATACCACAGTGGCCATAACAGAGGCAATAACAATAGGAGAAAACTGTGCAACTGCAAAATCCATTAAAATAATTTCAACGGCAAATAAGGCCCCGGCAATTGGAGCATTAAAAGCCGCGGCTATTCCGGCACCAGCCCCACACCCGACAAGAGTTTTTAATTTTTTGGTGGGCACCTTAAAGAACTGTCCAATCGTTGAGCCAAGGCTTGAACCTATTTGAACAATCGGTCCCTCTCTTCCAACAGAGCCCCCGCTTCCGATTGATATTGCTGAGGCAATTGCCTTAATAACTACAACAATGGGTCTTATTCTACCACCCTTAAGAAGAATTGCTTCCATTACTTCGGGGACGCCATGACCTTTAGCCTCTGGGGCAAAGAAGTAAATTATAGGTCCAACCAAAAGACCGCCCACAATTGGTGCAAATAGAATGATGTACCATGGTGAATGGAGAATATTTTCCAAAAAGGTACCGTTTCCAGGAAAAAAGAGTAACGATATTTCTTTGATTAAAGCTCTAATTCCCACGCCGGCAAATCCACCCAATATGCCAATTATTATTGCAATAATTATCATGAAGGTATGTTCGGTCATCTTAGCGCGGTCTATGAATGACCCAACCCGGAGAGACAGAGCGGAATATGTCGTTTTTATTTTCATTTAATGAAGAAGAAAATTAATATAAGAGAGTATCGGTTTTTACGTAGCGAAAAGTTTCTCCCGTATCTTTAAAAGTTAAAGTTAATAAATTTTTATTAATTTGGTAACTGAGTTTTTCCGGTTCACCTTTTGAATAGATGAATAATTCATTTCCGCTAGTTTTATATTTATAGTGTTTTTCATCCAGGAGAGCACGATAAACAACAGCGCCATCTTCATTAAATGTAAAGTATGTATTTACGCCCTTGTTTGTTTTTCCTTTCCAGGTACCACTAATCTTGTTTTTAGAATCATGGGATATTTTAATCATTATGTCGGTCAATCGGCTTGTCTCCCCGCTTAAATATAGGGTGTCGTTTCTAATATTGAATTTAGATAAAACGATATTTTCCTTTCTGTCATTAATTATTTTCAGGGTGTCTCCATCTAGTATATAGTGGTCTTTACTATAAAATTCTCTGTGAAAAACAAGGCTGTCTTTAGTAATCTGCAAGGTCTCCCTAATTCCATCCCTTGTTAGTTCTAATTGTTTCCAATTTCCAACAAGTAAAGTTTGTGTTTGAAAATATAAGAAAGAGAAAATGAGAAATAGAGTCACTTCAAAATATGTGG
Source organism: Ignavibacteriaceae bacterium (assembly GCA_046706145.1). Classification (GTDB taxonomy): domain Bacteria; phylum Bacteroidota; class Ignavibacteria; order Ignavibacteriales; family Ignavibacteriaceae; genus JBJKPP01. The sequence continues at coordinate 7,316 of JBJKPP010000046.1, read as the reverse complement.
CTTTTGTTATTGGACTATTAAACTAAACAAAAATATTTTAAAAAATAGCTGATGCCAGAATAATATTCTTAAACTTATAATGCATATTTTTAAGAATAATAGATTTTGCATAATTTTTATCAAATAATCTTAAGGTATAATAGTGAAAAAAGTTTTATTGTTTGTGTGCGTCATATACTTTGCAGGAACATATGTTCGGGCTGCAGAGCAAGGCAGGTTTATGACCTACCCGGATATTTATAAAAATAAAATTGTTTTTACATATGAGGGAGATTTGTGGCTAGTTAGCTCACAAGGAGGTTTGGCAACCAGAATAACAAGTGCGCCCGGCCGAGAATATTCCGCAAGGTTCTCTCCAGATGGGAAATGGATTGCATTCACAGGTCAATATGATGGAGGAAACAATGTTTATGTAATTCCCTCTGACGGCGGACAGCCTCTTAGAATTACTTATAATCCAGGCGGAGGCCAATCTATTGCCTGGACACGCGATGGAAAACGCGTTGTCTTTCGTTCATACTTTGAAAATTATATTTATCGGGACCCAAACTTATATTTTGTTGACAAAGATGGTTCTGCACCAGAGAGATTTCCTATTGACAGGGGCGAATTGTGCAGCTTCAATTCTAATGGCACTAAAATGCTCTATTGCAGAAAAGGTTGGGAAGAATATTACTGGAAACGCTACAAAGGCGGCTGGTACCAGGATATTTGGATGTATGATTTTAAAGAGAATAAATTCACCCCGATATCCCACTATGAAGGAAAGAATAGTTACCCGATGTGGATTGGCAATAAAATGTATTTCGTTTCCGACAGAACAAATGGTGTAGCCAATATTTATGTAGAAGATTTGGATACTAAAGATATTAAGGAAGTTACAAATTATAGTGATTTTGATGTTATGGAACCGGAAACAGACGGCCAGCAGATTGTTTTCATGCAGAACGGCTACGTTAATATTTTAGATATACAAACAGGTAAAATTAATAAGATTTCTATTACTATTCCCTCAGACAGATGGGCATTGCGCGATAGGGTTATTAATCCAAAAGAGTATATTCATTCAATGAACATTTCGAATGATGGCAAGACCGCTGTATTGGAAGCGCGTGGGGATATTTTCACAATTTCCACAACCAATGGAACTACAAAGAACCTTTCTAAAACAGCGGGAACAAGAGAAATGTATTCGCAAATTTCTCCTGATGAAAAATGGATCGCATTCTTTTCTGACAAAACAGGAGATTATCAACTTTATCTTCAGCATGTAGATGGCGGCGATTGGATACCTTTAACAAAGGACCTTGACAAAACAGTATATCATTTAGTGTGGTCCCCAGATAGTAAAAAGATTCTATTCGGAAATAAAGATTTCAGCATATTTTATATTGACATAGATTCGAAAAAATTAGTTAAGGTTGATAAATCTAACCAACTAAAAAATGATGAATTTTACTGGGAAGAAAGCGATTATAGTTGGTCGCCGGACAGTAAATGGATATGCTATAGTTTCACACATTATAACAGGAACAATGTAATCTATCTTTACAGTCTTGAGCAGGGCAAGAAATATGCTATCACAGATGATTTTTATGATAACCTCAATCCAACTTTTGACCAAAACGGAAAATATCTATACTACTTGTCTAGCAGAAATTTCGATTTGCAGATGGACTTCTATGAGGATGACCACGTGATAAGAACCCCTTACCAGATTATGGTTGTTGAATTAAAAGATCATAAAACTCCGCCATTTGATGAACCGGTAATTGCATCAGATACAACGAAATCTAAAAAAGAAAAGTTTGCTATTGATATAAATGGAATTCAAAACAGAACTTATCCTATGCCGGTAAATCCTGGAAATTACTTCTACTTAAAAGCCGGAAATGGAAAAGTTGCATGGTCATCTGTGCCGGAGTTCACGGAAGACGAATACGAAGAGATTTTTAAACCCGGGCCCGAAACGAAATGGACTTTTCACATTTTTGATATGAAAACAAAAAAGGAAACTAAGTTGCCGGAAAAAATTAGAGACTTTCAAAAGTCTTCTAATGGAGAAAACCTAATTATTCAAAGTAATTCTGATTACTATACAACAACTTTTGATAATGCTATTAAAGATACTTCTTTAGGTAGAAAATTAGATCTCGATAATATGTCTTATACAGTAAACAACCTGGCGGAATGGAATCAGATATTCAACGACACATGGAGATGGTACAGAGACTTCTTTTATAGTCCTACTTTTAATGGACACGATTGGAAAGCGCTAGGGGAAAAATACAAGGCATATATTCCTTACATTTCTTCCAGAGCTCAACTTAACTGGGTACTTCAACAAATGGTTGGTGAACTGTGTGTTTCGCATACGTATATTTCAGGTGGAGATATGGGACCGGAAAAAGCACCCGAATCAAAAGTTTATACCGGCTGGCTTGGCGCCGACCTTGTTCCAGATAAAAGCGAGGGGTATTATAAATTTAGTAAGATATATGGACCAACCGAATTTGATCTTTCGCTTAAAGCCCCATTATCCAGACCAGATATTGACGTAAAAGCAGGAGATTATTTAATTGCAATTAATGGTCATGAAATAAAAGTTCCGGAAGATTATTTTAAATATTTGCAGGTTATAAAAGGTCAGAAAGTAACAGTTACGGTAAACAATAAGCCAACTATGCAGGGTTCTAAGACGTATGATGTTGAGCCGATTAAAAATGGTCCGGAGCTTAGATATGCGGCCTGGTTAGCGCATAACATTAATTATGTTTTGAAGAAAACAAACGGGGAAGTTGGATATATGCATATAAATGCTATGGATGCAAAAGGTGTGGGTGAGTTCGACAAGTTTTGGAGAGCATTCAGATATAAAAAAGGAATTATTATAGATGTTAGAAGAAATTCGGGTGGCTGGACAGAATATTTCTTAATAGATAAACTTACAAGAAAAATGGTTGCCTATAATAATTTAAGAGGTATGGTACCATTTAGATATCCGGGCAGCTCTTCTACAGGACAGTTTGTTGCAATATCCAACGAATATAACGGCTCGGATGGAGAAGCGTTTTTAGAAGATTTTAAAGCCAACCATTTGGGGCCGGTAGTTGGAACAACTTCCTGGGGTGGTTTGGTTGGAATAGTCAACGGTCAAAAAACAATAGATAATGGTACGGTGGAACAATCTAATAATGCATTTTACGGGAAAGAAGGTAAATGGTGGATTGAAAATCACGGCTTCGATCCGGATTATTATGTGGATAATGACCCTGCTTCTGTCATGGCCGGGAAAGATCCTCAGTTGGATAAGGCCATTGAAGTTATAATGCAAAGAATTAAGGAACATCCATTTACATGGCCGCCTAAGCCGGCGTATCCGGTAAGATAGTGTAAATTTTTGGCCAATTTCTTTTAAGGAAGAATATTTGAAAAAGCTACCCAAACAGGTAATTATTCTCGGTATAATTAGTCTATTTACGGATATGGCAAGTGAGATGCTGTATCCAATCACGCCGATTTTTCTCTCTTCTGTGTTGGGTGCATCAATGGCAGTCGTCGGTTTGATTGAAGGATTGGCCGAAGTAACAGCTGGGGTACTTAAAGGATATTTTGGATTTCTTTCTGATAAGCTTAAAAAGAGATCTATTTTTGTTGTTATTGGTTATAGCTTATCCGCAATTTCCAAACCCTTTCCAGGCTTGATTCCTAAAGTTGAGACTGTTTTGTTCTCCAGAATATTTGATCGGGTAGGAAAGGGGATTAGAACTGCACCAAGGGATGCATTGCTTTCAAGCTACGCTGAAAATAATTCGGGTGCAATATTTGGTTTTCACAGAGGAATGGATACGCTTGGTGCGGTAATTGGTCCGTTGCTCGCATTGCTGCTTTTGAGTCTTCTAAATAATAACTTCAGATTGATTTTCATACTTTCCATTATTCCCTCGTTGTTTGCAGTATCATCTACCTTCTTAGTAAAAAACAGGATTAAGGAAGAAGTAGTTAAACAAAAAACCAGGGAGAAAATTAGATATTTAAAATTTTGGAAAGATTCACCCAAATCATATCGGTCGGTGGTTATTTTGGTTACTATTTTTTCTTTGGTTAATAGTAGCGATGTTTTTCTGATTTTAAAATCTAAAAATATTTCACATTCAGATACACTGGCAATATTAGGATATGTTTTCTATAACTTGATTTATGCATCTTTTTCATATCCTGCCGGTATTCTTTCTGATAAAGTTGGAAAGAAAAAAATTTACATACTCGGTCTCGTTGTTTTCTCTACAATTTATTTGGGTTTTGCTATTTTCAAAAGCTTTTGGATTACATGGATTTTATTCGCTTTATATGGAATTTATGCAAGCTCAACAGAAGGTATTTTGAAAGCATGGATTTCCGACCTTGTACCGAATTTTAAAGTGGCTTCGGCTATAGGATTAATAAACATGATCTCAAGCATATCTTTGTTATTAGGTTCTATTTTAGCAGGTGTTTTGTGGGATCAATTTGGTTCGTCTGTTCCTTTTTATTTATCATCAGTCGTAAGCTTAATAGTTGCACTCAGCTTGATTTCCGTTAAGGAGAAACCACTTGCGGCTTCTAATTAAAAGTTATTTTTTCCGCTAGTTTTTCTGTTATAAGTTCATAGGCTTCTCTAACGTGTCTTTCTTCTGTCCTTAAGCCGGAAGTAACCACTCTAATTGTAAATTTTCCGTTCAGTTTAGTGTGTGATAAAAATAATTTCCCAGTTTGATTAATATTTTCCATCAATTCTTCATTGAGATTGTTTAATGTCTCCTCATTATAAACACCTTTCGGAACAGCCCGGAAACAAATGGTTCCAAAATTCACAGGCGCAAGTCTTTCAAAATTCGAATTTTCATCTATCCATTTTGAAAATAGTTTTGCGAGACGGATATGTTCTCTAATTCTATTTTGAAGTCCCGCTACACCGAAATATCTGATAATGAACCAAAACTTTAAGGCTCTAAATCTCCTGCCAAGTTGAATACCATAATCCATGTAGTTTATTAGTTTGTCTTCTCCTTGTGTTTTTAAATATTCCGGCGTAAGACTAAATGCCCGTTTAAGAATATCCGGCTTGGTTGTGTAGAGAAGGCTGAAGTCAACAGGAGTGAATAACCACTTATGGGGATTAACTACAAACGAATCGGCTTTATCTACGCCTTTGAAAAAGCTTTTCATTTCCGGCAGCATTGCTGTAACGCCGGCATAAGCAGCATCAACATGAAGCCAGATGTTTTCATTTTTGCAAATTTCTGCTATTTCATCAACAGGATCCACACTTGTAGTGGATGTAGTTCCAATTGTAGCAACAACACAGAAAGGCAGAAATCCTTTTCTTTTATCCTCTCCAATCTTTTCTTTCAGAATGGTTGCTTTCATTCGAAAATCTTTGTCAACTTCTATCAAACGCACATTCTCTTTTCCAATTCCTAAAGCAATAGCATCTTTTTCTATAGAGGAATGAGAATGCTCGGAAGCATAAAGGATTAAATTTGGCAAATCTTTTCTGGACGCCAATCCATTATTTCTAATCTGCAAGGAAGTTTGTTCTCTTGCTGCGGCGATTGCGTGAAATGAACTGGTAGAGGCAGTATCATAAACAATTCCGAAGAAATCTTCATTCAAGCTGAGCATTTGCTTAAACCAGTTGACAACAACAAATTCAAGCTCAGTATTTGCCGGTGATGATTTCCAAAGCATACCGTTAGTGTTGAAGGCGGCGCTTAAAAGCTCACCTAAAATTCCCGGCCCGCTGGAAGTAGAATTAAAATAGGCCATAAAATTTGGATGATTCCAGTGTGTAATTCCAGGAAGTATTTTTTTCTCCATGTCGCTTAAGATTTTATCGAAGCCTTCCCCGTATTCAGGCGGAGCCTTGGGTAATTTCTTTTCTATTTCACCCGGCTTTACGTTTGGGAGGACCGGATAAGATTCTATATCTTTTAGATAGTTGGCGACCCAATCGATTATTTGGTGCCCAACTTTCCGGAATTCTTCAATCGGCATGTCCCCAGTCATTTGATTTGTTTCAGACATTTTTAAAATTCCTTATCTGTATTAGATTATTTTCTAATATTACTATTGGCTTTAAACTTTAAAATTAGAAATAATCCAAACAATAAATTTGATCAGTGTAAAATTTTTAGAATTATTAGAGAAAAGTAAATGAAAAATTTGTCCGAACAGACAATATTAATAACCGGTTCAACCGACGGACTTGGCAAACTGGTTGCGCTTCATTTGGCTGAGCAAGGGGCATCTGTTATTCTGCATGGAAGAGATCCCGAGAAAGGTCAAAATGTTTTGGATGAGGTTAAAAAATCCACTAAAAATAACAAATTGGAATATTACAATGCAGATTTATCTTCACTTCATGAAGTAAATTTCCTTGCTGAACAAATATTGTCGGCTTATAAAACGCTAGACATACTTATTAATAATGCGGGTATTGGCGGGGGACCCAAGAATTCATCCAAAAGAGAATTAAGCAAAGATGGTCTTGAATTAAGATTTGCTGTTAATTATCTGTCGCACTTTGTGCTTACATATAAATTGCTTGAGTTAATTAAGAAATCGTCTCCGGCAAGAATAATTAATGTTTCGTCTATTGGGCAGGAGCCACTTGATTTTGACGATATAATGACTGAAAAAGGATATGATAGTCTTAAAGCATATCGTAGAAGCAAACTTGCCCAAATTATGTTTACTTTTGATCTTGCTGAAGAATTAGAAGAAGACAATATTACTGTAAACTGCCTGCACCCTGCAACTTTAATGAATACGAACATGGTTTATGAATTTTTTGGAAGGACAATGAGCACTGTAGAAAACGGTGCCGAGGCATTGGAATATTTAATAATGTCGAAAGGGCTCGATAGTGTTACAGGAGAATATTTTAATGGAAAACGACGTGAACGTGCAAATGAGCAGGCGTATAATAAAGAAGCACGTAAAAAATTACGTGAGTATAGCTTTAATATAATAAACACATGATTTAAAGGATTCATTATTTAACAAAAAAGATTACTATTTTTATTTTTCTGCTAAAAGTAAGTGTGTTCATAAAAATCCCTGCGGATATAATTATATATTGAGCAAAGAAAGTAGAACCCTCTAACTAACGTAGAAATTAAATAAGTCAAGAATAATATTTGTTATTTTCCAAATAGGGAGAAAGTTATGAAACTTTGTGAAAAAAAAGTACGGGAGTTTTGTCATGGTAAGCTCAGGGCAAATTTAGCAATTATTTTGATAGTAGTCTTTTCATTGTACGGTGCAATTCCAAT
>JBJKPP010000045.1:0-2327 GCA_046706145.1 Ignavibacteriaceae bacterium | reverse complement strand
CAAATATGGAAATGCAGAGTAACTTCTTAAAATATGTCCCTATTTTTTCAGAACTGGATGAAGAAACACTAAACAAGGTTGCAAAGCTAGGGTTAAAAAAACAATTTAAGAAGGATTCAATAGTTCTTTTTGAAAACGAAAATGCAAATACCTTGTTTGTGATTATCTCGGGAAGAGTGAAAGTGTCCAGAGTTAGCGAGGAAGGTAAAGAGGTTATTTTAACAATTCTGGGAGAGTCGGATTTCTTCGGCGAAATGGGACTTTTAGATGGAATGTCTCGCTCAGCCAATGTTACAGCCATGGAAGATTCGGATTTATTTTTAATACAAAGAGCGGAATTTTTAGAGTTATTGAAAAGATTTCCAGAAGTTGGCATTGCTCTCTTACATGAATTAACAGAGAGACTGCGTGCTGCAGACTTGAAGATTAAATCGCTTACTTTGAAAGATGCAGAAGGTAAAGTTGCCAGCGTTATTTTACAGATTGCAGATGATACCGGTAAAATAAAACAGGGTATGGTGGTGATAGAGAAACTCCCATACCAGCATGATTTGGCAAACATGGCCGGTACTTCAAGAGAGACAATTTCGAGGATGCTCCATACCTTTGCAAAAAAAGGATTAATGGAATTGGATGGCTCAAAACTTAGAATTATGGACTATTATAGATTTAAGCAAATTTACAGCTAATATTAGATGGCTAAAGAGATACAGCAGTTCTTACAAATAGTGCTCATAAATTTACAGTCAGCTTAATTTTCTTGGGATTGTGAGCTTTACTTAAGTATAAAATTCTTGACTTTAAATAGTATTAAGAACAGTGATGTTCTGGTTTCGAAAAAGCTTGACATAGACTAAGTACAACAGAGAAATGGATGATGATATGTATGAAAAAACAGAAATTCTGATTGTGGAGGATGAAAAGGTTATTTCAATGGATTTAAAGCTTATGCTTGAAAATGCCGGTTACAATGTGATAGGCACCGTAAGTTCATTCGAAGAAGCTATTGAGAAGGCGAGAGAGGATGTACCCGACCTTATAATAATGGATATTATTATAGAAGGGCATGGGAATGGAATTGATGCTGCTAAGAGAATTAGGCGGAGGTATAATATACCCATAATTTATCTAACAGCCTTTTCTAATGCTGAATTACTGTTAAATAATGGAGAGGGTGGTCCTAAAAGTAAATTTTTGGTTAAACCTGTGTCAGAGAAGCAGTTGATAGCAGCAGTAAAGGAGGTCGTATAAAATAAGCTAGATGGTTTTTCCACGTTACGGTATTTGAATGTGTTTTAAAAGGAAGAAGTCAAAGGCTCTGTATTTAAGTAATCCCAAAATAAACAATAAAGCTAGTTCTAGCTATAATACATACTAAGCCTTCTAATTACCTCATTGTCACTATAAGGCTTGCAAATATAGCCTCCTGAATTCAGTTTGAGAATCTGAGTTAAAGTTTCTGGGTCTGAATATGCAGTTATGAAAATGATAGGTATATTCTTTTTTTTGAGCATTTCACGAGCGGTCTCAATACCAGCAGTCCTGGTTTCCATATCAACATCCATTAGAACAACATCGGGTTTTTCTCTTTCAAACTTTTCGTATGCATCCTTTCCTGAATTGGCTCTAATTACATTAAAGCCAATGATTTTGGCAAGAGTTGCTAGGTCCAGAGAAACAATACCCTGATCTTCTGCAATCAAAACCTTTTTCATTGTAGCTAACTTGTAAAATTATTTCAAATCCAAACTTTCTTCATGCTCATATCCCCAATGCAACACATCATATTGTAATTGAATCGAGCGAATAATATTATTAAGAACATAAGAATATAGAACAGAAAATATTGTGTTTGTAATGACACAGCAGTTTCTTCGTTTGTTTAATTCGTAAAAAAGGTAAATAATTATAATCTATAAGGCTTTTTGTATATAAATGGGTTTGACACTTATCACGCTGTTAGGATTATACTTCCAATCACCTTGTTCTTTGACAATTACTTCTAGTAATGATTGTATTTAGCGGGAGAAAATAAAGCATAAATTTTTAGGAAATAACTCCGAGTGCTTGAAGGGGGTATCTTTTCGCGGTTCTATTTTTCCTCTGTCATTTTGCTCTGTCCCGTGAACAATGCTCCTGATTCAATAGTTAAGATTTTTGTGTTAATGTTGCCTCTTATCACCGCACCAGATTTAAGAATCGTGCTATCAAGTGCATTCAAGGACCCCTCTACTGTCCCTTCAACTGTTATTGTTTGCGCGTTGATGTCACCATTCATTACTCCTTGTTCGCTAATAGTTACATTACTTTTTGAAAGTATATTTCCT
>JBJKPP010000044.1:0-4496 GCA_046706145.1 Ignavibacteriaceae bacterium | reverse complement strand
GAGATTTTGTAAGCGGACAAGTTCGCCCGCCTAAAGAAGGAGAGAGATTCTTTGCTCTTTTAAGAGTGGAAGCTGTAAATAATATCGATCCGGAAATGATTAGAGAAAGAACGCTCTTTGATAATCTTACACCTGTTTATCCTACAAAGAGAATTGCGCTTGAATCTGCACCTGGTGAATATTCCCTGAGAATTATGGATTTGCTTTCGCCGATTGGAAAAGGACAAAGAGGATTAATTGTATCACCTCCAAAGAGTGGAAAAACCGTTCTCCTGCAGAAAATAGCTAACTCCGTAACACGGAATCATCCAGAAATTAAGATGATTATTTTGCTTATAGATGAAAGACCGGAAGAAGTTACGGATATGGAAAGGTCGGTTAAAGCAGAAGTGGTAAGCTCCACTTTTGACGAACCGGCTGAACGCCATGTACAGGTCGCTGACATGGTGATTGAAAAAGCAAAAAGAATGGTTGAAGCAAAAGAAGATGTTGTAATTCTTCTGGATAGTATAACAAGATTAGCTAGAGCACATAACATTGTTGTTCCTCATAGCGGTAGAATCCTATCCGGTGGTGTTGATTCCAATGCTTTGCACAAACCTAAAAGATTCTTTGGTGCCGCTAGAAATACTGAAGATGGCGGAAGTTTAACAATTATTGCTACAGCTCTTATCGATACCGGAAGTAGAATGGACGATGTTATTTTTGAAGAGTTCAAAGGAACCGGTAATATGGAATTAGTGCTGAATAGAGATTTGAGTGATAGACGAATCTTTCCGGCAATTGATGTAAACCGCTCTGGTACAAGAAGAGAAGACCTTTTGATGAAAGAAGATGAACTAGCTAAAGTCTGGATTCTCCGGAAGATATTGAGCGATTTTAGCCCTGTTGAAGCAATGGAATTTCTGCTTGATAAAATGAGGGGTACAAAGAATAATAAGGAATTTCTGAATAATATGAATAGTTAACCTGCCCTTAAGCAAGGTCTGCCTTATTCTTTGTTCACATACCTTACTTCTTTTCATATATTATCTTAAGAAGTATCAAAGATTATTCTTCCTTGAATTTAAAGTATATTTTGATATACATTTAATTAAGGAAAGAAAGTTTAAACGAATCCTTAGATGCTGTAAATCTTCTTATCGTTTATATCCTTTCTATTATCAAAAATACATTCTTATTAGAAAAATATGAGTAGATTCATTTTTACATGCGGCGATATTAATGGAATCGGGCCGGAAATTGTAATCAAATCCTTAAATAGAATTTCTAAAAAGACAAACAATGAGTTTATCTTTATCTGTCCAAAGAATGTTTTCCTCAATACAGCTAAACAAATAAAACCTAATTTTAATTATGACATTAGAGAAAGTTTGTCTGATTCAGAGAAATCGAATGTTACCATCTTTAATATTGGAAACATTAGACAAAATATTGGGAAGCCGACAAAACTTTCGGGTGAAGCTGCTTTTCGAGCAATAAAGTTATCTTCTGACTTGCTCAACTCCGAACGAGCTGATGCTGTGGTGACAGCTCCAATTTCAAAGGCAGCTATTAATTTGGCTGGGAAAAATTTTCACGGACATACGGAAATGTATGCCAAATGGAGCGGAGCCAAGAATTTCGTAATGATGTTCCTATCGGATAAGCTAAATTCAGCTTTAATTACAATTCATGAACCGCTAAAAAAAGTACCAAAACTATTAACTACTCGATTAATTGATGACAAGCTAAAGGTCATAACAAAAACTTTAATTTTTGATTTGGGAATAAAATCTCCAAAAATTGCTGTTCTTGGTTTAAATCCGCACGCAGGGGAAAACGGGGTGCTTGGACATGAAGAGGAAAACATTATTAAACCGGTAATAAAAAAATACAAAAATGTTTTCGGTCCCTTTTCATCCGATGCTTTTTTTGGCAACAAAACTTATCAAGATTACGATATGGTTGTAGGAATGTACCACGACCAGGCTTTAATTCCATTTAAGTTACTGAATTTTTCTAAAGGAGTAAATTATACTGCGGGTCTGCCTATTGTTAGAACTTCCCCTGATCATGGTACTGCATTCGACATTGCCGGAAGAGGAATTGCCGGCGAATCCAGTTTTTATGAAGCATACAAAGCAGCTCAAAGAATTGTAATTAACAGATGCAGGAAATAAAAACCAAAACATACGAAAATGTGGCTCAGATTTATGATCACTTGATGAGACATGTTAGATACGATAAATGGGCTGAATATATTCATTCATTGAGCAAAGATTATACCACATCCAAATCCAGAGTCTTAGAATTGGCATGTGGTAATGGAAATTTGAGTACATATCTCAAAAAGCATTATTCCAACATAGTAATTTCAGACAAATCCTTTTCAATGCTGAATGGAAGTAATAATACTACAACGTCGAAGGTTTGCTGTGATATGCTTTCTCTACCTTTCAAAACTAAATTTGACTTGATATTTTCTACTTTTGATAGTATTAATTATCTGAAGACACAGAAAGCATTAATAACGTTATTTAATGAAATATATAATATATTAGATGCGAATGGAATATTTACTTTTGACGCGAGCTTAGAACGAAATAGTAAAAAACACGTTGAAATCCCTGTTAGGCGTGGGACATATGAAGGGATAAGATATGTGCAGAGAACTGAATATAATACGAAAAATAGGATCCATAAAAATATATTTAGGATAAAATTAAAAGACGGAAGTATACACAAAGAAATTCACGAGCAGAAAATTCACCCGTTTGATACTTATTTTAAATTGTTGGAAAAATCAAAAATGCGGGTCGTTGAATGTTACGATGCATTCACATTTAATAATGCAAACTCAACCATGGAAAGAGTTCAATTCTTAGTTAGGAAATATTAATTATGTTATCAATATCCAATGTTGATTTTGGCTACTCAAGCCAGCATCCGGTTTTTGCGGATTTAAATATAGAAATGGATTCGGGAGAATTTGTTTTTCTAATAGGTAAAAGCGGGGTTGGCAAGAGTACTGTTTTGCAGCTAATTTATATGAATATTTTTCCTAATTCAGGCATAGTCCAATTTGATAAATTTAGCTCTAACACTATAAAGCCAAAACAGCTTCCTTATTTAAGAAGAAAATTAGGTGTCGTTTTTCAGGATTTTAAACTTTTGCGCGACAGAAGTATCTTTGACAATTTAGCGTTTGTGCTGCATGCGACCCACATACCGAAAAAGGAAATTCAGAAGAAGATAGACAGTTCCTTATCTCAAGTTGGTCTGCTGCATAAGAAATATGATAAGCCTAATCAACTATCAGGGGGTGAAAAACAGAGGGTTGCAATAGCTAGGGCCTTGTTGAATGATCCTATTTTAATTTTAGCCGATGAACCTACCGGGAATCTTGATCCGGAAACCTCGGGCGAAGTCACAGATATTCTGCAAAAGATAAATTCAAAAGGTACTGCTGTTCTTTTTGCAACTCATAATTATGATATCGTTAAGAAAATTGATGCAAAAATTTATAAACTTGATGACGGCAAAGCATTTAAAGCAGTCATAAAGAACAAAAACTGAGCTATTTTACTTTCAAACCTTCCAAAATTTCTTTTGTAACATCATCTATTGGCTTAGAGCCATCCACATTCAATGTAACATTGTATTTTTCGAAGAACCTAAGAACAGGCAAAGTAGTATTTTTATATACTTCAAGCCTTTTTCTGACAACCTCTTCTTTATCATCTTTACGTTGGAAGAAACTATTTACGGCACCGCATTTAGGACACTTTGTTTCATTTTTAACATCCTCGTAATTAAAAACAGAATTACAATTACTACAAGTTCTTCTGTTTGTAATTCTTTTAACAACTTCAGTTTCATTTGCATGGATATTAATAAGCCGGAAATCCTTAATCTTTAGTTCATCAAATAAATTTATTAGAGATTCTGCCTGCTTTACGGTTCTTGGATAACCGTCTAAAATGGAACCTTTGCTGCATCTCGGTTGCTTCAGTACATTTTTTATGATGCCAATCATTATGCTATCCGGAACTAATTCTCCACGCTGCATAATTTCTTGAGCTTTCAAACCAAGTTCAGTTTTCTCAGCAACGGCTTCACGTAAGATATCTCCGGTTGAAATGTGAGGGATGTTTAATTCTCTGGAAATAATTTGGGCTTGGGTTCCTTTCCCAACGCCCGGCGGACCAAATAAAATTAGCTGCATGGTTATGCTCGATTTTTAATATAATAAATTATGTAATTTATTAAAATATAATAAGATACTTGTATTATCTCGTGTTTAATATAGTATTTTTAATTTCTTATCTCGTTAAAGAACTTTGTTAATAGGACTTTGCTTTCATCCATCAAAAGGCCGCTATAGACTGCTATTGAATGATTATACTTATTCTGGTCAATAAGGTCAAAAACCGAGCCGCATGCGCCGAACTTAGGGTCAAACGCACCAAAATATATGGTTCTCAGACGTGACAGAAGGGCAGCTCCGGAACACA
>JBJKPP010000043.1:0-5552 GCA_046706145.1 Ignavibacteriaceae bacterium | reverse complement strand
ACTGCATTCAGTATTGTTTTTGTTATAGCACTTATTGGAAATATGTTAATAAACTATTCGGTGGGATTAATCTCACATTCTTTTGGCATACAGAACTTTACTATAGTTCTGCTAATTTGCCTAATCCTTATGATTATTGTGTTCTCTTTTTCAATCAAAAAAATATCATCAAAAGTAAAAATTTAATCAAAATATGGAGCAATAAAGATGTTAGCACAACAATGGCTTGGTAATGCAAGACAAGTAATGAACCAAATTGAAGAAACTCAAATGGAAAATATTAATAAAGCAGCTAAAATAATGGCAGATTGTATAGGCTCAGGCCATTGGGTACATACTTTTGGCTGTGGGCATGCAACATTGCCTATTGAAGAAATGTACCCTAGAATCGGTGGTTTTGTTGGTTTCCATCCTATGATAGAACTTCCACTAACTTTCTTCACAAATATAGTCGGAGGCATGAACGTATATGAGTTTGTTTTTTTAGAAAGGGTTGAAGGTTACGGTGTTGAAATTATGAAAGGATATAATTTTCGTCCCCAGGACGTTATGTGGATTTTCTCTCATTCCGGAATAAATAATGTAAATATAGATGTTGCACTCGAGTCTAAAAAACGAGGAATGAAAGTTATAGCATTTGGCTCCGCAGAAGCTGCAAAAGGGAAAAAAACCCGGCATTCTTCAGGAAAAACAATTTTTGACGTTGCAGATATAATAGTTGATTCATGTGCACCAATCGAAGATGCATCTGTCCCACTAAAGAATCATATTGATAAAATTGGCCCTGTTTCCACAATAGCATTCGTTACGGCCGTCTGGATGACAATCACAACAGTAGCAGAAATTCTGGCTGATAAAGGAATAAAATTATATATACATCCAAGTCATAATGTTGGAGACAATAGCGCAAAAGATAGGCTGGCAGAAGCACTTTCTGAATATAAGAAAAGAGTAGCTAGGGTTTAGAGATATAAGATTAAGTATCTGCTGTAACTTATTTTATTTTAAATGATTAGTTAATATTTCTTAAACCATTTTTGCATTATATATTCTGCAGGTTTATTGTTCGGTGGATATAAATCATAAGGCTCATCTAAATTCATTCCGGTATATCCAAGATAGCTGGGCCATTTCCACCAATACATTCCTAGAAGCCATTTTTGTTTATAAGCTGCTTTGAATAAGGCGTTGTAACATCTTTCCTGATTTTTCAAATCAATTTCTTTTTTTCCGCTTGAACTTTCCATAGAAGTTTTCCATGGTTCTTCCGAACTCCTAAATCCCACCTCGGTAAAAACAACCTTTTTATTGTATTTTTGTGCTACCACTTTGACTTTACTCATTATTCTTTCCGCGCCATGATAAAGCTCTGAGTCACTTGGATTACTTTTATCGCTCAATGGATAATATTCACTTAATCCTATAAAATCCAAATGTTTCCAGAATTTAACATTCTCAAATTCTTCTCCCCAGTTAGCAGAATAAGTAATTTTGCCATCATAAATACCTCTCACTTTATTGATTAGCTCAACCCATTGCTTTTCATATCCTACCGTTGTTTTAGACAATTCATTTCCTATGCACATCATAGGTATTTTATATATTTCCGATAACATCACATAGTTGAAAATCCAATCATAGTAATAATGAAAGAATAAATTCCAATCTTTCTTATTCTGCATTTGAATATCACCCGGCCAATTTTTTTCACCAAGATATACATGGGGCTTCATCATAACGGACATATTTAGTTCGTCCGAAACATGTTTCAGGTAAATCAAGCTTTCGTCATTCTCTGCTCCAGCGAATTCCCAGAACCTAAAAGGAACAGGTTTATCTGCATTTCTCATGGATGTAAATGGAGTTATGGAAAAAGAATTTACGCCAAGCTTTTTTGTCTTCTGCAAAGATTGGAAAGCGTCCTTAGATAGATATCCATTATAAATTTGATAACCTACGTGTGCAAAACATACTCCTTTCAAAAAAGTCTGTTTAACTGCCGGGAATTCTGCAGAATAATCCTTAATCTTTTCCAGATAATTCTTTGAATGGTCACTCAAAAAATTCTTCCACTCTTCTTGTAATCTCTTTACCCTTTCCCCATTTGGTTTCCAGTTTTTATACATCTTTATAAATTCTTTTTTACCGTATTTTTTTATTAGAAAATCTACGAACGAACCCGACAACGGTTCGTAGACATATTTTGAGATATACATTAACTTTTGATTATTCAACATCGAGTCCAGCGGAGGAACGTTATCAGACAGAAATAACTTACCAGTCCAAAATTTATATCCTTCCCTTCCCCAATTATTGGAAAAGTAAATGGACAGTCCGTGATTCAAGAAGTCAATTCTCGATTTACCAAGTTTGTTATCAATTAAAAATTTAGCAATCGTGGAAAAATCATCTCCATTAATCCAATTATTTACGACGATATGAACAGAGGTATCAATACCTACAAAATTAGACATATCAGTATTATTTGTAATTAGTCCCTTTTCTTCAAAGCTGTGGTATAAATTAACTTTCAGCGGTGGTGATTCGGGTTTCAAACCTAAAAAAGATTGTACCTCCTTATATCCATTATCATTTATTTTGTTAATTTCTTCGATAGTCTTTAATCCTATCTTTTTATCATGAGAAATATATTGGTAATGTTTTGTTATCTCTAGGGTTTTTCTTTCATCCCAAAAATTCCTTGAACGAGTTTTATCCAGAATCCAGTTTCTGTTTTTATCGAACTTGAAAAAGCCAAGAGCCAAGGTCTGATAGCTCTCAGTAACGTTAATATCTCCGACAAACCTGAAACTTATTTTTCTCAAAATTTCATTTATATTATTTCCTGTAATAACATAACAAAACTTGTTTTTGTTATATGGATTATGATAAAATATCCGCATTACATCTTTTGAGTTTGCATACTTTACTCCGTTAAAGTAAAAGTCATGCTTTCCCACTATTATTGAAGGAATATTTGACACAACTCTACTTAGTAAAGAATCTGAATTGACGGTTTCTATAAAAATTAAATTTTCATTTTTTAATTGATTTTCTGTGATGTGTGTTGACGATACATAGTTAATTCGATCGTCTAAATCTCTGCCAAAAAATCTAAAATTCTCTGACACATATTTTTTAATGGAATCTGAATTAGCATTATAAACTACAATTCCGCCATTCTCGAAAAAATTGCGTATTAGTTTTTCTTTCTCTGCTCTAATTGTATTAACAACAATTTGATTTTTTTGGTCTTTATTAGCGCAGCCGAGTATAATAAAAAGTAATAGAAATGATACTAAAGTGAGTCTGAACATCTAAAATTAGTTATAATAAGAGTAAATTCATTTGATTATTGTAGTAATAAATCTACCAAAATCTTAAACAAAATTTTGGGTCAAAAAATTTGTTAAAACTCAGCCACTTAAATAAAATGTCAAAGCTTGAACTAAGTTTTCACTTCTATTTTCTTTATTTTTAGAAGGAAAAAGAAATGTTATTATTTCGTGATATTTTAGGATGATTAAATTTGTAGAATTGTAAGGATAGTAATTCATTGCAATATTGATTCAAACAATTCTGATATACTCCTTATGAAAACAAACAAAGCTGTTGTGCTATTCACCAATTCTTACGAAGACTTTAAACAAAAAGGGACATTTGTCAGCAACAAAGCATCATCTTTCAAAGTCTTAAATTTATTTCTCAGCCAAACTATAAATACTATTTTTAGTGCGCGAAAATCTATCAATTTTGATATTATAATTTCATGCGATAAATGTTCTAAAGGGAAAATATCCAAGAAATTACAACATTCAGAATCTATAAATGTACAAAATCATGTAGAATTCTTAATTCAATCAGGTAATAATTTTAAGGAAAGATTTGTAGATTCACTAAAGCGTGTAAGAGATTTAGGCTATAATCAAATTGTCTCTATTGGCAACGACTCTCCTTCCCTTTCTTCTGAGATAATTATACACTCATTCAAGAAACTTGATTCCGGAAATGACGTAATAATCGGACCATCTTTTGACGGTGGATTCTATTTAATTGGCTTAAACTTCTTCTCGCAAAGCGACAAAATCTGGAATGAAAAAATCTTCAACGATATTGAATGGCAAACTGCCTCAGTTCTTAACAAGTTGACTAAGAATCTAATACTCCTTAATTACAAATACTACTTATTGCCGAAGCTATTCGATATAGATAATGGTAAAGATGTTGTTCGCTGGTTAAAAATTAGGTCTCCATTTTCTCTACTAATTAAATTCTTGCTGCAGCAACGAATATATAATTACTACGATTTTTATCTTCATATAATAAACAAACAAGTAACTTTCGCAAAGGAGAATTCACAAAAGTCTCCCCCTTTCTAATCTCTTTTTCGTAAAAAATTGAAATTCAATAAACAGGAAATTACATGAGGATATATTACGTTCTCTTCGTGACATTATTTTTTTGCACTTTAACTTTTTCTCAGAACGTTACATACAAACCGGGAGATGGAGTACAAATTTACAATATCGAACAACAGTGGAAGCTCAGTCTGCTTGGCTATATCCAAAGCACTTACACTGTGCATAGCTTAAATCAGAATAATAGTATAAGCAACTCTTTCTACATTGAAAGAGCAAGATGGGACATGATTTTTAACTACCTGGACAAATATCAAATATTTTTTGAACTCGACGGTGCTCCTAACAGAACAGCTTTGGTGCTTGCACAACTGGATATTTCCTATCTAAAAAATCATAAAATAGAAGTGGGTAAATTTATTGTTCCCTTTTCGCCGGAAAATAATAGGTCGTCACGAGATTTATCTACAATAGAAAGATATTCTGCACTTAATTCAATGTTCCTATTACCTGCTTTCGATTCTCAGTATGGAATAATGTTTTACGGTACTTTCAAACCGATTAATTATTATTTCAGTATAACAAACGGAAATGCAGAGGCAGCTGCAAATTTCCCTGAAAACAATAACTCTAAAGATTTTGAATTTAGACTTGAATATAACGGGCTAAGAAATTTTAAATTTGGCGGAAGTCTCGACTACACTTCCGAGAAGCAACAAAAACTTAGCCTGCTTGACCACACTTTTGAGAGTTTTAATAACGCCAGTGTAAATGGGAAAAGAATTGGATATTTGGGCAACTGGGAATACTCAAAGAAGAAATTTTTATTCCGTGGTGAATTCTTTCAATTTAGTTTTTTAGACAATCTTTCATTAGAAAACCAGGTAGAAAGATTTTCCGGAGGTTACGTTGAACTGGGATATTTCTTACATGGAAATAAAACAAACGGTCTGCAGTTAATAGGAAGATTTGAAAATGCACAATACAATGGCAAATTGTATGAACTGTACGGACCAAATTCACTCAGCAGCTATATAATTGGAACCAATTGGTATAAGGATGCAATATTTCGTCTGCAGGTGAATCTTGTTTATGAAGACGCTAATCAGAACAGTCTTCTTGCAAATAGATTTGAGGGGAAGAATAGTGAATTCGAACTCTTAACTATGCTTCAACTTAAATTTTAAGAGGAAA
>JBJKPP010000042.1:0-8839 GCA_046706145.1 Ignavibacteriaceae bacterium | reverse complement strand
TTTTCTAATCCGATAGAAAGGCGTAATAAATTATCCGGGGTTTTTGTATCCGGTCCCTCAACTGAAGCGCGGTGTTCAATCAAACTTTCCGGGCCGCCAAGACTAGTTGCTCTTGTAAATACTTTTACATTTGCAGCTACTTTCATGGCTTTATCTTTTCCGGCTTTTACCTGAAATGATAACATTCCTCCAAATAACTTCATCTGTTTCTTTGCAATCTCATATCCCGAATGAGACTCCAAACCGGGATAATGAACTTGCTCAACATTTTTATGTTTTGAAAGGAACCTTGCAATTTTCATAGCACTGACAGATTGATAATTAATTCTTAAGGGCAGAGTCTGAATTCCACGCAAGACTAACCAACATTCGAAAGGTGAAGGAACCGCTCCTCCAGTCTGCTGGATTTCTCGTATCTTCTGAAAAGTGGTATTATTAGAATTTGTAATTACTGCCCCACCAAGAACATCGCTGTGTCCACCAATGTATTTGGTTGTCGCATGTAAAACCAAATCAATTCCAAAATCAAACGGACGCTGCAATATTGGAGTCGGCCAGGTATTATCGCAAACTGTAAAAGCATTTGCTCCCTTTGCTAAATCAGCAATAGATTTCAAATCGCATATTTTTAACAGAGGATTTGACGGGGTCTCCATCCAGATTAGTCCTGTATTCTTGTTAATTGCTTTTTCAACTTCAGCAAGATTCGTCATGTCAACGAATGAAGTTTTTATATTCCATCTTTCAAAGATTTTCATCAAACGTCTGTTACCATGGTACATGTCATCTGGAGCGATAATATGAGATTCCGGCTCCAGGGTCTGCAAGATACTCATGGCTGCTGCAGAACCCGAAGAAAAAGACGCTGTTTCTGTTCCTCCTTCCAGTTCGGTTAAGCATTTTTCTAATGCTTCCCTATTCGGATTATTCGTTCTCGAATAATTAAATCCTTTTGGATAGCTTCCGTCCTTTTCTCTTTCAAATGTTGTGGAAAGATGAATGGGAGGAGTAACAGCCTTTGTTGCTTCGTCTGTTTTTCTGCCGGAGTGAACTGCGATTGTTTCTATTCTCATAATTGCCGCCTTTTTTGAAGGAACAATTTAAGGAAAAATTTTATGTTTCTTTATTAACGTTTTCTATTCATGAGAGACGGCCCAGCAGGTTGTCTTTACTTTTTTGAATACAACTCCACCAAGACGAGACAGGCTAAAAAGCAAAGTATTCCGATAAAAACAAAGTTGGGGAACTAATCCCTGTTTAATAGTTTCTCGCGAAGATCGCAAAGAAATCGCAGAGTTCGCAAAAAAAATAAAAACTTTGCGTAAAATTATCTCTGTGATCATTGCGTGAACCTAATACCAGTAAGTTTGTAGAAAATCATATTTACTTTTCGAACAGCCTCGAAAAAGTATAATGGCTAATAACAAATTCTTTAAAATCTTAATGTAAATGATGTTTCTACATCTGGTGTGGAAGAAACACGTATCGCTCCCCGATGTAATCTCATGATTTGCTTGGCTAGACTTAGTCCAATTCCCGACCCGTTTTTCTTTGTAGTAAAAAAAGGAATGAATATTTTTTCCATGGTTTCTTCAGGTATTCCCGGTCCGTTGTCGCTTACTTTAATTACAACTTTTCCCCTTTCATCTAGGTATGAAGTAATGGATATCCTTGGATTTGGTCTGCCTTCTAGTGCGTGTTTAGCATTAATTATTAAATTAATTATCACCTGTTCAATTAATTCGGGGTCAGCTGTCAGCTCTAGGCTTTCCGGTTTTACGGACATTACTAATTCTATATTATTTTCTTTTAACTCATTCTCCATTAATTTTTTCACTCTTCTAAAAAGCTGCATTACCTGGAATATCTCAAAGTTGGGGTTGGGTATTTTCGTCAAGTTTCTATAGGTATCCACAAAATGAATTAAGCCTTCACTTCGTCGCTGGATAGTGCTCATAGCCGTGTTTACATCTTCCATTGTTTCTTCATCAACAATTTTACCCTGCTCCTTATCGGAGGCAAGAATTTGATTTACGGTAGATGCAAGTGAAGATATCGGCGTTATTGAATTCATAATCTCGTGGGTTAAGACTCTGATTAGCTGCTGCCAGGCCTCTGTTTCCTTCTCTTCGAGTTCGCTTTGAATATTCTGCAATGAAACTAGAGTAAATTTTTTGTCTCTTAGTTTGAACTCTGTTGCATTCATTACAAGTTGTATGATATCATCTTCATCGGAAAGCTTAAGTGTAATTTTGTTTCCGGCTTTGATGTTAAACAAAGTATTTACAAAATCTTTTCCAACTTTCTTCAATCCTACAATATTCGGAACATTTGGAACATTCAGTAATCTCTTTGCGGCGTTGTTTATAAATTGTATGTTGCCATTTTGGTCATACGCAATTAAACCCACTCCTACATGTTGCACGACAGTTTCAAGATATCTAACATGTTCTTCTGTTTCACCTCTGGATTTCTGGAATTTTTCAATTACCTTATTAAACGCTTCGCTTAATTCCTTAAAAGATGAACCGAGCGAACCTTTTGAGAATGTTTGAGAAAAATCAGAATATTCTATTGCACTGAGAAATCTGCTTAGTTCTTTATTGGTCTTTTCAACATATGTAATTAGTGCATAGATTTGATAAGCAATGAGAAGAGAAATAACAACTATGGTAGCTATTTTATTGGTGTTCAGAATTAGGTAGAATAGAAGAACAACTGTAGCACTTAGCACCAAAATTCTTAAAATTATATTTATACGAAAGTTCTTTACACTCATACGGAAACTTATCTTTATCCAAATTTCTAAATCTTAAATATCACAGGTTAATTTCTTTTAATCGAGATGATAGTCATGTCGTCATATTGCTGTATCTGTCCCTCGAATTTTGCAACATCATTTATCAAATCGTCTATAAGTACTTTTGATGATTTATCTTTATTATCATTAACATATTTTAGAAGTCTTTTCCTGCCAAAATCATCTTTAGCATTGTTTTGTGCATCCGTAAAACCATCGGTATAGAGAATTAAAACATCATTTTTATTCATTATTAGTTCTCTGTTCTCGATGTTTTTCTCAAAAATAGTTCCGCTCTTGATTCCAAGTCCAATACCATTCGGTCTGAGAAAATCGACTTTATCTTTTCCCGAATCGTAATGAATAGCCGGTTCATGCCCTGCTCTTGCATAAGTCAATCTGTGATTTGAATAATCTAAGACAGCATAAAACATCGTGACAAAAGTTCCCGTTTCTATCGTGTTTTTTAGTAAGTTGTTTACTTTAATTAAAACATCGCTTGGTGATAAACTACTATTAACAGAAGATTGAAATATTCCTTTAGTTAAAGTCATATAAAACGCCGCGGGCAGTCCTTTGCCAGATACATCTCCTATAACAATCCCGAGTTTTGAATTACCAAGCTCAATAAAATCATAGTAATCTCCGCCAACTTCCTTTGCTGGAATACAAGTCCCGTTTATTGAATAACCTTGAACAATCGGATTTTTTTCCGGGAGCAATCTAAATTGAACTTGGTGAGCAATTTCAAGCTCCCTTTCCATTCTCTCCATTTCAATTTCACTACCAATATCCTGCAAAGAGATTAGTTTGAAATATTTATTTCTTAACTTAAACTCACTTGCCGATAAGGATAACTGTTTAACCTCTCCGCCTTTGTCTACTTTAATCAACATTTTTTGACCGGCATGAATTTGATTCATTGCATTGACCAATTGTTTATCAACACTCTCAAGATTCTTAACATTTTTAATATCATATACGTCCAGCAAATTTTTTATTGCATCGTTTACAATCTCAACTTTTCCATCTCCCGTAAAACAAATCAAACCTATACCAATATGTTTAACAACAGTCTGTAGGTATTGAAAATTTTCCTCTTTCTCCGAACGGACTTTTTGGATTTGATTTATTACGAAAGTGAAAGCCTCGCTCAATTCTTTGAATGATCCGCCGAGATTTTTGCCTTTAAATGATTGTGAAAAATCAGAATAATTAATTGACCGGACAAATTTGGAAAGTTCCCTATTGGTAAAGTCAACATAACGTATCAAACTATAAATTTCTAAAATTATAACTATGCCAAGAATAAAAGCAGTAACTTCTTGATGTCCATCAAATATTACGTAATAAAACACTCCAACAGAAATTACAAACAGGATTATTCTTAAGATTAAGTTGATTCTGAAATTTTTCATATTAAAAAAGTTATAAGGGACTTATCAAATCATTTTAATTGTAATGATTAAAAACCTGTAATTGTCACAAACCATATTTTTCTATTCTCCTGTAAAGAGAAGTTCTAGTTAACCCAAGTTCTTTAGCCGCTTTAGTAATATTCCCTTCATTTTCATCTAGGACTTTCTTTATTACCTTTTTTTCTACTTCTTCTAAATTGTATGTATCAAAAATAAATCTCTCTTCTTTTGTATCGGGAGATGTAAGGAAAAAGTCGGTGGGCTGCAAGACATTTGAATCACTGAGAATTATGGCTCTTTCAATTGCGTGCTGCAATTCTCGTACATTTCCCGGCCAAGTGTAATTTTCCAGGCGTTTCAGTGTTGTCTGATTAAATCTTATTTCCGGTTTATTATATCTCTGTCTGTACGTGGAAAGAAAATATTCTGCAAGTAATTGAACATCTTCCTTACGTTCTCGCAAAGGAGGAATTCGGATTTCAACTGTATTAATTCTATAGAGCAAATCCTGGCGGAATTTACTTTCTGCGACCATTTGTTGTATCGGCATATTTGTAGCACAAACTAATCTTATATCAACAGGCCGGTAATTATTTGAACCAACTCTTGCTACCTGATGGTTCTGAAGCACTGTTAATAATTTTGACTGCAGTTCAATCGGAATATTTCCAATCTCATCTAAAAAAAGGGTCCCGCCAGAAGCAATTTCAAATCTCCCTGCCCTGTCTTCCTTTGCATCAGTAAACGAGCCTTTTGCATGACCGAATAATTCACTCTCGAACAGAGTAGGAGTTAAAGAACCCATATCAACTCTAACAAAAATTCTATCCGCACGGCCTGATTGCCTATGCAATGCTCTTGCAACAAGTTCTTTTCCGGTACCGTTTTCACCAAGGATTAATACGTTTGCATCCGTGGCTGCAACTTTCTCAATTGTACGAAAAACACCTTGCATTCCTTCTGATATCCCAATTAAATCATGATATTTTTTATCTATATCTTCACTTAGTTGTTTTTGTTGATGAACGGCATTTTCCAGCGCAATTTTAGATTCCCTTAATTTTAAAGCCGAAGAAAGTGTTGCCAAAAATTTTTCATTCTGCCATGGCTTCAGAATAAAATCTGTTGCACCCTCCTTAACAGCTTTCACTGCCATTCCAATATCGCCAAAAGCAGTAATAAGAATCACTACCATAGAGGGATCAATTTTTAGAATTTCATTCAACCAGTAAAAACCCTCTCTGCCGCTTGTCATATCCTGAGTAAAATTCATATCCAAAAAGATGACATCATAATTATTTTGTTTCATCAGCTGGGGGATATTCTGCGGATCTTTTTCTGTTCGAACCATTTCCACATGTGGTTTTACTAGAAGTTTTGCCGCCAAAAGCACATCTTCGTTATCGTCAACAATTAATACTTTTGAAGTTTTACCATTCATTTTAAATCAAAATTTTTTTGTTTCGAAACCCATTCGCAAAACAAAAAGCTCTAGTTTAAGTGAAATAAATCTTCTGCCCTCTTGTAACTAAAGTACCCTGCAGATTAATACTTAGTCTCCAGAATTATGCGGGATTTCAAAGTTTAAAATAAGCTTTTATTCAAACAAAACCTCAATAATTCTGTCCGGTTCCGAACACCACCGTACTACAAACGTACACCTAATAATGTGTGTTTTTGCTGCCAAGAAAACAAACGGCAGATTTTCTCAACAAGTGGAAAATATACTTGACAGGAAAGTTCGTTCTTTCAATTATTTAAGGCATATTAGTTGCGCTCTTCATATTAATTGAATTAATCCAGGTGGAGATATTATAAATGGATAGAAAAATTGAAAAGAAAAAATGGCCTCTTAAAAGAGTTGTCACTTACGGAGTTATTTCGGTAATAGGAATTGTAATTCTGTACAGTTTTATATTCGGTGACAAAAGTTCGAGACTAAACGTTGATAAAGATAAGATTACCATTTCAACTGTTAAATACGGACCTTTTCAAGAATACATACCGGTCACGGGAACTGTTATGCCGATTCAGACTTTCCTTCTGGATGTAAGCGACGGTGGAAAGGTTGTAAAGAAATATGTAGATGAAGGTGCTTTTGTAAATGTTGGAGACCCGATTATAAAACTCGATAATGCTTCTCTCACTTTAAATATTATCTATAATGAGGCAAACGTATTTCAGCAAATAAACTCATTAAGAAGCACAAGATTATCAATGGAAGAATCGCGTTTGAATCTGCAAAGCCAGCTTCTTGATACTGAGCATGAACTCCGTCTGCAGAAAACAACTTACCAAAACGACAAGGTCTTATACGAGAAGAACCTGATTTCGAAAGTTGAATTTGAGAATGCAAGAGACCAGTATGATTATCTCGTTAATAAAAAGAAGCTTACAATACAAACTTACCAGGAGGATTCTCTATTCAGAGCCCAACAGATTTCCCAGCTTGAAAAATCCGTTAATACACTTCAGGAAAATTTGAACATTACTAAGAAACAACTGGAAGACCTTACTGTGAAAGCACCTTTAAAAGGTCAGTTGACCTCATTAAACGCTGAAATCGGCCAGTCCATAGCGCCGGGACAAAATGTTGGTGAAATAGATGTTGTAGATTCTTTCAAGGTGAGAGTTCCAATAGACGAACATTACATAGCAAGAGTTGCTGTTGGACAAACGGGAGAATTTTCGTTCAACAATAAAGATTATAAGCTTATTATTAAAAAAGTTTATCCGGAAGTAAAGAACGGTCAATTTGAAGTTGATATGCACTTTGTAGGAGAAGAACCGAATGGAATTAGAAGAGGACAGTCACTTCAAATTAGACTTGAGCTTGGAGAATTATCAAATGCACTTACAATAGATAGGGGTGGATTTTATCAAAACACAGGCGGGCAATGGATTTTTGTAGTTGATCCGTCCGGAAGTTACGCTATTAAAAGGAACATAACTCTCGGAAGACAAAATTCAGAACAATTTGAAGTTCTCTCTGGACTTAAAAAGGGTGAAAAGGTAATTACTTCATCTTACGATGATTTTGGCAATGCGGATAAATTAGTCTTGAAGTAGCCTTCTTTTATTTAATTAAAAATTGAAGAGAATTACAACTAAGGAGTACTAAAATGATAAAAACAGAAAATCTAAAAAAGATATACACAACTGAAGAGGTTGAAACAACAGCTCTGAATAACGTAAACATCGAGATAGAAAAAGGAGAGTTCGTTTCAATAATGGGACCTTCGGGTTGTGGAAAATCAACCCTTTTAAACATTCTCGGTTTACTTGATAATCCGTCTGACGGTAAATTAATGTTCCTAGAATACGAAGTATCAAAATATTCAGAGCGTCAAAGAGCACAGCTAAGAAAAGAGAACATTGGTTTTGTGTTTCAAAGTTTCAATCTTATCGATGAATTAACGGTCTATGAAAATGTTGAGCTGCCTCTTCTATACCTCGGTGTGTCTTCAAGCGATAGGAAAATAAAAGTCAATGAAGCTTTGGAGAAAATGGAAATTATGCACAGAGCAACCCACTTTCCGCAGCAGCTTTCCGGTGGTCAACAGCAAAGGGTTGCAGTTGCAAGAGCGATTGTTGGAAGCCCCAAATTAATTTTGGCAGATGAGCCGACTGGAAATCTTGATTCTGCTCACGGAGATGAAGTAATGAATATGCTGACAAAGTTGAACGAAGATGGTGCAACAATTGTTATGGTTACTCACTCCCCTACTTATGCAGAGTATGGGAATAGAGTAATTCATTTGTTCGACGGGCATGTTGTAACAGAAAATTACAAAGAAAGTTTCCACGTATAAAATTTTGCGAGCTTAGCGACCTTGCCTACTGACAGGCAGGTTTGTGTGAAAATTTTTTCCTAACGCAAAGGCATAAAGAGGGTAAAAAAATGATTAAACTAAAAAACATAGAAAAATATTACAACAATAAATCAGTAAGAACATTTGTTCTAAGGAATGTGAATCTGGATGTAGAAGAAGGTGAGTTTATATCAATAATGGGTCCATCTGGCTCAGGTAAATCTACATTACTTTATATTCTCGGCATGCTTGATACACCTTCTTCCGGTGAGTATCATTTTATGGACGAACCCGTTCATAAAATGAGTGAGAAGAAGTTGGCGGAATTGCATAAAACTCACATAGGATTTGTCTTCCAGCAGTATCATCTTATCGATGAATTAACTGTTTATGAAAATTTGGAAACCCCCCTTCTTTATCAAAAAGTTAAATCAGATGAAAGAAAAGGACGCGTTGCTGAAACACTCGACAAATTCAACATTGTTGCAAAAAAAGACCTTTTTCCGCAGCAGCTTTCAGGCGGACAACAGCAATTAGTTGCGATCGCCAGAGCAATTATTGCAAAACCCAAACTAATTCTAGCTGATGAGCCAACTGGAAATCTTCACTCGGATCAGGGAAAAGAAATTATGGAGCTGCTTAAAAAATTAAATAAGGAAGGAACCACAATAATTCAGGTCACTCATTCTGAAACTAATGCAGAATATGGAAATAGGATAATAAAACTTTTGGATGGGTGGATTGAACACTAAGATTTGATTCAAATTAAATAAGGTTAGAATGATGTTTAAGAATTATTTGAAAATTGC
>JBJKPP010000041.1:0-9621 GCA_046706145.1 Ignavibacteriaceae bacterium | reverse complement strand
AAAAGCATCATTAAAATAAATGATGATTATTGGATCCGAAAAATCAACAGAAGTGGAATTTTCATATGGGATTGTTTTAAATATTGAAGGTTTAGTTGTATCAGGCCTCTCTGTAATGTTCAACGATGAGGAATCATTTTCATAAATGTTATCTTCAAGGTCTTTTATCTTTTTTGCAATAACATAAACGTTATGCCCTTTTGAAATTACTTCATTTGTTACTAGAATTATTTCTGTAGGTTTTGTATTTCCCTTGAACGCGTAGAGAGGTGTAAGTGTTTTCTTATCTGTAGAGTCTATTATTGAAAAATTAGAAGCATGAATAATCGAGGTATCTACTTGTGAACTAAAATTAAGTAGTATATGATTCCGGTCAGTCATGGAAGCGCTTAATAATCTTGGTTTTGTAGTATCAACTTTGGTTAGAAAAAAGTTAAGATTGTTGTATACAGAATCTTGGTTAGTAATTTTGATATCTGATGAAGGCATCCCAATCATATCTTGATTGGATTGAAAAATAAAATCTCTATACTTGTCATCAACAGCAAAAACTCTATAATCACCATTTGCCAAACCGAGAAGCTTAAACCCGCCATCTTTACCTGTTTGAGAAATATAGTCCGGTTTTATTTTATATGGATCCGGTTTAGTTTTGTCGAGATTATAGGCAAAAATTAGAATTCCGTTTGGTTTGTCTCTATAAACTTTTCCTGATATCTCTCCCCTATCGATTTTTTCACCAGTTGAAAAAGAAAATGTATATGCAGAAGCCATCTTATTGTGATTATGCAGATCGACAACATCAGTTCCGACGGTAATAACATAAGTTGTGCTGTCTTTAAGTTTGTTAGAAAAGTTCAACCTTACATCTTCGCCGCTCCAATCATATTCTATTCCTTCAATAGCAGGCGATATAAATATCGCATCTTGAACTGACCTTTTATCTACATATTTTGAAAAGCTAATTTCTACATGATCATCTTTAAAATTTGTTGTTCCGTTCTTCGGATAAACTTCGGTAATAACAGGAGGAACTAAATCAACTCCACCGCCAGTGGGAGGTAATTGGTTTGCGCACCCATAAATAAAGATTGTTATGAGAAAGGATAAGAATAGAAAAGTTGATGTGTAAATGTAAAGAGGATAACATTCTTCAAATTTTCTAAATCTTAGGATAAGGTCTTTCACTTTTTTGACCTCGATATTATCATTCTGTTCCCTGAGAACGAAGCCATTCTCTATACTTTTCTACATTTTTCAAATGTTCATGATAAGTCTTTGAGAATGTATGACCTCCAGTTCCATTTGCAACAAAATAAAGATATTTATTGTCGGCTGGATAAAGTGTGGCCAATATGGCACTTTTACCGGGGTTGTTTATTGGGCCTGGAGGCAACCCGTAAACTAAGTAAGTATTGTATGGACTTTTGACTTCTAGATCTTTATAGCTCAATCTTCTCCATCCACCGGTCTGAAGAAATTCAATAGTTGGGTCCGCTTGAAGTTTCATTCCTATCTTTAGTCTATTTAAATAAACCCTGGCAATCTTCGGCATTTCTTTCTTTTCTTTTGTTTCACCCTGAACAATTGAAGCAAGTGTGACAACATCATGAACACTTAATCCTATAGAATCAGCTCTATTCCTCAGGTGTTGGTTCATTAATCTTTTGAAACCGCTGTATAAAGTGTCAATTACTTCTTTTGCGGAACTTCTTTGATAAATTTTATAATCGTTTGGAAGAAGATATCCTTGCAGAGAAGGAACCTCCAAACCAAGAGATTTTATAAATGAAGTATCATGGCACTCATTAACAAAGTCTGCAGAATCAATTAAAGCTCTATATTTTAATTGTGCCCCAAGTGATTTTATTGTTGAACCATTATATAAATCAACATCGATAAGATAATCTGCTTTTCCATTCATCAAAAATTGTGATAATCCAGCATAGCTAAGTCCATTCGGTATGAAAAACCTTCCAGCTTTAAACTCTCTTTGGAAACCAAACAAGTAAGCGACAATTTTCATATTAGTCTTATTTGGAATGATTCCATCTTCATAAAGAGAATCAACTATTTTGTTAAGGCTTTCCCCTTTCGTAATCTCAAATTTCCTGGGCGATTTTCCAGTGTAATAATTTGGGGTAAGAAATATATATGAAAGGGTTCCGAGCATAGCAAAAAAGAAAAGTATAATTATAAAAATATCTCTTTTAGAGAATAATTTTCCCAAACCGGATTTCCAATTTCCCACGTTTAGATTAAAGGTTTTATTTTTATCTTTTTCTTCTCTTTGCATCGCACGGGATTCATCAAGTATTCTTTCATAAATTCTTAACAAAGCATCCGGCCTTAGCGGTTCTTTAGCAAATCCACTAATTCTCTCGGCAATCTGTTTTTCCCTTTCGGGTGAATAGGTAGGCATTCCCAGAGAAGTTTTTATTCTCCCAATAAGAATAGTAAGCACAGTCCGCTTGTTCAATAAATCGACTAAACCTTTATCAATTCCGTCAATTTCACCACGTAATTTCTTAAGTATTCTATTTCTCTCATCTTTGGAAAGAGAATCTAACTCTTCCTCAATTTTCTTATAAATGTTTTCCATGGTTCAAAAGATAAAGAAATATTCTGAAAGGTTTAATTGTACTTTGAAAATTGATTTTCTTTTAATCCTGGATATGGACTAAAGTTTAAGGAATGGGTTATTCCGTTCTCGTACATTTTCAATCCGCGGTAAGCTATCATTGCAGCGTTATCTCCGCAGTATTCAAATTTTGGTATTACTATTTTTTTATTGTATTTGCTTCCCATCTCCAAAAAAAGATTTCTCAGAACAGAATTGGCAGCAACTCCTCCAACTAAAGAAATAGACTTAATATCAAATTCATTCAAGGCTTTTTCCGTATTTGAAACCAGCGGTTTCAGAACTGCCTTTTGAAATGAGGCAGCTAAATCATCTTTCTCAGTATCTGGGATTTTATTGTGTCCATAATTTTTTTGAATAAATCTCAAAACAGAAGTCTTCAACCCGCTGAAAGAAAAATCATAAGTACTATCAATTTGCGCAACGGGAAACACTGTCGCCTCCGAATTTCCAGTCTCTGCATGCTTCTGAATTTTAGGACCTCCAGGATAGCCGAACCCCAGCATTTTGGAAACTTTATCGAAAGCTTCTCCTGCTGCATCGTCTAAAGTAGTTCCAAGCTGAATAATATCCGTAAAGCTTTTTACCAGTAACAGCAGAGTATGCCCGCCGGAGACAACCAATACAAGAAATGGAAATTCCGGTTTGTCATTCATTAAAAATCCGGAATAAATGTGACCTTCTATATGATTAACACCTACAAATGGTTTTTTGAGTGAGAACGCTAATCCTTTTGCAAAGGTTAGTCCAACAATCAAGGCGCCGATTAATCCTGGCCCCGCTGTTGCACAGACTAAATCCATATCTTTTAATTCTAATTTTGTCTTCTTTAAAGCATTTTTTAAAAGTGGAATAATTATCTGCAGGTGCGCTCTGCTGGAAAGTTCGGGAACTACTCCACCAAACTCAGCATGGAAATCTTGTGAAGAAATAAGATTTACAAGAACTTTCTCATCCTCCAGAACAGAAACGGATGTCTCATCACATGAACTTTCTATTCCTAATACAATCATGATTTTAATCCAAAAATACTATTAAAAATATATCTTGCTACTTGCGGGTTTTCCTTTAATCTTCTAATCGAGTAAGCATACCAATCTTTTCCAAAAGGCACATAAACTCTCAATTTATACCCATCTGAATTTATTTTGTCTCTCAAATCCTCACGGACACCAAGAAGCATCTGGAACTCAAATTTACTTTTATAAATATTCAGTCTGTTTAATATCTCGTAACTCTTATTAATTAAATATTCATCGTGAGTTGCAATACCAACATAATTACCTGATTTTAAAATATGTTCCAAACATTTCAAGTAATTATCTCTGATATCTTGCTTACTTTTGTAAGATATATTTTCAGGCTCAACATAAATTCCTTTACATAAGCGAATGTTAGACTTATTTTTACATAGATCTACCACATCATCGTAAGTTCTTTTTAAGTAAGCTTGAAGCACAATTCCTACATTATCATAATTTTGTCTTAGTTTTTTATACACATTTATAGTTTTCTGCGTATATGGAGAATCCTCCATATCGAGTCTGACAAAATTATTAAAAGATTTAGCTTTTTTTATTAATTCCTCAATCTGAAGTAGAGCAAATTCTTCGTCTATGCTCAACCCCATCTGCGTCGGCTTTATAGATAGATTGGAATTTAATTTATTTTGTAAAATTGTGTCCAAAACAGTTAGACATTTCCCTTTTGATTCGATAGATTCTTTTTCTGTTTTTATGGCTTCGCCAAGTACATCGATAGTTGTTACGATTCCGCTTTGGTTAAACTTTTTTACCAGGGACACAGCTTGTTCTAGTGATTCGCCTGCTATATATTTTTTTGAGAACTGTCTTACAACTGATTTAGGAAGTATTTCAGTAACACCAACTATTGCATTATTTATGAACGACATTTTTCAACTCTTATAAATTTTCCCCATTTCATAAGAACCAAATTGCTTTATGCTTAAAGATATTTCAGAAAGATGTTTCAGCGCAAGTTTAATCTTTTCATCTCTAAGATTTCCGATTAGGTCCGCATAAAAAATATACTGAAATGGTTTATGGGGAATAGGTCTCGATTCAATTTTTACAAGGTCAATTTCTCTTAAAGCGAAAACACTCAGGGCTTTGTATAATGCTCCAGGAATACTTTTGAGTTCGAAACATATGGAAGTTTTTGGACTCTTCAGTTTGAAGATGTTGCTCTTTTTAGAAACTACAAGAAATCTGGTAAAATTCTCTTTATTATTTTGTATTTCTTTCTTTAAAATTTTTAACTTGTATATCTTTCCAGCTTCTTTACTAGCTATTGCGGCTGCAGATTCGTTTCCGACTTTCGATAATAATCTTGCGGAACCGGCAGTATCGTATGTCGGAACTATTTCCACATTTTTTAATTTATTAAGAAAGACTGAACATTGACCCAATGCCTGAGGATGGGAATATACTTTTTTTATGTTTCTTAGGTTGTAAGAGATATTGGCCAGCAAGTAATGATTTATCTGAAGATTAAGTTCCCCGTGAACTTTGAAGGAATGCCTTAAAAGCAGGTCATAAGTTTCGTAAACTATTCCGTATAAAGAATTTTCTATTGGGACGACGGCATAATTGACAGAGCCTTTTTTTAATTTGTTAAATGCCTCATAAAATGATAAGCAAGGAATAGTAGAAATTTTCTTATTAAAATACTTTTTTGCAGCGATTTCGCTGAATGCACCTGCTTCACCCTGAAACGCAATTTTCAACATTTAGTTTGACAAACCTCCAAGAATATTTAAAAGAAGTCCTGCTTTTGTTTTCAATTCTTCTTTTGTTCCATTATTTTCAAAAATAAAATCTGCTTTTTTCTTTTTTTCTATTTCTTTTATTTGATGATTTTCCCGGTTCATAAAATCTTCAGCCTTAAGATTATCAATACTAACTTTTCTCTCTTTTCTTACATTTAAATCTGAAATTACCAATACAACATAATCAAACATTTCTTCCATTCCTGATTCATAAATCAAAGCTGCTTCTACAAAAACAAAATCAGATTTCTTCAACTGATATGTCATCCGTTGTCCCAATTCATTAATAACTTTCGGATGAAGGAGTGAATTTACAAAAAATACATTTTCTGGAGTAGTAAATATTTTCTCGGCGAGATATTTTTTATTAATCTTACCTGCCTGCCGGTCAGATAGGTTATTAAGGTATGCTTCCTTTCCGAATTTCTTTATTATTTTTTCCCTGACTTCGGAATCATTAGCTAAAATATCTTTTGAGATTTCGTCTGCGTTAAGAACCTGAAAACCACTCTCTCTAATGTATTCAGAAAATAGAGATTTACCGGAACCGATGTTTCCGGTAATCCCGACTTTAAGTTTCTTTCTGTTCATTCTTAAAGGAAGGCAATTTAGTTATAGATTAACGTGCGTAAGATATTTTTCTAACTTCTCTAATAACCGTGACTTTAATTTGCCCGGGGTACTCCATTTCCTGTTCTATTTTTGCCGCTAGTTCCTGAGCTAATTTATCCGCAATTGCATCATCAACCTTGTCATGTTCAACCACAACTCTTATTTCTCTACCAGCTTGAATTGCATAAGTCTTCGCTACACCTTCAAAAGATTTTGCAATAGCTTCTAAATTTTCCAATCTCTTAACGTAACCTTCCAAAGGTTCTCTTCTTGCCCCAGGTCTTGCGCCACTGATAGCATCGGCTGCTTGTACAAGAGGAGCTATTGGATGCTCCATTTCAATATCCTCGTGATGCGAACCTACTGCATTGATAACTATTGGATTTTCCTTAAACTTCTTTGTTAATTCATAACCAAGTAATGCATGCGGACCTTCAACACTTTTATCAATAGTCTTACCTATGTCGTGTAAGAGCCCGGCTCTTTTAGCTAAATTGGGATCCAATCCAACTTCTGCTGCCATTATTCCAGTGAGATACGCTACTTCTATACTATGCTGAAGAAGATTTTGACCATAGCTCGAACGATATTTCATCTTTCCAACATGTTTTACTAATTCATTATGCATATTATGGAGACCTAATTGCATCACAACATTTTCACCTTCCCGCATTATTTCTTCTTCAAGTTCTTTTGTTACTTTCTCAACAACTTCTTCAATTCTTGCAGGATGAATTCTTCCATCAAGAATTAACCTTTCTAATGAAATCCTGGCAATCTCTCTTCTAAATTGGTCAAAGGAAGAAAGAATAACAGCTTCCGGAGTGTCATCAACAATTACATCAACACCAGTGGCCGCTTCAAAGGCGCGTATATTTCTACCTTCTTTTCCTATTATTCTTCCCTTCATCTCATCATTTT
Source organism: Ignavibacteriaceae bacterium (assembly GCA_046706145.1). Lineage (GTDB taxonomy): Bacteria > Bacteroidota > Ignavibacteria > Ignavibacteriales > Ignavibacteriaceae > JBJKPP01. The sequence goes on along the minus strand of JBJKPP010000041.1, from coordinate 2,659 downwards.
GAATTTGCACTACTGAGACGGTTGTTTCCATTGCATAATCGGTGGCGCTGCGCTGAATTGCCTGCACTATTATTTTTTGTGCTTCTTTTTTGGCTTCAGCTTTTGCTTTATCGTGTATTTCTTTTATTAGATTGGCGGATTCTACCTTTGCATCATTAATCATGTTTTCCATCAACATTTTCTTAGCTTCTTCGGTAGTTAGGCCGGAGATTTTTTCCAAACGAAGATTTTGCTCCTCTTCAAGCTTCTTGGCCTCTCCAAGGCGGTTTTCGAGAAGCTTTTTTGACTCAATCAGTTCTTTTTCGTTTTCCTTATTTTCCTTTTCTTTTTTAAGAACCAGTTCAAATTTTCTTTCAATATTTTCTTCGCGAGTGGATAATTGCTTTTCTAAATTTCCGAGTTTTTGTCTTTTCTGTACTACTTCATTATCAAATTCAGTTTTTTTCTTATACCATTCATCTTTAACCTCAAGCAACTTTTCTCTTTTTAGATTGTTAGACTCTTTCTGTGCATCTTCTATAATTTTTTTTGCTCTTTCTTCTGCTGAACTAACACTCTTTTTTCCAACTCTCGAATTCAGTACCCATCCTAAATAAAAGAAAATCACAACCAGGACCACCACCATAGGGATAAGCACAACTATATCCATATTTCCTCCAATAGGGAATAAAAAATAATACCGCCTCTGCCAGACTGCATAAATAGGAAAAACCCTATCTATTACAGTGTGGGAATCCGCTCTAACGTTTTTTACTTCCACTGTCCCGATAAACGGAACCTCGACTCGACGAGGTGAGGCCTGCAATAGGCGCTAGAAGTCAAACTCCCATTTTAATAATGTTAGTTTTCCATTTACATTAGTACTGACAGAGCGGTAAATGTTAAGATGGGTCTGATATACTCGGATCGCTTAAAAGTAGTTTCAAGCGTTTAATCTTCTCGCTTGCTTGAATCAACAATTCTCTATTTTTATTCTTTTCAAGGAACAGGTCATATGCAATATTTAAGCATGCAATAATAGCGATCGTTTGAGCGGGCTGATCAGGAAGTTCTTCTTTTGTTTCCTCCATCACTTTGTTAACATAAATTGCCAACTCTTTAGCTATCTCTTCATTTTCAACTAATAGAGAATATTCTTTATCAAATATTTTTATTTTAAGCTTCTTTTTATCCGTCATTATACCATTTCCATCAAAAAAGACATTAAAATTAAGAACTTAAAAATGCCTGTCTGATGACAGGTGAAAATCGATTCTAGAGATCAATTCTTTAAGCTTATTCTTTAACTCCTCTTTCTCCTCTATGTTAAATAAATTTGTTAAACCGTTGTTATTCTCCCGCTTTACTTCTTTTTCTAACTCATCAATCTTCTTAAATAAAGTAAGCTTATTTTGCTTCTCCTTTTCGAGTAACTCCGTTAATTCCAGATTTTTTTCTACCGTGGCTTTAAGTTTATTCTTAAAATTTGTAGCTGTTGTTTCAAGAACACTTAAATCACTTAAAAGTACTTCATATTTTGAAGAATTTTCCGGCAAAGCTAATTACCTCTTAGTTTTGCATTAAATTGTTCTGTTACAAGTTTAATCAGTTTATTAAAATCTTCGTCAACTTCATCATCTCTTAGGGTTCTCTCTTCGGAATAATACTCTAAAGAAAAAGCCATGCTTTTTTTATTTTCACCTAAATTTATACTTTCAAATAAATCAAAAATTTTTATTGATTTCAATATCTTAGAGGAATTATTTTCAAGATACTTAATAACTTCTCCGTAAGTTATTGATTTATCAAACACAAAAGCAAAGTCTTTATAGACTTTTGGATATTTAAGCAATGGACTGTATTTCTTTTCGCGCCCTGGTAATTGCTTAAAAACATCCAGGTTAAATTCAAAACAGAAGACATCCTGTTGTATATCAAATTCAGCAAGTACGTCTTTTCTTACTTTTCCGCCAATACCAAGTTCTGTATTACTTGACTTTTGGGCTAATTTGTAATCATAAATTTTATCTTCTTTATTATAATATGAATCAATTAAGACATTATCAAGGAAAAACTTATGAAGGAATTCATCTACTAAACCTTTAAGTGCAAAAATATTGTATTCTTCTGCCTGCTTATTCCACGATTTTTCTTGCTGCAAGCCTGTGAGAACAAAAATAGCTTGTTCTTTTTCCTCAAAATCTTCAAAATTTTCAATTTTATTATTCTTCTTCCGAAAAACATGTCCAATTTCGAAAAGGGCTAAACTTTTTTCTCCAACTCTCAAATTATTATGTATTGTGGCGAGCGCTCCGGGCACCATTGAAGTTCTTAGATATTCCATATCCAGACTTTGTGGATTTAGGATTTTTATAGGTTCACCAGTCATGCTTGCAAGCTTTTCGCTTTGTAGAGGATTATTAATCATCTCAGACAAACCCAAGCCGGTGGAGAAATCCCTTATCTTATCACCCAATTCGGATTCATCGTGTTTTTCTCTAAGAATAATAGACACTCTTTCTTGAACAGGAATTTTATCGTAACTATTTATCCGGGCTATCTCTTCGATGAGGTCGATTTCCCTTTCAATATCAGGTCTAAATGTAGGCACAGAAACTCTAATTTCTTCATCAGACTCAAATTTTATTTCCATTTCCAGTTTATTGATTATTTGCATAAT
>JBJKPP010000040.1:0-7338 GCA_046706145.1 Ignavibacteriaceae bacterium | reverse complement strand
GCTTAAACCATCATTATTTGAGAGATAAACTCCAGCGTCAGTCCCTGCAAGAAAATTTGTATCTTTTGTTCCATTAACAGCAACAGAGAATGCTCTTATAGAATTACCATAAGGTCCATTTGTTTGTACCCATTGAGCAAACGAGAGATTCGTTATACCAAATACTAGAAAAAGAAATAAAAAAATTCGTAAAATCGGTTTCATGAACATTACTCCTTTCATTTAATTACTCAAAATTTATAAGCTTTATAAAATTTACTATGTTTTTTATTTGAACAAGATTATTTTCTTTGTTTTAACCGAACTATTTATTTGTAAATGATAAAAGTGTATTCCACTTACCAGAATTTAGGGGCAAAGGCAACGCATCCCTTAACCTCCTTAAGCATGAACTAGGCACAGGTAAATGACTCTAATATGCTTTAATCAATAGCCGATAACCTCTCCGTCTTTACGCATCTCGCTGGCGCCCCAGTACACATGATCTTTTGCATCATACATGATCGCCTCATAACCGCCGAAGGAACCGGTTCCTGGTTTTACCCATTCAACATTATAACCGCGCTTTTCAAGTTTGGCCTTGATATTCTTGTTAAATCCCGATTCCAGTAATACTGTGCCAACACCATTTGCCGGCAATCCGGTAGGTGTTGCGCTGCCTATATGCCGCCATCTAGCTGCATCACCAGCTTCTTGTACGTTCATACCGAAGTCAATCATATTCACCAGCACCTGCACATGTCCCTGGGGCTGCATAGAGCCGCCCATCACTCCGAATGCTAGCCATGGCTTGCCGTCCTTCATCACGAAGGCTGGAATGATAGTGTGGAAAGGACGCTTGCGCGGTGCATACACATTTGCTGCTCCGCCGTTTAGCGAGTACAGCGCCCCACGATCCTGGAACATGAAACCAAGTCCATCGGGAACAAGTCCAGAACCCATCCCTGCGTAGTTTGACTGGATCATGGACACCATCATACCTGAACTGTCGGCAGTCTCAAAATCTGTGGTGTCGCCGTTGTACAGGAACGGGTTACCAGGACCGATGTTCGGGTTGGCATGCTTGGGATTGATCAGCTTGCGACGCTCATCGGCGTATTTCTCCGAGAGCAGGCCCTTCATTGGCACGTTATAAAACCTCGGGTCGGCGTAGTACTTTGCGAGATCTTCAAACGCCAAGCGCTTCGCCTCTATTTCCACAGTCAAAGCATCAGCACTACCTACACCCATTTCCCTGATATCGAAGCCCTTCAGAATGTTAAGCATTTCCAGCGCCGCAAAACCCTGTCCGTTCGGCGGTAGTTCATAAACATCATAACCTCTATAGTTGACCGACTGAGGTTGCACCCATTCACCATGGAAGTCAGCAAAGTCCTGATAACGAAGATCGCCACCGATGCGCTTGAAATAGCTAGCTATGGTGTCTGCAATTTCGCCTTTGTAAAAAACATCGCGGCCACTCTTGGCGATCATCGACAGCGTGTGGGCAAGGTCAGGATTATGAAATATTTCACCCTGGTCTGGTGTATGTCCGTCTATCAGGTAGGTCTTTTCAGCGTTGTTAAATTCCTCTATCAGACCCCGGTTCTTTTGGAAAGCATCCCAGTTACCCTTCCAGTACTTCGCTACTATTTCTGTCACCGGGAAACCTTCTCTGGCATATCTTATAGCCGGTGCCAAGTCTTCGCTCATAGGAAGCTTACCGAATCGTTTGTGCAATGCGAACCAGGCATCGACCACACCCGGCACTGTGACCGGAAGCGAACCAAATAAAGGAATCTGGTCTGAGAGTTTCATGCCTGCTTTCTCGTAGGCAGCCTTCACCTCAGCCTGCATCTTAGCCAGGTCGCGATCCTTCGGTGACCAGCCGGAACCATTGTAGCCGTAGAGACTGTCTGTCTTAGGATCATAGACAATGGCGAAACAGTCTCCACCGATTCCGTTTAACACGGGCTGCATCAGTCCGAGAACTGCATTGGCTGCAATCGCGGCGTCCACTGCACTACCGCCTTTCTTCAGAATCTCAACTGCGGCAAGAGAAGCGATTGGCTGTTCTGTAGCTGCCATTCCATGTTGAGCCAGCACAGGTGAGCGTGATGACCAAGGTGCGCCGGCATATCGGTCACCCCTACTGATATTTGTGTCAGCAAAGGACTGGCTGTTCTGCGCCAAAGCCGGGCGCCAACAGAAAATACCAAGAACCCAAATTAACAAAAGTGCGGGAACAAAATCGGACTTTTTAGTTAGCATAACTACACCAATATTGAAATAATTGTAGAAGTAATTTTTAAGCATTGATAATAGAATGCGAATCTTAACAGAGCTAAAACTCACTCTAAGCAAAAATAATTTGATAAAAGAATGTATTAATATTTTATAATAACAAAAATTTACCGGATTGGAGGAAGTAATGTGGGTTGTGTCACATTAATTTTTATGGAAGCATAAGAAACTTTTATATTCTTTCAGTCCATGCAGGGGTTAATTGATGTATCTAGTTTTTGACATGTTCGTGTAATTGTTGTACTTCATAAAAGCACATTTTACGTTATATCACTTGTTTAATCCATCAATTCTTCGCACGCAAACCCCAAACTGTTTACCTGTGAAGCAACTTCAATTAGATTTAAGTTATTGCCAATAACTCGCAAGACTTTGTCTCTGTCCTCAAGGTCTATTGTGCATTCTCTTAGTTTATATGAATTAGATAGATTATCTCTCACGGTTAGAAATTCATTCTTTGAATTTATATTTGTTTTCAAAATTAGGATTTCCATTTTTACACCTTTGAATTTTATAGTTTATTGTATATTCTCATAAGATTTCTTTAAGGGAGAAAAATCCCAATTGCTAAAAATTATGGAGTAGAGCCCACTAGGAAATTAGGCTTTCTCTCCGCTTACAGTTTCATCTGTACTCTTTTCTTGTTCTTCAAATCTCTTTTTCCAATATTCTCTTGATTTGAAGTGAGGAGGTCCGCCTCTTCTTCCGAAACCGGAGAACAAAATTTTTGATAGAATCAAAAGTCCGGCTGCTTGAAAGTAGCCGATGGTTTTTAATCCAAATAACGAAGGCACAATCCAATTCCACAAAAGGAAAACGATAAGTGAGAAAAATGCCAGGAAAATAATTCCAAACAAGAATCCTTTTGCAAAACGTTTGCCGTTAAATTTGTGATGCATATTATTACCCATTTAAGTATTTGTTTAATTTTTCTTTTAGCTGCTTTACCGCGTAATGTTTACGTGAAAACAGAGTATTTACTTTTAAACCTGTTATTTCAGAAATTTCTTTAAATGACATTCCTTCAATTTCGTTCATTATGAAAATATCTTTCTGTGCTTTTGGAAGTTCATTAAGCGCAGCCTGCAGTTTTTCATTAAATTCATCCTGGAGGTAGAAATCCTCTGGTGTAAACTCAATTGCCGGTAGAAAGTCTTCGATTGAAAAATCCTCTTCGTCATCAGAATAACCGGAAAATGTTTTTGAAAAATTGTCTGCTTTTTTCTTCCTGCTAAAATCAATTATCTTATTTCTTGCTGTTTTGTAAAGCCATCCTGTGACTTTGTCAATTAATTCAACACCAGAAACAGATATAAATTGATAAAACACATCCTGCAAAATGTCTTCTGCGTCTTCCTGAGAAGGAACAAATTTGCGTATAAAACCGAATAATCTGCCTTTTTCTTTTGCAAAAGTATTTTCAGCTAACTTTAATCGTTCTGTCATTAATCGGTTTAATGTTTCTTATATATTAAGACGAATGAGGAAGGGAAATATTTTAAACGAGAAAATAGGCGAGTTTGTTATAAAAACATAATTACTTTGCGTTCTTTGCGGTTAATTTATCTTTGTAAGATAATAACCGCAAAGTTCGCTAAGAAACGCAAAGTGCTAAGAGAATTTTATTTCTCAGACATATAAGGATAACGATAATTTTTAGGCGGAATGAAGTTTTCTTTTATTGTCCTTGTTGAAACCCAGCGAATTAGATTAAGAAAACTTCCAGCTTTATCATTTGTACCGCTGGCTCTTGCCCCACCAAACGGCTGCTGACCAACAACTGCTCCGGTTGGTTTATCGTTGATATAGAAGTTACCGGCTGCATTTTCCAATATACCATTTGCTTTGTTAACTGCAATTCTGTCTTTTGCGAAAACTGCACCTGTTAATGCATAAGGAGAAGTTTCATCGCACAGGTGAAGAGTTTCCTCATACTTCTCATCTTCATAAACATAAACAGTTAGAACCGGACCGAATATTTCCTCTTCCATTGTTTTGAAATGAGGATTCTTTGCAAGAATTATAGTTGGTTCTATAAAATATCCTTTGGAGTCATCGTAATTTCCACCAAAAACTATCTCGGCATCCGATGATTTTTTTGCATAATCGATATAAGCAGTTATACTTTTGAAAGCTTCTTTATCAATTACGGCATTCATAAAGATTGAAAAGTCTCTAACGTCACCCATCTTAATTGTTTTCAATTCTTTGCCGAGATAATCTTTCAAATCACCCCAAATAGATTTTGGAATGTAAGTACGTGATGCGGCTGAACATTTTTGTCCTTGATATTCAAAAGCGCCCCGTATTATTGCTGCCCCAAGTTCTTCCAAATCTGTACTGTTATGAGCGAAAATAAAATCTTTACCACCTGTCTCACCAACAATTCTTGGATAAGCTTTGTAGTTTTTTATATTTTCTCCAACTGTTTTCCACATGAACTGGAAAGTGTTTGTACTTCCGGTAAAATGGATGCCTGCCAAGTGAGGTGATTTTAAAACTGTGTCTCCGATTGCTGCCCCTGAACTTGGAATAAAATTAATTACTCCAGGAGGAAGTCCTGCTGCTTCAAAGATTTTGTAAATATAATAGCCGGCAAGAACAGCAGTGCTTGCTGGTTTCATCAAGGCAACATTTCCCATCATTGCAGGTGACGAAGGAAGATTACCCATTATAGACGAAAAGTTGAAAGGTGATACTGCAAAAACAAATCCCTCCAATGGTCTAAATTCAGTCCTGTTCCAGACACCGAAAGGGGAGTGGAGCGGCTGTTCTTGATAAATTTGAGTTGCGTAATATGCATTGAATCTAAAGAAATCAATAAGTTCACAAGCTGAGTCTATTTCTGCCTGGAAAACATTTTTACTTTGTCCCAACATTGTTGCAGCATTTAATGTATCCCTCCACGGACCGGCCAACAAATCTGCCGCTTTTAGGAAAACTGATAATCTTTCTTCCCAATCGAGTTTAGCCCATTTTTTTCTTGCTTCCAAAGCTGCCTTTACGGCCATTCCAACTTCTTTTTCTCCGGCTTTATGATATTTTCCTACCACATGGTTATGCTCGTGCGGAAGGACAATATCAACCACGTTGCCGGATTTCATTTCCTCTCCATTAATTATAAATGGAATTTCAATTTGAGAGTTATACATTTCATCAAGTTTCTTTTTCAGTGAAGTTCTTTCAGGTGAACCCTGTAAATAACTTTTTATTGGTTCGTTTGGTGGAACCGGTATTTTATATATAGCGTTTGACACAATTATTCTCCTTTTTTACCTTCCTGTCTGCTTATTGGCAAGTTAGGTAATGATTTAATTAATAAAAACTATTTCTTGAATGAATAAGATGACAAATAAGAAATTGAAAAACGAATTATGTACAATGTAATTCAATAACGGAAATTATACAGATTGTTGAGTCTCTTTATTCTATCATTCCAAACCTGCCCGTCCGGTAGGCGAGCTTGATTTGGAATCTCTTTGTTGATTCTGAGATGCTGAATCAAGTTCAGCATGACAAGTTGTGACTTTACCTATTAAGCTTATAAAACTGTTTTCTTTACTTGTTTCTATTACAAAATTTCCTTTAAAGCATTTATGCATGCTGTAACATTTTCTTTGGTGCAAGAATATCCCATCAAGCCGACTCTCCAAATCTTTCCCGCAAGGGAACCTAAGCCGGCGCCTATTTCAATTCCGAAATCATTTAACAGGCTCGCTCTAACTTTAGCATCATCAACTCCGTCCGGAATTCTAACAGCAACAAGTTCCGGCAGTCTTTCTTCTTTTTTAACATAAGGTTCAAGGTTTATCTTTTTTAAACTGTCAACAAAACCTTGACTTACTTCTTCATGTCTTTTCCATGAATTTTCCAGACCTTCTTCCTGGAGCAACAATAAAGATTCATGCAAACCATAAAGCGAATTTATTGGGGCAGTATGATGATAAGAACGTTTCGCCCCGCCGCTCCAGTAATTAATAATCAAATTTATATCCATAAACCAGCTTTGCACTTTTGTTTTCCTGTTTTTGATAAAGTTTACAGCTTTCTCATTAAATGTAACAGGCGAAAGTCCCGGCGGGCATGATAAACATTTTTGCGTTCCGCTGTAAGATGCATCTATATTCCATTCATCTATTTTGACCGGAATTCCTCCAAGTGAAGTGACGGTATCAGCAATTGTTAAGCAATTATATTTATGAGCAATTTCCGTAAGCAGTTTAATATCGGATTTTGCACCGGTGGATGTTTCTGCATGAACAAAAGCAACGACTTTTGCATCCTTGTTAGATTTAAGAGTTTCCTCTAATTTTCCCGGACTTACTGCTGTTCCCCAGGCATCTTCTACTACAATCGGTGTGGCGCCACACCGTAGAACTATTTCTTTCATCCTTCCACCGAAAACTCCATTAATGCAGACTATCACTTTTGAGCCTGGCTCAACTAAATTTACCAGACAAGTTTCCATTCCAACTGAGCCGGGACCGGAAACAGGAAAAGTCAATTCGTTTTCAGTTTGAAAAGTATATTTCAATAGAGATTTTATATCATCCATTAGTTCAATAAACTTTGGGTCAAGGTGACCGATTGTTGGTCTGCTCATAGCTTCAAGAACTCTTGGGTGAACATTTGACGGACCGGGTCCGAGTAAAATTCTATTTGGCAGTTGAAAAGTTTTACTATTCATATCTCGAAAAATTAACTTTCTATTGTTGTTTCAATATCAGCGTTTACTAAAATGTTTTTTAAATCTTCAATTTGTTCGTCGTTTAATCCGCTAAGCGGGGAACGGGGGAGTCCTCCGAAATAGCCTGTTAAATCCATTGCAGCTTTTAATCCTGCGACTCCATATTTTGCTGTAACGGCTTTGTTTAAGTCAATTAGTTTTTTTTGCAGATGAGCGGCTTCACTAATTTTATTATCATTATACAATTTCAATATTTTAATACATTCATTCGGAGCACAATTTGCAAGAGCCAAAATACCTGCCTTGGCACCCATGCACAATCCAGGAAAAAGTACTGATGCCGTTCCGACAATATTTGAAAACTTTTT
>JBJKPP010000039.1:0-22018 GCA_046706145.1 Ignavibacteriaceae bacterium | reverse complement strand
TTATGACGGATTTTCTTTCATTTTTCCAAATGATTCGGAAACGCTTGTCAGGCTTACGGAATTTGTTGACAAAGAGAGGTTATGCTGTCCTTTCCTGGGCTTTATAATCGAGGTTGAACCAGATGATGGGAAGGTAAAGCTTCAAATATATGGAAGTGAAGGGGTAAAAGAGTTTATTAAGGCTGAAGCTGAAAACTACATTAAGAAATAAGCATTAAAGAAAATTCCAATTGAGCTATTGAGCATATCTCAATAGTCTTTGTATTTTCTCTATTTAGTAATGCAAAAAACCTAGCAAGTAAAACCTAGTTAAAAAATTCATCTTTAAAGAAATGATTGTAATTTAAATATTCAAAAAAGATAAGAGATGTAAACTGAATTTTTATACTATACAACCCTCATTTTTGCTTTCCAGGTATGTGAGATTTTTTTGGGTTCTTGAAGGCAAAGCCTCTTCGACCCATCCCTATATCCATAGAAGTATGGCTGATGGATGCATAGAGATTCTATTTGGTTATAAGAATAGTCTTGACTTTATTGCTGACGGGAATGTTGTTGAAAGATCCTTCCGCTCCGGTATACATGGTCAAACACAAAACTTCAGGCGATTCATTGTAGGGGGAGATTTTAGTTTCTTTGGAGCATATATTTATCCCTTCAGCATACCAATTTTATTTTCTCAGCCATGTACCGAATTTACTAATAGAACACTGGATATCGAATCAATTTTAGGAAAAGATGGGAAATTGCTTGAAGAAAGAATGATGCTGACAGAGAATAATTTGGAACGTGTGTATATACTTTCCGAGTTTTTCAAAAAAGGAATAGCAAATTATCTATCTTTACAGAACAATCTACTATCTTCAGTTCGATATATTATTCAAACTAAGGGGCAGAAAAGAGTACGGGAAGTTGCAGATCTGTTCGATGTTTCTCCACGACAATTTGAACGCAGATTTAAAGAGCTGACTGGTATGAACCCTAAACTTTTCTCAAGAATAACACGCTTCCAAACCACACTCGATCTATACGGTAAAAAGAGCATGACGTTATCTGACATAGCATACGAATGCGGATACTATGATCAATCGCACTTCATAAATGAATTCAAGGAATTCTCAGGTTATCATCCCGGAGCATATTTCTCAGGCCAAGCAACTGAGGCTACTGCTTGGAAAGATCGTAAGATATTATCTTGTGAAGAGTGACCAACTTTATGATAGAATATTCGCCCTTATCTGACTCCCCTATTGAATTGCGCTCTGACTAAGATCTCTATTCAGATATATCAAATTGCATTGTGTCGCATTTTTCCAATCCTAAAGTGGTAAAATGAAGTATTTTGCCTCTATAATATTTGAGATAATTATGAATAAAAACCTAAATAATGACCGGTCCGAGCTTCGTAAATTAAATGCTCAATTTATTAAGAACTATACTAATAATGACGTTACAAACCACAATATGATAATTCACAGGGATTTCATATACATTTCCTCTTCCGGTAAAATTCTTAGTCGCGAGGATTATATGAAAGGATGGGCACATGCGTGGAATGATAAGACAGACAGAAGCTATAAATACAAAAATGAATCAATACGAATATTCGACAATATGGCTCTAATTAGATGCAACGGCTACCTTACCAGCATAAGGAACGGCAGGAATACTATTACAGAAACAGTTTATACAGATACTTATATAAAAGAAAATGGAAGATGGCGGTGTGTACAAGCTCAGATTACCGAAGTAAAATAATTAAGCCAAGATAAAATAAATATCATAACCTTGAATCCGCAGTAAATATACTAGATGTATAAAAATTTGCTCCTTATCAGTATTATCTTTTTGCTAGCCAGAATTACAACTTACCCGCAAATAAGCACTAACGGACCAAATATCTTTGCCCCAGGGGTTATATCTACGGGAGACTATGAAACTCATCCGGATTTTTCACCAAGCGGCGATACTTTGTTTTTTCTGAAATGTGCTCCAGATTTCAGCACATTCACTATATGCATATCTTACTTAATAAATGGTCGTTGGACTCACCCTATAGTAGCTCCATTTTCGGGAAAATATCTTGATGGAGATCCATTTACCACAAAAGACGGTAAATCCCTTTATTTTGTCTCTAACCGGCCTGTCAAAAAAGGTGGTCCTGTAAAGTCCGATTTTGATATTTGGAAAGTAACAAAAACTCAAAAAGGCTGGGGTAACCCAACACATCTGAGCGCACCAATTAATAGTCCTTTTGATGAATATTACCCGACAATAGCTGACGACGGAACCATGTATTTCGGATCAACTAGGAAAGGACGAACAAAAGATTCTGATTGCGACATTTACTGTAGTAAACCAATTAATGGAAAATACATAACCGTGGAAAACCTTGGTGACTCTATTAATACCTCAGCTGATGAATTTGAACCGTTTATCTCAAGAAATCAAAAATTTCTAATCTTTATGGCAGCCCATCCTAGAGGATTAAAAAATGCCGACTTTTATATTAGCTTTAATAAAAAAGGAATTTGGTCAAAGGTAATAAAGCTTCCCAAACCAATAAACTCGAGCGCTGTGGAGTTCTCACCAAAGATAACATGGGATGGAAAATATTTTGTCTTTTCAAGCACAAGAAAGATTGAGTCACGTGTTCCGTACCATAAAGAAGATATAGATGCGTTAGAAAAAAGAATAAACAGTGCAGGCAACGGGCTAGGTGATATTTACATAATGAAAGCCTCTGCTTTCTGGAAAGAAGTCGATTCTGTAGAGAAGTCAAGATAAAACTTTGCCACTTAAAAGTAAAAGTAATCCACAGGCCCACTTTCTCTATCGCTAATATTAACTTCTCTAGTCACTTCAACACAGCATCCTTTATAATCAAAGAGTGCTAAACAAATTCCAAAACATTTGTTAATGAGATAGAGCAAAATCAAAGACGAAGAGCGGGATTTTTTCGTGTTGCCCTTATTGAACATCTTACTCACACTTCTTCACCTTTCTATAGAACAAAGCAAGTATGATCAAATTTAATTCATTAGGTTAAAACAATCGTAGTTTTCAATGAGCTTTTGAACAATAAAGTGCTTGCAAGGTTATCAGCCTTTGTTTCTGACATTTAAATAATACTTAACTAATAAAAATGTTAATTAGCTTTTTTATAAAATTGGTTGAGGTCCATATAAACTTATTTTTCAAAAACATTTTGACTAAATCAATTCTAACGGGTTGATAGTTATTTCTAGACTCTTTTTTTCCACGCCAATCACTCTGCCGTTTGATTACGTCAACTATCTCTTGAGATGCAGACTTGCCTTCGGCGGAAAGATTCTTTCTTGTCTTCATAATAGGTTTATTTCCTTTATCATTTCCATAAATAAATTGAAGTTCTTTACCCTATCAATTATTTAGGATTCATGAGCAATCCGTTTTTCGAGACACCGGGTTCTGTGCACATATTGCGATTGAAACAGCACGGTCTTCGTTTGCCAGCCTTGAGCTTAGATATTGCTACCTCGATGCGTCTGCTGCGTGTTTCCTTGTTATTGGTCGACCACCGTATCCAGCGGATCCAATCCCAGCGCGCCATCGTTGTGATCTTTACCCATAGAGAGCTTGCAGGCATGCTGGCAGCTAAAGCCTTTTTCAAATCTTCCGGCAACTTTGGTTCAGGCCACTCTTTAGAAGGTATAACCGCAATCTTTATAGTATCACTTTCGTCTATACCGGCGGCTTCATGTAGGACAGATTCAACCTTAAACCAGTGGCATCCTTTGCCGTCAGGTTCGAGCACGATCATAGAATGGAAGCCATTAATAGTCCCATCGACCAATACCATACCACGGGACGGTAGCTTCGCGCTGGCGTCTGCGGGAAAGCTAATAATGGTCCAGTTGAGTATTTTAATAGGTGTTGTTTCGAAACAGATTGTCGACATTTTTTTGTTCCTCAGCTCACAGCTTTCTTCAGAAGCGCAATGATCTTCGTCTCCACTTCGGTGGTCAAGTCCTTTATAGCGAATACAACAGGCCACATATTTCCTTCGTCAAGGTTTGCAGAGTCATTAAAGCCGAGGATTGGATATCTCTCTTTGAACTTATTTCGGTCGCGGAAATAGCACACGGTCTTACCGTCGTCTTTGGCATAAGCAGGCATCCCATACCAGGTTTTTGCAATGAGGCTTGGTGCGTTGGCTTTAATGAGCGCATGCAGTCTCTTTGCCATAGTTCTATCCGGTTCCTGAAATCCTGCAATCGCCTCACGCGCTGCACTCTCGCCTGCCTCCTTGTTCTTGTTCGCACGTTCTTCTGCTTTCAGCTCTTTAGCGCGCGCTTTCACAGCAGCCCGTTCTTCCTCTGAGAATCTCTTAGAATTCTTGTTTTTTGCTAAAGTGTTCTTTGCAGATTTCTGCAATTCATTTTTTTGGCTCATGGTAACCTCCTTATATTAATTAAAAACTAATTATAATTTCCAAACGGTTTTAGAATCTCATTTCTATTTTCAATTGATCTGTTATTCAACTCTTGGAACTACATTAGATTCCTGCTGAAATAACATTTTGACTGCAAATACTAAAAGTGCAGCGCCAACAAATATATTCATGGTGAGAATAACGCTATGTGTCAGCAAAGGTCTAGTTGAACCAGCGGCAAAAGATAAAACCCCCAAGAAAACAATAGTGGATGACACGGCGCCAAAGGCAAATAAGACAATATCTCTTTTATCATTTTTACCTTGCGAAATCTTTGTTGCGAATACGCCAGCCCAGAATAAAATAGTCAATGGATTTGCTGCAGTCAAAATAAGACCCGTAGCGAAGGCGCTTGAAGTGTTGGTAAGGGCCACATCTCCAATGAATGGAATTATGTTTATCCCGATTACACTTAGAACGATTCCACTGCCAAAATATAAGAGAATAAGTGTTCCTAAACGCCTTAATACATTTTTTGCCTTAGGTTTATCGAGTAAAGGTCCAATGCCCAGAATAGCAAGTGTAGCAAATAGACCATCAACTATTGTTGCTGCCATCACTGCAGAGATTGCTGGATATGTTCCTGATTCCGCTGCGACTTTTAGTACATACAAACATACAGGGCCTATTGCAAATTGAAGCATCAGCCCAAAGCGAAAACCTCTAGCGATCATTATTTATTTGCTCCTTATTTATTGGATTCACTAACATAAGTCCTCAATGTCTAAATCTGTTCCAGGTGTATCACGTTACCATCAGGGTCATTAAAATTAAACCATTTTACACCAGACCCCGGGCCATGTAGGTCGTCTCCGATTTTACTGACATTGACCCCTTTGTTTTTTAGTTCTTCGTGAGCCGCAGTGATGTCTGAAGTCCCAAACCATAGTGTCATCGTGCCCGGCTTCGCATTTCCGTGAAAGGTAGTGATTGTTATAGTGAGACCGCCTTCGGGAAGTGTAAGAGCGACCCACCAGTGATCATCATCCTGTCGGTAATTCTTTACGACTTTCAAGCCGAGTTTTTCTGAATAAAATTCTTTCGCTTTAGGCATGTCGTTTACGGCCACTGCAAGCATCATGAGTTTTTTGACTGGTTGCATGTATGTTTCCTTTCTATTCTCTTGATTTGTATTTTTTATTATTCTTTCCAATTTGTTGAATCTATCATTCCATATCTTATTAAACGGAACTAAATAATCTTCTTCTTTTTTCATTACTGCTTTAATCTTCCTTAAATTTTTTATCTCGCACTTCTGTGAACGACGCTAAATTCGATATTCGTATCCACAGCCGGCAATTCTATGTCCATCTTTCTGTTATTCGATTTCAAACTATTATTGAAAGTTTGCATTGAGAAAGTTCTTAAAGACCGACTTCCAGGTCTAAGCGCCCACGAAATGAGCACAATACCTGCGATTAAGCCTGTTGTTATCAGGTGGTATGCACCGGAACCATAATTCCCTACCGCTGCGTGTGAAATGAATGCCCCGGTTATATCAAAAAACATTCCGGCATAGGCCCATTCCTTAAGCCGGGGGAACTTCGGCACAAGGATGGCAAAGGTTCCAAATATTTTCCACATTCCGATTATCGTTAATACATAAACCGGATAACCTAGGATGGTATGTGTCTCAAGTGTTCCCCATTGGTTTAGTATCTCCGCAATTCCACCGAAAAACATAATAAATGCAAGGAACACCGTAGCAGCCCAATAAATACGTGGTATTGTTCTGCTCTTATAGCTTTCATGATTGTTATTTCTCTTTTTCATGGCCAAACTCTTTAATTATTTGATTATTAATTTTTGAATTACACTTAAATAATGACTGAGATTGGAAAAATTGGACACCCTAATAACCTGTAATAAGTATGGTGACAGAGGACATCTACAAATTTACGTGTATTTCTAAGATTTAGATGAGAATGTTAATGATTTGTTGACATATTTTTAAGGACATTAAAGTTATCATCTTTTTGCATCCTTATTAACAGATGGTGACAAGGTAGTATTATTACAAGGCGCTAATTTTTTCTTGAATATTTCTCTTTTCAGTCTGAGTTTTAGCTAACGAGTAAGCTTTCTGATAATTTAGTTTCGCTTTATCATTATCAGTTTTTTGATATAACCTTCCAAGCAGCAAATAATAAAAATGATTGTTCTCATAATTTAATTTTACCGCCTCTTCCAATGCAATCTTTTGTCCCTTTGCTTTATAAAGGGCAAATATTCTATTGAGCATAACACTTGGCGAATAGTTAAATACCAGGAGTCTATCATATAATTGCAAAATTTCCTCCCATTTCTCTTTTGTGTCATCCTTTATGGAATGCCAGTAGGCTATTCTTGCTTCTAAATGATAGCTACTTAATTCAGTTCCTTGGGCGGAGAGATCTAAAAACCGGATACCCTGATTGATTAAATCCGTATCCCATAACTCACTGTTCTGCTCCTCATATAAAATCATAAATTCGCCCTCTTTTTGTCTTGCATTGAACCGGGATGCATGAAAGCACATGAGCGCAATTAACGCGTTTGTTTTGGGAAGGTTGGTCTTTTCATATTCCGTAAGAAGAAGTCCTAATCGCAAGGCTTCCAGGCACAAATCCTTCTGCAGAATATTATTCTGCGTTCTGGAGTAATATCCCTCGTTGAAAAGCAGATAAACAATTCGTAAGACGTTATCAATTCGATCAGCAATTTCATTTTCCGGGGGCATTTCCATCTTTACATTTTCAGTCCTTAATTTTTCTTTTGCTCTGAACAATCTCTTGTTAATAGTTTCTTTGTTTGATAAAAATGCTTCCGCGATTTCATCTATCCCAAAACCGCAGAGAATACGCAAAGCCAATCCTATTTGAGCCTCACTGGCAATTATGGGGTTGCACACTGCAAATATCATTTGCAACTGGCTGTCTTTTATATTCTGCTCTGAAAAATCCAATTCATCTTTTTTATGGTTTTCTAATATCTTAGAGGTTAATTCAGGAATTATTTTCTCTTCATAAATTTTATTTCTTCTGAAATGATAGAGCGTCTTATTCTTAGCCACTGTATATAACCACGCAGTCGGATTCTCCGGTATACCTTTCATTCCCCATGTTTCTGCTGCAACGAAGAAAGTTTCGCTTACAACATCCTCAGCTATCTCAATGTGTTTTAAGCCAAATTGCCTGCTGATTACAGCAACCATCTTGGAAAATTCAGCCTGAAATAAACGCTTTAGGAACTCATTTTCTTTTTCCATAAGCTTAGGCAAATCTTCAAATAGAATTACTAATATACCGGTCTGACTTCTACACTTCCGCCTTGGTCAAGTGCAGGGCATCCATGAGCCAACGTTACCGCTTCTTCAAGGTTTTCAGCTTTTACAATGATAAAACTTCCTAAGATTTCTCTTATTTCTACAAAGGGTCCATCCGTGATAACACCGCTTGATTTAAGAACTTTCCCTTCATTGGCAAGCCGCGGTCCCCTGCTTGATAGTTTCCCCACGCTTTCAATATTTTTCCACCAGTTGTGCCATTTCTTTGAGAGTTCCTGCATCTCCTTCGGTGATGCATTACTATAGTCGAAACTAGGTTGTCTGAATAATAATACAAATTCTCTCATTTTTGTATTTCCTTTTATATTAATTAAATATACAAAACATATCACTGATGTGGAGTGTACGTGTACAAGCTTACAATGCACGAGACTTAGGAAATTGGACACTTGATATTAAGATTAAAATAAAGGACTAGGTTTTCAACTAGAAATAGCAGGTTGGTATTATTAGTAAAGAATGAATTCCTATTGTAAGTCTCTTATTACCCAAGTCTATTTTCCTCTGCAAAATAACTATTAGAACAGCTTACAATGTGACATGTCAGTCAATGAAAGATATAATATTAGTGATCCTCTACTATCTTGAAGAAACTATAGTGAAATAATTAAATATTATTTTGTGAATTAATTTGTTCAATCTCTCAGTTCTTCACTGGCAAATCCCAAGCTGTTTACCTGTGAAGTAACTTCAACGAGATTTATATCGTTGCCAACCACTCGTAAAACCCTATCCCTATCTTCAAGATCGATTGTGCATTCAAGAAGTTCGAAAAATTTTGATAGTCTATTTCTCACCTTCAAAAATTCCTTTCCTGAGTTTATGTTTGTTTTTAGAATCAAAATGTCCATAATCTCACCAATTATCTACGTGTTTTTCTAACTTCCATCAGCTTACATAAAGTAAAAAAATGCTTCTTAGCAGACTGAAGATTGAATTTAGTAATCATTAGATCTAACCTGCGAAAGAATTCCTTCGCTATTTCAGCCTCGCTCAAAACCACTTAGTAGTTCATAGCTTGTTCAAGTTAGTTTGAGAATACATGGCTGGTCTTTTCAACATCGGTATAAATCCTATAGCGGTAGAAATTAATAGGGCTAAAATGGATACAATTAATCCTGGCTTTACTGCCATTAAGAATATTATCCCAAGTGCTATGGCAGTTCTGCTACAAATTGAATAAATGAGTCTGTTATTATTTATCAATTCACTCAGTTCCGTTGAAATACTATTAGCCTGTTCTGTAACCCCCTTTTCAATTAGTTTAACCTGCTTGTTAGTTGCTTTGCCGCCAATAGCTCCAAGCAAAACCATTCCGATAAATCCGAAGACCATCCAGGCACCGTGCTTCCACACCGTTGCCATCATATACACACCCGTAATAAGAATCAATAACAAAGAATAACTATAAAGCTTTTTCAAAATAGAAAAAGTGAAGGTGAATAGACGAATATTTTCTGTCGATGCAGCACGTCCAAGATTTACAATACTCAGCCACTCCGCACCAAGAGTCGCAAAAAGTATGACAGCCACTGATACATGTAAGAATAACGCAATTAAATATATCATATTATTCTCCGTTGTTATTATTATTTCTCCTTTGAACTTATGTCGCATAACATGTCAGAATGTATGTTTAGCCCGACGTTCGTTATATTGTAAAGATGTTCACTTGCGATGAGCCATATAATTTCACAAATTTCACGTTCAGAATAGTATTTTGACATTTGGGCAAAAAGTTCGGGGTTCCCTTTTTTGTTCCTTGTCAACTCAGTTACATAATCTAGTACCGCTCTCTCTGCATCTGAAAACAACGGACTTGTCATATAATGTTCCAGTTCATCAAATTTAGCTATATTCAAAGACTTCTTAATCGAATAAAACCGATTCGCATCCATGCAAAAGAGACAAATATTTATTCTTGCAACCTGCTGTCTAATTAGCAAGGCGGTCTCTTCGGATAATACAAGTCTTTTATCAAGCCTGGAAACCTTTGTATAAAATAAACCAAATGAATTTGGCAGCCGTGAAGAGTGAATTGATACAGGCGTCATTACTTTACCAAATTGTTTACGCATGAAATAATATACTAGTTTCATTAAAAGCGTTCCCGGTTTTTCAATAGGGGAAAGGAAAGGTTCTCCATCGTAAACTTCATTAACAATTTTGTAATCATTCATTTCTTTCACCTCATATTGCACTTATCTCTCTTACCTCTACATTTCCTCCGGTTTTTAAAACCGGACACCCCTTTGCTATTTCAACTGCCTCTTCATAAGAATCAGCTTTAACAATGGAGTACCCTCCTATGGATTCTTTAATTTCTGTATATGGACCATCAGTAATGACATTATTTGCCTTTACTACCTTCCCTTCTGGATTCAGACGATTACCCCGGTTTACTAATTTGTCTTGAGCTGCAATTCCCCCAAGCCAATCCATCCATTTTTTCGTATTGGCCTGCAATTTTTCAGGTGAAACAGTAGGCAACGAATTGACATCAGCCCTAAATATTAATAGGAACTCTTTCATTTTAGACTCTCCATTTTATTGTTATTAAATTTTCTAATTATAATTACATATCAAATGAAATTGTGAAAATCGGACATCATTTAATTAATTCGTCAAGAATCTGTTTATCTCTTTTTTAGCCAGAGCATTGCATGTTTTACCACCATTGGTAGAGTGAAAATTTAATAACCCTACTCGTCCACCTAAGCGGTCGAGCAGGGGAATTGAACTAATTTGTCAAGCCACTTGTGCTTGTTGCTGCTGAACTGCAAATTGTCCGGGTTGATAGCTCCCAGCCTGTGTACGGAATGCAATATTCAATCGATTATAAGAACTGAGCGCGTTTATCTGCATGGTTAAATAAATCAATTCTTCCTCGGAAAATTGCTTTCTTGCTTCTTCATAAACATCATCCGGCACTTCGAATTTATTTACTGCTTCAGCCCAGCTTAATGCTGCACGCTCACGTTCCGAATAAAATGGTGCTTCTCGCCAGGCATTCAGAACATATAAACGCTGCTCTGTTTCTCCTTCCACACGCAAGTCCTTTGAATGCATGTCAAGACAATAAGCACAGCCGTTTATTTGAGATATTCGGTAATCAATCAAATCCAAAAGACGTTTTTCTATTGGCGATTTTGATAAATATTTGTTTAAGCCATACATCGCTTTTATTGCGTTCTGTCCTTTTTCGAGATAATTTATTCTAGCTTTCATTTTAAACTCCTTAGTTAATTGTTATTAAATTCCATAATTACACTTATATAACAATTGAGATTTTGGAAATTGGACAACATCTAAAAATCTTTCATAAAACAATTACAAAAACTGCTGTACATAATAGCATTATTATAGAGGGACTTTTATGAAAGAATATTTTATGTTTTTCCAAAAGTTTTATATGGATTAAATAGTATGCACTGTAGCTCAATATTATGAATTATCAATTGAACTGATGTTGAAAAAGAAGCGTTATTTTTTATATTAAGGTACCAGTGATTACGGGCATTGATTTTCATAATTCGACAATTTATTATAGTGCTTTACATCACCGCTTTCTTAAAAAAACAGAAAGGGCTGGGAGTAAGGAAGTAGTAGGTTACTTAAAACAGATGAATGTACGTCATCTTGTTATTCTTCTTTTTCTTTGATAGTTAATTTATTAAAAGGCAATCTAAATGAAACTATTTTCCCTTGAGATAGAACATCCGCAACAATCCACGCTGTTCCGGCTACTGCAAGAGTTGTGGCATTGCTGATCCAATTAGTCAAATTAGGATTTATTATACATCTAGGTAGCCATACCACAAAACAGAAACCGAAGAACATAATAGTAAGTAATTGAGACGCTAAAAAAGCCAAACGTCCTGAAAGTATAGCGAAAGCTGCCAGAGCAAAGGCTATTGTAGTTGTTATTGCCCAGAACATCTGGCCAGGCAGAATCCACTTCGGAACCAGGCTTGCTGTATAGGGGAGATAAAAGAGTTGATAAAGTGAATATGAAATTACACATATTCCATAACATATATACGCTATTCTTGTTAACTTCGTTTCTATCGTAGTATCTCTAATAGCAGATGCAAAAACAAACACACCTCCAAGGACAATAGAAAATTCCTCGAAAAAGTTGCCCCATGGAAAATAGACAAGTGGCATTTTGAAGATTGGAGGTACTAGATAAAGAGTAAATGCTAGAAAGATAATACCAATCGTTAAGGCTCCAATCTTGGTTGATCGCTCCCATTGAATTGCTACGCCTCCAATGATTTCAGCCGCACTTACTATATATATCAAAATGTCTGGGTGTGAGATACTTCCAAGAGAGACAATCTGATGCCAAACCAAAGCTATGACACCGAAGCTTACAGCTCCTAATCCATAAATATTAACTCCAAATTGGAGCTTCATCAGAGTACCCTCACTTTTGTTCAACAGCAGTGTTAATTAACAATAATCTCTGCGAATCTTTTTTTGATTGATACAGAAAATCGACAACAATCCATGCGGCTCCGGCTATTGCAAGATTTTCCGCATTGGCTGCCCAATTTAATAGCAGATGTGCATTATGAAAAGGTGCCGGAATCCATATCAACAAACCAAACCCAACTATCATTATTGTAAGTAATTGCGATGCCAAAAGAGCTGAGTACCCGGAAAGTATCGCGAAAGCCGCAAGAGCAAAGGCAATAGTGGTTATAACCGCCCAAAACATTTGCCCAGGTGGAATCCAGCTTGGGACCAAGCTTGCCGTCCCGGAAAGATAAAATAGTTGTTCAAGCGTAAATGAAATAACACAAATCCCAAAGCATTTATACCCAATCCGTGCTATCATTGTCGCTTTTTCAGCATCACCTTTTATTGTGGTAGCATAAATAATCATTGCACCAGAAACAATAGAAAATTGTTCAAAGAAGCTCCCCCAATGGTCATAAACTAAAGGATTTTTTATAATCAGAGGTATCCAAAGCAATGCAAACAGAAGAAATATACTTCCAAGAATAATAACTCCTAATCGCATAGTTCTCTGCCATTGAATTGCGATTCCGCCCAAAAGCTCTATAGTTCCGGCTATAACCGCAAGAGTATCTTCATAAGGTAGATTCCCGAACACACGTATCTGATGCCAGTTATTGAAGCTATGCCAGACTAAAGTGACTAAGCCAAAGGTGATAGCACCTAATCCATAAACATGATGTCCGATATAGTATTTCAATATATAAACCTTTTAATTTTACCTCACAGCTAGTATCGAACTCATTTGACTCAAATTTGGGGAATTATCTTTTGCAAACTTTTGAAGCTTTAATAATAACATTCCTTTCGTTCCTTTTTTATCGCTTTTAAGTGCTGACATACTCTTAACAAAATTGATATCGTTTTTAAGCTCACTAAGCATTTGTGTCTTAATAGCAGGTAAATCTGGATAATCCGGATAGCGCCGTATAAAATCATAATAAAGTAAAAAGGATAATGGATATGTATCCCAGTACTTTTTCCACTCTGCTACAGTCCGGGGAAGCAGAACTTCTTCAATAGTGCGATTGAAGTTCAAAACGTCTGTCATTTTCTTAACAAATTCGTTGTCTTCGTTTAATATCTCTTCCTGAATTCCTTTCCTCTCGGAGGCTGATGATGAAGAGACTTCGCTATATAGATCAATCATATCATTAACAAATCTTTTTGCAAAGAAGTTCTCATGGGAAACATCGAATTTGACTTTCCATTTAACCCACGAGCCAATTGGCTTTTTGCCGGCTAAAGCTGGGTTAAAGATAATTCCTCTGCAATACTGCTCTGCTGTACTGTCAAGAACATCGTACCCTGAGGATTCTGATACTTCTGTTTGCTTGACTCGCCCCTCACTGTCTACATAAAGCATAACCTCTGTGACACCGGTAAGAGAATTTTCCTGTGCTTGCAGGGGATAAAAAACCTTCGGCTGGTTTTTTACTGAAGGCGGTGTGAAATTTTGGGTCTCAAGATTTTCGACATTTCCGCATCCTGCATAAAACAATAACCCAGCCAAAATAAGTCCAAGAATTCTTTTCATGGCTAACCTCCGTTTGAAATTTTCCTACAACTTAATCGTGCAACTATTACATTGAATAAATAATCTAGTTTCATTAGAAATGCATGTAATGAATATTTAGCAAATGAACAGATTTATATTTTTGGCTCTTTGACTCGACTTAATATTGCACTAAAAAGGTCAACAAAATAATTTATTATATTTCTTGGTATTGGAAAAGAACCATTATTATTAATATTATAGTACCAGTTAACTCCAAGTATATATAGAATATGCCTAAAGAAACAGAAGAAATTCCCTTTGTTGCAATTCAACTTGATGAATCATCATCAGTACCAATATATAAGCAATTATATAATGCAATAAGGAATTCGATTTTATCAGGAAGTTTAAAGGGCGGACAAAAGCTGCCAAGTACACGTACACTTGCAGATGAATTTGGAGTTTCAAGAAATACCGTAATTCTTGCTTTTGAACAACTGATCGCTGAAGGCTACATTAAAGGAAAAGCAGGTGCTGGTACCTATGTAACGGATGAAATCCCCGACAAACTACTGAAAATAAACCGAAGTTTAGAATATTATAAAAATGGATCATTTAAAATAAAGCTTAAGAAGGAATTAACATCACCTTCAAAGATGTATATGCCCGAAAATAATATAATTCCTTTCCAGCACGGAGTACCATCAATACAAGATTTCCCATTTGATAAATGGACAAAGATTTTCAATAAGATTGTAAGGCACTCCCCTATGAATCAATTAAGTGAATTAGATAGAACCGGGTATAAGGATTTAAAAGAAGCTATAGCTAATTATCTTCAAACTTACAGAGCCGTCAATTGCACCCCCGAACAGGTATTTATCGTCAACGGCTCTCAGCAGGGATTATTTCTAATAGGCAGAGTATTATTGAAAGAGAGTGACAAGGTATTGCTTGAGGATCCTTTTTATTTCGGAGTAAGAGATGCTATTCGTTCTACTAAGGTAAATATTATTCCGGTTCCCGTAGATGAAGACGGGGTCCAAATTGATTATGCAATTAAGAACCATCCAGATGCTAATTTAATTTATACAACGCCTTCGCATCAATACCCTACAGGATCAACGATGAGTCTCTCCAGGCGATTAAAATTGTTAGAATTCGCAGGGAGAAATAGTATATGGATTATTGAAGATGATTATGACGGTGAATTCCGCTATGAAGGAAATCCGTTACCATCATTGCAGGGTATGGATAAGTGGGAGCGAGTTATTTATCTAGGTACTTTCAGCAAGGTTCTTTTCCCTGGATTGAGGTTAGGGTATCTTATACTTCCATCAATTGGCCTTGTAGATTTATTTGCTAATGAAAAAACTATAATCGACAGGCAGAGCCCTGTGCTAGAGCAGCTTGTAACAGCTAAATTTATGGAAGAGGGACACTTTACAACTCACATTAGAAAAATGAGAATATTGTATAAGGAAAGACAGGAATTCTTAATTGCTGAAATTAGAAGACAATTAGGTGATTTAATTATAATCAGACCCTCAGCATCAGGAATGCATGTTCTCGCATGGCTTCCCGAATATTTAAATGATAAAGAGGTTTCAAAAGCTCTAAGAAATAATAAATTAGTCGCTTCCCCTCTTTCCGGCAGCTTTCTTAAATACAAAAAGAAACCAGCCTTAATTTTAGGTTACACTGCATTTAATAAAGAAGAAATAAAACGAGGAATTAATATTATAAGAGACACGATCAAACCATTATGCAGATAAAATTATATTGTGTCTTTTAACAACAATGCAATTAGTTATTATTGATTAACAGAGCACTAAAATCTATCACTCATAAGAGCGTTTTAGTATGGTATCCACAGCTATCAGCTGAACAACTCATGGTTAAAAGAAGCAGTGCTACAATATCTCACATCCTCGGAATAAGTCCTGAAACTAAAGAAGGAATGAGAAGAATCAATATCTTGAACCCAATTATGACCAGGGCCAATAGAATAACTGTGCTGATTTTTTCGGCAAGTGCTTTTTGCAGTAATAATAATTGTAATATCTGAAATCCAATAAGTACTAATTATTTAAAGTGAAAACGTACTGTCATACTTGCATTCATATAATCTAAAACCAGAACTATATTCATTTGGGTTGATCATATTATCAATTAAAGCTGACCAATCACAACTTTCCTATTGTACCTGTTTCGATAATTTATTGGGGACATTCCCGTTATTCTTTTGAAAATAGTTCTAAATGCCTTTGGGTCTTGGTATCCAACATTATACATAACTTCGTTTATATTTTCCTTTGATGATTCTAGGCTCAACTTAGCAGCTTCAACCTTTACTCGTTGAATATATTTCGTTACTGTATTAGCCGTTGCCTTCTTAAATCTCCTCTCCAAATTCCTAC
This sequence comes from Ignavibacteriaceae bacterium, assembly GCA_046706145.1. Classification (GTDB taxonomy): domain Bacteria; phylum Bacteroidota; class Ignavibacteria; order Ignavibacteriales; family Ignavibacteriaceae; genus JBJKPP01. The sequence continues at coordinate 5,777 of JBJKPP010000039.1, read as the reverse complement.
GACTCAGTGCAAACATAGCTGCCAGCTCGTCCACTGTGATCTTGCTATGGTAATTATTTTCAATAAACTCCTGAGCCTTCATAACAGAGTCATCCTCATGTTCTTTTTGACCCTTAAATATCATAAATGACGACTGGTTGTCTCTCTGAATATCGATTTGAAAAGTCTTTGAACACAAGACAGCGGTTTCTCTTCCTGCATACTTCTCTACAAGATATAAAATCAGATTTAACGATGAATATGCTCCACCACTTGAATATATACCATTTTCATCCGTCATAATCCTCTCCTCTACTAGGTTTACCTCAGGAAACATTTTTCTAAAGTCATTCGCTGCAAGCCAGTGTGTAGCACAGCTTTTTCCGTTTAACAAACCCGTAGATGCAAGAAGAAATGCACCAAGGCAAAGACTTGCAACTTCAGTTCCTTTTTCGTGCTGTTTGACTATCCACGGAATGAAGTCTTTATTTTCTTCAATCGCTTTTCTCAAATCGCCGTACATTGCCGGAATGATAATTAAATCTACTTTCTTAACATTCTTAAAAGGTTCTGTTATTATCGTGTATAACCCCTCATTTAGCTTACTCTCCTTTGATAGTCCAACCAAATTTACATTGAACAAAGGTGATTTACCTGTGTTCAAGAGAAACTGATTCACTTCTGAGAAAACTTGCCTTGGACCTTCGACGTTTCCCAGGATGGCCCCTTTTGTAACAATGATTGCTATGTGTTTCATGATGCATTCCTATCGATTGTTGAGCCTTGAATTTAACGAAACCAAAATATCTAAAGGATATGTCGCAATCAACCCTGAAGAATGCCGTAAATGCACCTTTTCCAACCTCCCCTTAGAATGTAAGTTTACAGAAGTAATAATAATAACATCAATTTAATTTATTTAACTAAACAAGGAGTAACATCATGGAAAACAGCATATCTTATTCAGCAGCAGAAAATGGGGATTTAAGCAGGACAGGTACAAAACTGTGGGTTGGAAGAATAATGAGTGGCATTGTAGTTTTGTTTTTACTCTTCGACAGCATCACAAAAATTATAGAAGCGCCTCAAGTAATGCAGGCTTCTGCAAAATTCGGATATCCTGGTTACTATATTCCTATAATAGGTGTTGTTTTATTAACACTCACAATTCTTTATGTATATCCAAAGACATCTATATTTGCAGCAATTCTGTTAACAGGATATCTTGGCGGAGCGGTGGAAGCAAATTTAAGGGCCTTTAGTCCATTCTTAAGCGGCACATTGTTTCCCGTATATTTTGCAATAATCCTGTGGGGTGGTATTTATCTAAGGGATAATATTATTCATGAATTCATTCCCTTTAGAAAAGCAGAATAATGATGTATAATATATATAAGAACAAATGGAAAATGGCATAGGTTAATATTATTCGACAAAACTAAGCTCGCTATTTCCCATCTTATTTTTTAGATCATAGCAGGTTATACACTATATGACCAAATTAAAGATTACTGAACCTAGAATAGAACATCATAGTGAAAAACATTACGTGGCAATAGAGAAGGATTTGACTAGAGAAGAAATCCCAAATATTTTGCCGCTGCTTATACCCGAGTTATTTAGATGGCTGGAAAAGAATAAAATTAAACCTGCCGGGCCTCCTTTTTTCAGTTATTCGAAAATGAAGGGCAAGCAGATGCAAGTTAAGATTGGTATCTTGACTGATTCTTTTGTTCCTTCTGATGATAGAATTAAATCGGGCAGTTTCCCTGAGGGTAATTATCTAGTTGCAACTTATAAGGGAGATTATGGTAATCTTTGTTTGGTGCATAGTCAATTGGAAGGCTGGAGTATAAAGAATGGCATTAAGTTGAAGGGACCTCCTGCAGAATTTTATCCTTCTGACCCCGACATTGAAACAAATCCGGACAAATGGATAACAATTATTACAAATAAAATATTAGAAAAGCAGTCATCATGTCATTTCAAGCATATGTAGACAATATTAAAACCAAAACAGGCAAAACTCCTGAGTATTTTAAGAACTTAGCAAAAAAGAAAGGGTTGCTTAAACCTAGGGTGAAGACAGGTCAAATTGTTTCATGGTTAAAAGAGGATTTTGGTTTAGGACATGGACATGCTATGGCAATTGTAGTTACATTAAAATCAGAGGGGAAACCTAAATCAAGTACGGAAGAACTAGTGGCGAAACATTTTACAGGGAGCAAGGAAACATGGAGAAAACCGTTTGACAAATTTGTAAACCAAATCAACAAATTCGGCCCTGATGTTACTCTGGCGCCGACCAGCTCGTACATCAGTCTTTTACGCAAAAACAGGAAGTTCGGCATTTTGCAGGTGACATCCGAAAGATTAGATATCGGTATCAAATTAAAAAGGATGAAACCAAATAAAAGATTTGAAGAAGCAGGAAAATGGAATGCGATGGTAACGCACAGAGTGCAGATTAGCGATCCGAAACAGTTAGATAGTGAAATTTTCAATTGGCTAAAACAGGCTTATGAAAAAGTTTAGGAGTATGTTTTAAAATTTGCGGCAAATTTGAAATTTGAGGAGAATAATGAAAACAGATAAAATAAATCCTTCACTTGAGGAACTAAAAAAACTTGTCGGTATATGGACAATGGAACTATCTAACGCAGTACTGCTTCCAGATCCGACTGCAACCATCAAAGGCAGTGCCTCCTTCGACTGGTTTGAGGGAGGAGATTTTTTAATTATGCGTTAGGGAATGAAAAGTAATGGAATGCCCTGGGCTACCTGGCTTATAAGCCGCGATCAAGATTCTTCCAACTACACTGTGCTTTATATTGATTACCGGAGGGTTCGAGGGTCTATGAAATGAGCTTAGCTAAAGGAGTGTGGAAAATCTGGCGTAATGTTCCAAAGTTTTCACAACGATTTACCGGCAAAATAAGTAAAGACAGAAAAGTAATTATAGCATCATGGGAAAAATCTACGAACGGTAAAAATTGGGAACATGATTTTGACTTAAAGTATACAAAACGATAAAAGCAATGTTCTATTTAATAATATATAACAAGGAAATAAAATGAGAAAAATAATCGTCCAAGAATTCATAACCTTAGATGGCGTAATGCAAGCGCCCGGCGGACCTGAGGAAGATACGTCAAGCAACTTCAAATACGGCGGTTGGGTTGCGCCTTATTTTCATGAAGCCGACGAAGCGGCCGGTAAGTTCATGCAAAGATGGATGGAATCTACAGACATTCTTTTAGGTCGAAAAACATTTGATATTTTTGCTTCCTACTGGCCTGCACATGCGGATATGTGGCCGGGTATAAATGATGTCGCTAAATATGTTGTGAGTACTACCAAGAACAAATTAGACGTTGAGAAGTCAGGTTGGAAAAACTCTGTTTTGTTTACAAGCGTAGATGATATAAAAAAGCTCAAGAATTCTAAAGGTGGTAATATTAAAATCCATGGCAGCGGTAACTTGAGCAAGACACTGTTCAAACATGATTTGGTCGATGAGCTGTGCCTAATGATGTTCCCTGTAATGCTTGGTACTGGTAAGCGTTTGTTCGGTGATAGTGCTATTCCAAGAGCCTTCACACTAACAGACAGTTTGATTACTTCAAACGGTGTCATTTTCGCCTATTACAAGAAAATCGGGGAAGTAAAGACCGGTACTGTTGGAGAATAAGGCAGCCAAACTTTATCGATTACTGTATAGGAAATAAAAAATCGTACAGATAATATTAAACTGGAAATTGAAATTGTGAACCCGAAAAAGAGTATAAAAATATTTTGAAAATTATATGTTTAGTAAGGAGAATGACTAATGAAAATTTTTCTTTGGATTCTTCAGGTATTGCTTGCTGCCCAATTTCTACAGCACGGTATTATTATGGTTTTTCCACCGGCAGAATATGTTGGGATAATGAATGCGACTATAGGAATCGGGCTGCGTTACTTCATCGGTATAGCTGAATTACTCGCCGTCGTTGGGCTTATCTTGCCTGGTTTACTGCGCATTTATACTTGGCTGATACCGTTGACAGCCGTGGGTTTGATGATAGTAACCGGCAGCGCTACTGTATTTCACTCAATTAGAGGCGAAGCTGGCAGCGCAATATATACTGCTGTACTGTTTATAATTATTTCTTTCGTTGCTTATATGCGGTGGAAAGTAAAACCTATTTTGCCACGACAAAAAACAGAGTCTTCAATTTGAAATTATGAAAATACTATTTATACAAGGCGGCGGTGAAAGAGGTTATGAGGTTGATACAAAATTAGTAGCTTCATTACAGAATGAATTAGGAAATGCCTATGAGGTGTGCTATCCTAAAATGCATGTTAATGAAACTCTTCCTGATTTCGGCTGGCTGCAGCAGATAGGAGAAGAAATCTCTTCTATCAAGGGCGAACTTATTTTGGTAGGTCATTCCTTAGGTGCTTCAATGTTATTAAAATTTCTTTCGGAAAGTGAAATTAAAAAAAAGATTGCAGGGATTTTTCTTCTTGCTACGCCGTTTTGGAGTGGAGAAGATGACTGGGTAAAAGGACTTAGATTGAAGGTGGGTTTCGCTGATAAACTGCCGCAGAATGTTCCGATTTTTCTTTATCATAGCAAAGATGATGAAGAGATTACAATTAATCATCTTACACTTTTTAGGCAAAGACTGTCCTATGGAACATTTTATGAATTAGAAAACGGCGGTCATCAATTTAACAATAATCTTAATTTCGTTGCAAGGGACATTAAGTCAATATGAAGATCTCAGCCTATATCTTTTATCATTTGAGTTTATGAAAGGACAAATTTATGAAATCAGTTGGAATTGGTCTTTTAGCTTGTGAAATTAGCTTAACATAAATATGCACTTCGTTGCCGCTTTAATTAATTAAATAACCAGTCCAATATATCTTCATAACGCAATATGCTTAAAAATTTAATCAATTGGGAATAAATCAGATTGATTTATGACTAAAAATTAGTTTGCACAATATACTTATACTTCATAATCATTATTTAATCAGATTTTCCTGTGCATTTACAGCCTGCCATTTATTCATCCTTTTTACAAATACGTCGGTAAAAATAGATTTTCGTATCACCTTCCCACTTTTATCTGATGTTTCTACAATACCGTTAGCTATTGCTGTATTACCATAAAGCCTTACAAAAAGAGTATCCAATTTAGATGTGTAATTCCCCTTAGCAGGATGAGAGACAGCCCAATTAATAGGCTGTTCTTTACTGATAAAAATTCCATTTGACAAAGGATGGACAAAGTCGGAAGCTAGAATTGAATCAAGTATATTTTTATTATTAAGATTATTCAGCCAAGTCTTCTCAAGCTGTATTATTTGTTTCTTATCATTTTTTGTCTTAGTAGAATATTGTTGACAGCATATTTGAACCGGCAAAATTACAATACAGATTAAGAAAATTCTTTTCATTTTCGTTCAACCCTTCTTCCATTCTAATCTCCTTAAAACTAATTTACTGCAATTGTATAAACTAATAAACATTAGTCAACACCTTATAGTGTACTTTCATTATTTCCTTTTATTCTTATATTTACAAAATAAACTATAACATTTCTACATTTTTTGAAGGAAAAAATCACTATGAAATTCGGGAATAAAGACAGCGATAAAGAAAATGAGGTTACTATTTCACCACAGAGAAGTACCGGCTTGCAAAAAACTACCATATTAGAAGATACAACCATCGAGGGAGATATTAAATCTAATTCTGAACTTATTATAAATGGAAGGATTAAAGGAAATATACTTTCAAA
>JBJKPP010000038.1:0-36601 GCA_046706145.1 Ignavibacteriaceae bacterium | reverse complement strand
GTAACTGACAAAGAGTTTACTAGAGTTAATAAAATGATACTCTTAAAGTAAAATTAAAAACCTTTGAGGTCTAAGGCTTGGTAATAAACGTTATTATAAGCTATTAAACAAATTCAACTATTTATTTATAAATTACTTTCCCATTCTTGATAGTCATTACATTAAGATTTCTTCCAATATTGTAAACAATATCAGCATATTCTTTTGTATCAAACACAGAAAAATCAGCCTTTTTATTTATTTCGATGCTGCCAATTTCTTTGTTCATTTGAAGTGCTTTAGCAGCATTTATTGTAACGGAAGAAATTGTTTCTTCAATTGTCATATTCATTTTTAGTGCAGCCAGGCTCATTATTAAATTAAGGTTTGCAATATGAGATGAACCAGGATTATAGTCGGTTGAGAGGGCAACCGGAAAACCATTATCAATGAGTTTTCTTGCTGGTGAATAATTATGACTTAGGAAGAACGACACTCCGGGCAATAAAACAGCCACAGCATTTGAATGTTTCATTTTCTTAATTTGAGATTTTTTCAACATTTCCAAATGATCTAAAGAGATTGCCTCATATTTTAATGCAGTTTCCAATCCGCCTATATTATTAAATTGTTCTGTATGAACTCTTAAACTATACCCAAGTTTTTTTGCAGCACCAAATATGATTTCAGTTTCTTTAGCTGAGAAAGCAGTACTTTCACAGAAACAGTCACAGAATCTTGCAAGTTCATGTTTTGTAACGTAGGGGAGCATTTTGTTTGTTATTATATCTATGTATTTTTTGTGATTATTGAGGTACCTTTTGGGGTAAGTATGTGCTCCAAGAAAAGTAGGAATTATGTCAATGGGTAGCATGTGGTTTAGATATTTTATAACTTCAAGTATTTTAATCTCATTCTTGAAATCAAGTCCGTAGCCACTTTTAATCTCAATGGTTGTAACCCCTTGCATGATAAAATACATAACTTTTTGCTTTGTTATTTCAACAAGCTCTTTGAACGATGCTTTCCTAACTGCATTAACAGTTTTTAATATTCCACCGCCTCTTTTTGCAATATCTTCATAAGATTTTCCGGATAGTTTTTCCTTAAATTCATTTGCCCTGGAGCCGGCAAAAACGGAGTGTGTGTGACATTCAACCAGACCTGGCAGTATAGTTTTATCTTTTATGTTGATAATTTTGTAAAGGTGTTTATTTCTTATTGAAGAATTCGGAATGATGTCTTTGATGATGTCATTTTCGATGACAATAGAGTGATTAGTAAGAATATTTAAATTGCGTTGTTCTTTACCTCTTTTGAAATTTTTGCCTCCTGTATCAACAGTTATTATCTGAGAAGGATAAAGTAGAAGTTTAAGCATAAATCTTTTACCCTCCAGCCGATAAAGAATAAATTATTTATTTATTGAAAAGATTTATTTTATCATTTACAATGCGTGCTTCAGCGTAACCTAGTTGATTCAGCTTAAATCGAAAATCTTTGGCATCCGCGTAATTCTTAAAGTCCCCAATCTTAACTTTATAAAAGGGAGGATCGAAAGAGATGTACACATCTTTTTCGTTTAGTTTTGTTTGGGCATCATCTCTTATACTATCTGCGTGCTGAAGGTTGTCAGTTACAAATATTTGCACCCTGTATCCGTCAGCCTGACCTATTATTTGTGGTGCAGTAGTATCTATGCTAGAATCAACTTTAAAATTATACCAGACATCATTATTATTTCCAAAAGAGCTGTCAAGGTTAACATCTTTTACGTCTATTTTTTGTCTATACGGATCTAAATTAAAATCTTCTTTATACTCCTTTGCATTGATGCTTTCGTGAGTATTTGCCTCTGATTCCCCATATCTGTTTGGAGAGGAAGCACTGCATCCATAGAAGATCAGGATTGTCAATAAAGACGTATAAAAAGGCCATTTTTTCATGAATTCTTACTGCAAATATCGGAATTACTATTAAGTAAATATAACTGTAATATTCGATTATTTTTGAGAAAAATCAATAATTTTAATACATTTAAACTTTGATTTTTATTTTATTAACCAACCTAACAAAAAAATGGCATCAAAAAAACTCAAAATTCTATTTGTCACCTCCGAAGTAGTACCTTTCGTAAAAACAGGAGGTCTGGCAGACGTTTCTTCTGCTTTGCCTCAACGGCTTGCAGAATTAGGTCATGAGGTTAGGATTGTTGTTCCAAAATATGGGGCAGTTGATGACCGGAAATTTAAAATTCATGAGGTTGTTAGACTTAAAGATTTACAGACTAAAATAGGCGATAAAGATGTTGTCTTTTCGCTTAAGTCTTGTTTTTTACCCGGACCAAAGGTTAGAGTCCAAATATATTTTCTTGATAATCAAGAATATTTTGGCAGCAGAAGTAGTCTCTACGTCGATCCAATGACAGGAAAAGACTATCCTGACAACGATGAGAGATTTATACTTTTAAGCAAATCTGTTTTTGAACTGATCTCTAAACTTGGCTGGATCCCGGACATAATTCATTGCAATGATTGGCAATGCGGATTAATACCGGTTTATTTAAAGACAATTTATAAGGATAATCCTCAGTTCCATCAGTTCAGGACTTTGTTTACAATTCACAATCTTTCTTACCAGGGAATATTTCCTACTTCTTCATTTAAGAAAACCGAATTGCCGGAAAGTCTGGCAAATGAAAAGGGTGTGTTCTATAAAAAGAAATTGAATTATATGAAGGCTGGACTTCAATTTGCAGATGTAATAAACACAGTCAGTGAAACATATGCTAAAGAGATAAGTAAGGACGATAAAGTTGGTGCCGGATTAACTAGTGTACTTGCAAAACGAAAAAATGATCTTTACGGAATAGTAAATGGAATTGATGCACGTGTGTGGAACCCTGAAAAAGATAAGCTGATTCCCAAGAAATATGCGATAAAGAATTTAAAGAACAAAATCGAAAATAAGAAAGAGCTAACCAATAAGTTTAATTTGGAGTTTAATGAAGCCGTCCCGATTGTTGGAGTTATCTCACGACTTTATGATTCTAAGGGAATGGATTTAATTCAAAATAGCTTTAACGAACTAATGAAGTTGAATATCCAAATGGTTCTGCTGGGGACTGGCGACAAAAAATATCATACTTTTTTTAGTAACATGAGCTCAAAAAATCCGAAGAAATTCGCATGTTTCTTAGGTTTCGATGATGCTATAGCACATCTAATAGAGGCTGGGGCAGACATGCTTTTGATGCCTTCTCAATTTGAACCTTGCGGCCTGAACCAAATGTACAGTTTAGTTTACGGGACAGTTCCAATAGTTCGTGAAACGGGAGGACTTGCCGATACAGTTATGAAATATGATGAAAAAAATGACACAGGTACTGGGTTCGTCTTTAAGAAATATCAAAAGACTGACTTATTAAGTGAATTTAAAAGAGCTTTGAAGCTGTTCAACGATAAAGAGGTATGGAATAAAATAATGAAAGAGGGCATGAAATCGGATTTCAGTTGGACTTCGTCGGCCAAAAGATATATTGAACTTTATAGAACGATATTGAATAATAGCTGATGGGCTTTAACGCCGTATTTTTAGATAGAGATGGAACCATAAATGAAGACCCCGGTTATTTAGGTGACCCGGAACAAGTTACTTTGTTTCCTTATGCCGGAGAAGCCCTTTCAATTTTAAGAAATGAATTAAAATTTAGGTTATTTGTAGTTTCAAACCAATCAGGTATAGCAAGAGGATTAATAACAGAAGAGCAAGTTATCTTGGTGAATGATAGAATTAACGATTTGTTGAGTAAAGAAAATGCTAAAATTGATGCCTTTTATTATTGCCCCTTTCATCCTGATTTTAGTACTCCTGAAGAGTGCTCGTGCAGAAAGCCTTCTCCAGAAATGATCCTCAAGGCAGCCAGGGAAAATGAAATTGATCTTAATAAATCTTATTTAATTGGAGATAGTGTGAGCGATATAGAATGTGGCTACAATGCAAACATAAAAACAATATTGGTATTAACAGGTTATGGAAAGGAAAGTTTTTCTATATTGCAAAAAGAAAATAAAATCCCCACTTTTGTTGCCAATAATATTTTGGATGCTGCAATAATTATCAAAAATGATTTATCGGAGAAGCTAGTTGACTAAATTCATTTTGTCCTTTCTTTTGGTACCATGGGTTGCTGTTTTATTCTATTCCTGTAGTGATAGCCCTACGGCGGCCGGCAAACAATTTCTTAAACAGGATTTAGTTGGCGTAGAAAAACTTGACTCACAAAACGACACATTAGCTCAAACATCTTCCTATCATAAGTTTGTACCTATCCCAGGAGGTTCTTATCAGTTATTGTTAGGTAAACTTGATAATGTTGAAGCCAGAACACTGCTCCAGTTAAGCATTGTTATTCCCGATTCATTAAAATCAGATATAAGCTCAGGGAATGCCACCATTAAGAACGCAACATTATTTTTTACAAGGCATTATGTTTATGGTGATACATTAGCACCATTAAGTGTTAATGTATATGAAATAACAAGCGATTGGACGTCAACGGGATTTACTTCTGATAGCTTGTCTAAGTTGACTTACAATTCAAATAATGTAGCAACAACTTTCACAACCTCAGATACAGGGTTAGCAATTAATCTCAGCACTCAACTTATGAATAATTGGTTTTCATATATTATTAATGGAGATTCGAGTGCGATAAAGGGAATTCTAATTTCACCCGGTTCGGCTTCTGGGAAGGTAGTTGGATATGAATCATTAAATTATAGTGGCGGAACGGCGCCGTATTTATCTGTAATTATTCAAAAACCGAACGTTTATACAGATTCTCTTATCTTCGGTACTTACCAGGACCTGAGTGTTGTTACTGGTAGTTTACCAAATATTAGTTCACAGGAAATTGCTGTTCAGGGTGGGTTAGCACTTAGAAGCAAATTGAGATTTGACCTAAGTAAATTACCATCGAACATTGTCGTAAATGATGCTCCTTTGTTCCTAAACATAAATTCTGCTGAATCTATCCTTGGCACTGATTCTATAAGCAGTATTATTGCCTACAGGCTCGTGAGTGCAGGTTCTGATAGTTTTGATTCAACTAAATCGGTAGTGCTTTCGAGAAGTGGTAACACTTTTTCTGGGAATATTGCCACTTACATAAGGGATTGGGAAAAGGGTGCTGGTAATTATGGCTTATTGCTTTTATCTCAAGATGAAGTTGGGTCAGTAGATTTATTTACTATGTATGGAAGTACTTCTCCCCAGGCAAATCGACCTAGACTAACAATTTATTATACAAAATAACAATGAAAATGAAATACTTCTCAATTTCTCTGATTTCAGCAATTTTATTATTTTTACCTAGTGTAGTAGAAGCACAGGTAAATTCCGCTTATAGTAGGATTGGGGTAGGCGATTTAGAACTTACATACTCCGCAAAGAGAGGTGGTATGGGCGTTATGGGTATTGCAATTCCGGATAATGATTTTATCAATGTAGATAATCCTGCAACCTTAATGGGTTTAAAAATGACGAGGTTTAATACGGGAATAATATGGGGAGGCAATTTCCAAAATTATGATAATACTAGTAAGTTTTATAGTAATGCGGATTTTAACGGGTTTACGTTAGGTTTTCCTGTTAGTTCAAAATATGGGGTTGGCGCTGCTTTTGGTATAGTTCCGGTTACCAGAATATCTTACAATGTTAGAATTCCCCAAAATTCTCCAGATACAGTTTTGAATACATATTATACAAACTATTTAGGTTCTGGAGGTATTTCCAAAGTATTTATTTCTGCATCTTTTAAATTGCCTTTTGACTTAAGTTTAGGAGCTGCGTTTAATTATTATTTCGGCAAGCTCAAGTATAGTTCTGCATTAGATTTCATTGATAATTCAAGTTTAAACTCTAGCTATACCAATTCTATATCTACACAAGGTTTGGGGACTACTGTGGGAATCCTTACACCAGATTTTGCCGGTGTTTTTAATTCTGATAAAATTAGTGATTTCAGGATTGGTGCTTCTATGGAGTATATGGGAAAATTATCAGCTGATTCTATGGTTACCGGGGATGCCTCTGTTGGTCTTGATACTCTTACAGATGGCAGTTTCAAAATAAAAATCCCTTATAAGATGTCATTCGGGGTCAGCATGATTTATAGCAAGAATTACGTTTTTAGTGCTGAATATGCATACCAGCCATGGGGAAATTATACATATAAAGGATATTCTTCGGATAATTTGAGAGCATTTAATAGATTTGATGTTGGTTTTGAATATAAACCCGAAAAAGGGTATGAGAAGACTTTTTGGGAACAAGTTCAGTATCGTGCAGGTTTAAGTATGGAGACTACACAATACATAATAAATGGACAAGGAATAAATCAATATTCTATTTATGGTGGTTTTTCTATACCTTTGAGTCTAGTTAATACTCTAGATGTTGGTTTGCAATTATCGACAAGAGGAACAGGCAGAAATGATTTGATTAAGGAAAATTTCTTTGAACTTAGTGTGGGTATTAACGTAGGTGAACTTTGGTTCATTAGAGCACAAAATCAATAACAAGTAAGAGGGACAGTAATTTGAAAATACCATTAAAAATTTTGGGCTTCACTATAGTGAGCGTTATATTAATTAGTCAAACAAGTTTTTCTAAGCCGCTTGAAACATATAATTATGCTCTGCAGGATTCGATGGAATTGCTTACTCAATATAGTTTATTTGCTGAGTATTATAAGAACAGGGATTATAAAAGTGCACAACCATATGGATGGAAAGTAATTGAATTAAACCCGGAAAAATTTAGCAAATGGATATACTATAAAATGGAAGATGTACTCTGGTACATGCATGATTCTACTAATGCCACGCCGGAACAAAAAAAGCAAATTGCAGATACGACTATATATTTATACAACATGGCACGGAAATATTATCCTACTGATAAAGGTTACTTTGAGGTGAGAAAGGCTTATGTTGAGCAGACATGGCTGCAAGCTAACCCAGATACACTTATAGCAGATTATCAGCAAGCTTTTAGTGATAATTCCAACCTTCCTGCATTTTATTATGATAAGCTTGGTCAACTTTATAAAGATAATATGAATAATAATAATAATTACAGGGAAAAGGCTGTTGACCTTTATTCGATGTTAAGTGATAAAGAACCTAATAACGATCTTTGGCCCGATAGATTACAAAACCTTGTTACAAATGATAGTGCTCTTGTTCCTATATTAAAGCAAACATGGATGAAAGATAAGACCGACCAATCTAAGGCGTGGAAATATGCGTCTATTGCTATGCAGGCAAATATGCCAAAAGAGGCAATAGTTCCTTTACAATTTCTGGTTGATAAATCACCCAAGACCGTTAACTATTGGGAACAATTAGCAAGTGCATACAGAAAAACACAACAGCTGGCTAAAGCAGAAGATGCCTACAAAAAACTCATTGCCTTAGAACCTGACAATAAGGATCATTATTTAAATTTAGGAATTGTTTACACGGATGAAAATAAATACACTGATGCTAGAGAGACATACGAAAAAGCCAGCAGAGTAGGCAAAGGATGGGGTCTGCCAATATACTATGAAGGTCTTCTTTATGAACAGGCTGCAACTAAATGTGGCAACTTCGATTTTAACACTAAGCTGGTTTATCAACTGGCTGTAGAAACCTATAGAAGAGCAAAAAGTATGGATCCTTCTTTAGGACAAGCTGAAGACAGAATTAAAGCTCTATCAGGTTCGGTTCCAAATAAAGAGGACTATTTCTTTAGGAATCTCAAAGTCGGGCAAAAAGTTCCTGTTAAAGGTGACTGTTATACATGGATAAATAGAGATGTGACTGTTCCTTCATTGTAAGGGATATAAAGATTTAATAAAAAAGTTGTTCGTAACATTTGGTAGGTATTATTTGTTATGAACAACTTTTTTTGTTTTTAAACTCCAAAAGAAAAACCTAACTATAGAAATATTCTATTTTAAAGAAAATTATATCTGGATTTTTATATTATCTTTCTTATTTAGCAGGATCATATAATTCTAGAACGGAATTCCTAAACAACACTATTAAGGTAAACACGCCAAGAATGGTTCCGAACGGTATAAATATGCAATCAATACAAGCAACTACAATACTAAAGGTTCTTTTTACTCTTTGTTTAATAAATTGTGCAGATATTATATTTGCAATTCCAACAAAAAATGCGATTACTAAGGTAACTTTTACAATGGTTACAACTATTCCTATAAATTCTGACGATGAGAATTGCAAATTATCCGAGTCATGAAAATTTGAATAGAAGTTAGGGTTATTGAAAATATTCCTTAACAGGTGTAGATAAACCACTCCTATTAAAGAGAACAATATTCTAAGTACTCCAAAGATCCAATGAAATATTACAAGTAGATTAAGATGCTCTTTATCTTTTGCAAGATAAAACTGTTTTATTTCTTCCATATAAGCCCCTAATTGTTTATGTAAACTTAATTTTCAGAGTATAAGCAAAATCGCATGGCTTCTCCAAAGGTTTGTCAACCTTCAAGCTTTCAGCGGTCTGGCTCCATTCCAGTTTGTTAACGCAGCCAAGAAGTTCCACATTCTCAATTTTACCAGGATGGAGAGATGAAGCTAATCCCATGCTTTTTACCTCAAAACTTTTACCATCCGGCCATCCAAGAGTTATAGCATAGACAGTATCTCCGCGTTTACTTTTAGTAAACCTAATATCGCTTGAGTTGAGAGATGAGGTGCTCTCTCCGGCAAAAGCTCCAGACTTAACTGCATGTGGCCCTTCACCAAATGTTTTCCATGGCCTGGTTGCATAAATCGCCTCACCGTTAGTTTGCATCCAGCTTCCAATTTGTTCAAGGATTGCTATCTCATCTGAATCGTTTGTTCCATCCGGTTTGCCCGGAATATTAAGGATGAACGTGCCGTTCTTGCTGACTGCATCAACCATCCAGTGGATAACTTCGACAGGCTTCATATAACTATGATTAATGAATCGCTGCCGGTTGTAGTGCCAGTCGCCTATACATGTTTCCGATTGCCACGCATGCTGCATAATTTGTGCAGTCACACCTCGCTCGTAATCTGCTACAACAGCTTTTGCATGTTTGTCCGGTACTTGCTTTATTGTTAGAACTGCGTCGAGATTTCCATTATGTGTCTTGAGATTATGATTGTAGAAGTATGCTGCCAAGTTCATACCTGCCCAGCCTAACGGAAATCCTCCATTGTCAAAATACAGGAGATCGGGATCATGCTGGTCAACAAGATCACGTACTCTGTCGTAAAAGTTGCGTACATATTTTTCATCAGGGTTCTCTTTAATGCCGTGTTTACGTCCATAGAGTTCCTGCGGTTCAAGCCCCTGCCACCACTGGTCTTTGCCCATTTCCTTGATTAGCTGTCCATCGTAGGGTACTCTTTCTAGTGGACCAGACTTATCACATAGGTGTGCTACCTGGAACCACCACCAGTTTCTCGCGGCATGGACTGTGACCCCAAAGTAAAGTCCCTGCTGCCGGGCAGCCGCAGCCCATGCACCTATAACGTCTCGTTTCGGACCAACATTAGCTGCGTTCCATGGATGGTATTTGGAATTCCATGTATCGAATCCGTCATGATGGTTTGCGAGCGCCAGAAAAAGTTTTGCACCAGCTCTTTTGTATCGTTCAATCATTGCCTCGGGTTCCCAGTTTAGCAGAGTCCATTGGGCACAAAGATCTTTGTAGCCAAACTTTGATGGATGGTTGTAATGAGAAACCTGATAATCGTATTGTCCTTGCCCCTGGATGTACATATTGCGCGCATACCAATCACTATCTTCTGGAACGCATTGTGGACTCCAGTGTGCCCAGATCCCAAACTTTGCATCACGGTACCATTCCGGCGCCTCATATTCTAGAAGTGATTTCCATTCTGGCTTGAAAGGTCCTTGACCAGCCAATCCTGGAATAGATGGAGATTTTAGCGGGACTCCATCCCATGTTCCGGGACCAACGGAATCTCCTGTAGGTCCCCAACCTTCATCCACTACTGCCTGCCAATCGGATACAGGGAAATTTTTGACTTCTTGTTGTGAGACCGCACTTTGAATACTTTGCACTCTAGAATTTAAGGGGATAGCCGCAAAAGCGCCTGCTCCCATCCCGACAATTTCAACAAATTTTCTTCTTTTCATTTTGCAGTTCCATTTAATTTAATGATATGCTTTTGAAACTTTTTTTGAATAAAAACTTTTCATAAAAACCCCCTAATTCATTTAAGTAAAAAATAATATACTTTTGTATAATTTGTTTTGCAAGCGGTAACAATGATTTGGTGATATTTTAATTAGCCTCCGCCATATAGTTTGTTGGTTCTATCGCACTATGAAGAGTCTTCTTACCTGCCAGTCTACCAAGGCTCGGAGGCGCCTGATATTGATAATTAGAATAATAATAATTCATTATACTAGTTTGAGAATAACATATATTTTCTATTTTAATTTGCGTTTCCTAATTTCAATTTTTGCCAAATCCATAAAATATTCTCACCACTCTCAAAATCCTTTCTCAGCACACTAAGTTTCCGGTATAAAGCCGCTTTAAACGGCCTCTAATTGCGTATATAAACAAACTCTGTTTGGCACAAAATCGAATATCTAATATCTTTATTCTGCTCATAAAGAAATTCCCTTATAAAAGTTTGGAATAAATCCTTAAACCAAAAAACATTTTGAAGAGATGTTGTATTTGCTAATTTATAGTTAGGTGATCTCGATTGCCTTAGAACTTCTAATTTGAACAAAAATTTCTAAATAATGAACTTTTTATTTAATTTTGAAGATATTCAAAATATTAGGTAAAAATGGATTACAATTTTATAAAAAGCGACGGCGAAGTATATAGTGCACTAACAGGTGAATTGAACAGACAGAGGGAAAAGCTTGAACTAATTGCATCTGAGAATTTTGTAAGCAGGGCAGTTTTAGAAGCTGCTGGCACTGTTCTTACAAATAAATATGCGGAAGGCTATCCGGGAAGAAGATATTATGGTGGCTGTGAGTTTGTAGATATCGCAGAAAATATAGCCCGTGATAGGCTAAAGAAAATCTTCAATGCGGAATATGTGAATGTGCAGCCACACAGTGGTTCTCAGGCAAATATGGCTGTTTATATGACCTTGCTAAAACCTGGTGACAAAGTATTGGGATTAAGCCTTGCTCATGGCGGGCACTTGACACACGGTTCACCAGTTAACTTTAGCGGCAAAATTTATAATGCCGTAGGCTATACCTTAAATAAAACTACTAAGATTTTAGATTATAATATAATAGAAGATTTAGCTAAAAAGGAAAAACCGCAAATGATAATAACGGGAGCCAGTGCTTACTCCCGAGAGTGGGATTATAAAACTTTTAGAGAAATAGCCGACAAAGTAGGTGCATTTTTGATCTGTGATATGGCGCATCCGGCAGGCCTAATTGCCAAAGGTTTACTAACTAATCCGCTTCCTTATTGCGATATTGTTACCTCTACTACGCACAAGACTCTTAGAGGTCCAAGGGGTGGAATAATACTAATTGGTAAAGACAAAGAGAATACTCTTGGAATTAAAACTCCTAAGGGTGACAGACTAAGGCTGATGTCTGAGTTAATGGATTCGGTTGTCATGCCCGGTATTCAAGGTGGACCCTTAATGCATATAATCATGGCAAAAGCTGTTTCTTTTGGTGAAGTGCTGCAGAACTCTTTCAAGAAATATGCTGAGCAGATAATTAAGAATGCAAAGGCTTTGTCAAATGAATTAACTAAGCGCAATTTTGATATTATTTCCGGCGGCACTGATAACCATCTAATGCTAATAGATTTGAATAATAAAAATGTTACAGGAAAAGAAGCTGAGAATGCACTCGAAAAGGCTGGCATAACTGTAAATAAAAACATGGTACCTTTTGACCAGAGAAGTCCTTTTGTAACGAGCGGAATTCGTATCGGTACTCCGGCTGTTACTACAAGAGGGATGGGAGAAAATGAGATGATAGTTATAGCGGATTTTATTAACAAGGTTATAAATAACATTGACAAAACTAATGTTATTGAGGAGGTCAAGCATGATGTTAAAACTTTATGTGGTAAATTTCCATTATATTCTGATTTAACTTAATGGCATCCTCTCAAGAATTAACTACCCAAAATAATAACAGCGAAGAAGAATCCGGTAATGAAATGACATTCCTCGAACATCTCGAGGAATTGCGGTGGAGAATAATTTATTCTTTAATAGGACTTGTAGTCGGTACAGCTATCGCATGGATTTTCATTGACTTCTTAATAAATAATATATTGCTGAAACCTGCTGCAAAAGCAGGCGTACAACTTCAAAATCTAAGGCCCTTTGGCCAGTTATATTTGTATTTCGAGGTTGCTATTGCTGCCGGCATCATCCTTAGCCTGCCAAATTTGTTCTATCAGTTTTGGAAATTTGTTGCTCCAGCACTTAAAAAAAGTGAAAGAAAATATATTTCACTAACCGTAGCATTCTCGACGTTATGTTTTTTGGTCGGGATTGTTTTTGCCTACTTTGTACTATTACCTTTCGTTTTAAAATTTGCGGTCCAATTCGGAACTAAAGCCATAAAGAATGAATTTGCAATTAATGAGTATATGACGATAATTATTAGTGCTATGCTTGGCGCTGGTTTAGTTTTCGAATTACCTCTGATATCATTTTTCCTGACAAAATTAGGAGTTATAACTCCAGCTCTTATGTCTAAATATAGAAGATATGCAATTGTAGTAATATTTATAGTATCGGCGTTTTTGACACCGCCCGATGTTGCCACACAGCTCATTATGGCCGGTCCATTACTTGTACTATATGAAGTAAGTATATTAATTTCACGGCTAAGTGTAAAAAAGAAAAAATAAATGGGTCTCAGTTTATCAGAAATAAGTAAGCCTATTAAGGATGAACTTGAAAAGTTTCATGAGAACTTCAAGGAATCTATTAAGTCAAAGGTTGGTCTGGTCGATTTAATAGCAAGATATCTTTTAAGACAAAAAGGTAAAAAAATTAGACCGCTTCTTGTGCTGTTGTCTGCACAAACTGCTGGCGGTGTTAGCGATAGAAGTTACCGCGGTGCTGTTTTAGTGGAACTTTTACATACCGCCACTCTTGTTCACGATGATGTTGTTGATAATGCAGATAAGAGAAGGGGATTTTGGTCAATAAATGCTGTGTTCAAGAATAAAGCTGCAGTGTTAATGGGGGATTATCTCCTTGCAAGAGGGCTAATGATAGCCGTTGACGGAAAAGATTTTGACTTCCTCTCGGTAATTACAAATACTGTAAAAAGAATGTCGGAAGGAGAGCTGCTTCAAATTCAGAAGACCAGAAAGCTAAATATTGATGAAGATACCTACTTTAAAGTTATCTCGGATAAAACAGCATCATTACTTGAAACATGTTGTGAAATAGGGGCCCTAAGTGCTTCAAATAATGAAGATTATCATAATGCAATGAAGCAATTTGGAACTAATCTAGGAATAGCGTTTCAGATTAAAGATGACATCCTGGATTATGAAGGAGCATATAAGTTAATTGGAAAAAGAGTAGGTGGAGACATAAGAGAAAAGAAAATTACTCTTCCTTTGATTTACTCTTTAAACAAAGTTTCACATGACAAAGCTGCAAAAATTAAAGCCATGTTGAAAGACCACGATGAAAAAGATAACATAAAGAAGATAATAGAATTTGTTAGACAGAACGATGGTATTACGTATGCCGCTGAGAGGGCTGCTTCTTATTCACAAAAGGCTAAAGATTCTCTAAAATGCTTACCGGATTCACCTTCTAAAGTATCTCTAGAGGCATTGGTAGATTTTGTAGTAGAAAGAAAAAGTTAAACTTCTTTTATCTCTAATCTTTCTTTAGTTCATTCCTGAAATTGTATCCCTTTATTGGCTCTCTTAAAGTTAGAACAGGGCAAGGAGCCTTTCTAACTACTTTTTCTGCAGTGCTTCCAAATAATATATGTTCTACTCCAGTGTGTCCATGAGTAGAAATAATTATCAGGTCAACGTTTTCTTCAGTAGCAGTATCAATAATTTCAATAAAAGGTTTCCCTGATTTAACTAAAGTTTTTACCCTTAAGTCTTTTGAAATTTCTCTGCTTGCCAGTTTTTCCAATTCTTCTGATGCACGCTTGTCCATTTCCACATTTATAGTTGGTACGGCAATTTGCCCCATACTAAAATCAGAAGGATAGATGATTGGTTCAACAACGTAAATTAATATCATCTCAGCATGGAAAGTTAGAGCAAAGTTTGCTGCATATTTTAGAGCGCTTTTGGAATAATCGGAAAAATCTATAGGGACTAAAACCTTTTTTATGTCAAGTTCCATAATTACTCTCCGATTTTGTTTTCGACTTACTAATCTGTGAGAAATATTCTTCGTTTAAAGCTCTTAATCTTCCTGCCATAATATGTGATATACCCTGAAGAATCTTTATTCCTTTTTTAGGGTATTCTTCAATAAACTCGTCTAAGTCCGGTTTGAAAATTACGGCAAGCCTAACATCTGTAACAGCCAATGCAGAAGCTGATCTCTTTTCCCCGTCTACAAGAGCCAGTTCGCCTAAAAAATCTCCTTTCTTTAGGTAAGCAAGCTGTATCGCGTCTCCTGACTCATCTTTTCTTTCTATTTTTACTTCGCCTTCGCGAATTATATATAATCCAATGCCTGGATCACCTTGGTAAAAGATATACTCACCGGCCAGATAACTTCTATTATGGATTATTGTGAAAAGCATATCGAGTTCTCTTTTTGTAAGAGATTGAAAAGGCGGAATGGCAAGCAAAGATTGTTCAAGTTCCATGCGGTCGGGGGCAGTTTTGAAAATATTTGCCCAAAAACTGCTGTGAACATATCCGTTATCTTTTGCCATGAAATCTCTCCCTAGTTAAAAATTCCGCTTTCGGCTACGCGCCACATTCTCTGGCAGGGGAACCTGTTTTCATAAAGAGCTCTTCCGACTATAACAGAATCTATTCCGTCCGGCAAATGTTTTTGTATATCCAGAAGTTCATCTTTATTTCTTATTCCACCTGAGTGTGTAACTTTTGTTTTTGCTATACTTGCGATCTCAAGTGAAAGTTCAACGTTTGGACCGTCCATAACACCGTTTCTTTCAATATCAGTAACTATGAATCTTTTAACACCTATATCTGCTATCTGTTTCGCAAAATCCTGGTACCGCACTCCAGTGTGAACTCTTCTTCCTCGCTTCATAAGTTCACCGTTTGACACATCGAGAGACACTGCAATTTTAGCGGGACCGTGTTTTTCAAACACTTTCTTAAATTCGTCCGGACTTTCCAAAGCCATGGTTCCAATGACCAATCTGCAAATTCCTGTATCCAAAATCGCATCAGCATCGTGCATAGTTCTGATTCCTCCAGCAAACTCCACAGGAATAATCACGGAATTGCAAATTTCTTCTATTATCTTGAAGTTCTTATGGGAGTGGTTTTCGGAGCCATCAAAATCTACTACGTGAATAAGCTTGGCATTCTCGGCTCTCCAGATCCTGGCCATTTCAACAGGGTTACTGCCATACTCTTTACAATCCAGTTCAGGAATTCCTTTTACAACTCGTACGGTTTTCCCATTCTTAATGTCTATTGAAGGTATTACTAATAAATATCTCATTCTAAATAATTACTTCCTTAACTTCATATAAATTAGTTAAATAAACACTCAAAATAAATATCATCAAGCCATTTCAGAATCTTGCCGAATATGAATTCATAATCTTTCTCTTATTCATACTATTAATCTGTTTGCGAGTAAGATTAGAATCATTGCTTAAAACTTAATGAGTCATTCTTTCAATATTTAACAAAAGAACCGGCAGTGTTGTTCCTCAATAAAATAGCATGAATTTATTCATAGTTTTAATTTTTCACTTTAACATAACGGGAATTCCCGTGGGCATCTTTATAATAACGTAAAGACGATATTGCATCGTCCCTGCTTTTTTTTATTATTTTAAGTTTGATTTAGAATTAAATCGTTCTTATCGTAATATCCGGAAACTGACCCGGAATTAGTGTGAAATTAGAATATCACTCATTTTACACTATTTCTTGACTTTTCAGGCTATAATAAGCATATTTGATTGAAATGCACAAAGAATTTGTTCTGAATGCCCAAGATGACGATATTTTAAGGGTAAGTATCGATGGCTTTGAAAATCTCAATCTTTCTCCTTGCTTAATAATTGTCCATGGATTTAAGGGATTTAAAAATTGGGGGTTTTTCCCTTATGTTGCTGAACATTTCGGCAAGAACGGCTACTTTGTCATAACTTTCAATTTTTCACATAATGGTGTAGGAGAGAGTCTAACAGAATTTGATGAATTAGAGAAATTTGCAGAGAATACACTTTCGAGAGAAATGAACGAACTATCTTTTATTATTGATTCCTATAAAAGCGGATTTTTCGGTGAGAATAAAAACTCAACGATTGGTATTTTAGGTCACAGCAGAGGTGGTGGTCTATCTGTTTTAACAGCATCCCAAAGAGATGACATTTCAGCGGTTGCAGTATGGGCGTCTGTTTCTGATTATGACAGATTTACTGAAAGACAAAAAAATGAATGGAAACGAAAAGGATATATCGACGTCATGAACTCTAGAACACATCAACTTATGAGACAAAATTATTCCTTTTTGGAAGACATAGAAAAAAATAAAGAGAATAAACTGAATATTGAAAAAGCTGCGGGTAAATTAAAATGTCCATTTTTGATTTTGCACGGAGAGCAGGATTTAACGATTCGTTTAAAAGAAGCGGATAGAATTTTTGGCTGGTCAAATAAAGAGACAACAGAATTAGTAAAAATACCATCTACCGGACATACTTTTAATGCAAAACATCCTTTTGAAGGCTCAAATCCCAAACTTGATATGGCAATAGGCAAATCTTTAGAATTTTTTAATAAGAATTTAATTAATTAAGGAAACATATAGAATGGAAGCAAAATCTGTAAAATCGTTGAACTTGCCAAAAGTTTTCACTTCAGAGATATTTTGGATAGTATCATTTTCTGTACTAACCGCTGTATCTTCACAAATCTCTTTCCCGGTTGAACCAGTTCCTTTTACACTTCAGACAATGTTTGTTGTATTAGCCGGAGCATTCCTCGGTTCGAAAAATGGTGCTTATAGTCAAATAATATATTTATTTGCTGGTGCAATTGGGCTGCCGGTATTTGCTAACGGAAGTATGGGCATAGCAACTCTGATTGGTCCTGCAGGAGGTTACTTGTTTGCTTTCCCGTTCGCCGCCTATTTAACTGGTTTTATTGTTGAGAGAAATAAGAATTATTTTATTGTGCTTTTAGCAATGCTTGTTTCATCATTATTTGTGATAATATGCGGGACATTATTCCTTAATACTTTTTATTTACACAACTTTTCTCAAGCTTTAGAAGCAGGTGCTGCTATCTTTTCAGTCTGGGAAGTTGCTAAAATCGTAGCTGCGGCATCTATTTATTTTGGTATAGTAAAAACAAACTCGTCACGAAAATCCAGAACTCGTTAATCATTTTTCTCTTTGATGGAAGTAAAAAACGTCGTTTTTATCATAATATTCATTTTCGCTATTTGCCTGTTTTTCTGGAGTTGTTATCGACTTTATAAATTCATGCTTGTAGGCAAAAAAAAGGATTTTAGATTTGATAAAATCGGCGAAAGAATAAAACAAGTACTTGTAGTTGCTTTTGGTCAGAAAAAGTTATTGAGAGATCCCGTAGCCGGTACAATCCACTTTTTGATTTTCTGGGGTTTCATGCTCTTTTTATTTGCAGTTTTGGAAGCACTTGTTCAAGGTTTTTATTCTGGATTTACTCTCTCGTTCCTTGGTCCAGTTTATTCTTTGATAACAATTATCCAGGATGTATTTGGCATTTTGGTTTTAGTTTCTTGCCTAATAGCATTGTATAGAAGGTTTGTTCAAAAAGTTAAAAGACTGCAGGTTGATAAGTCAGGTAACGTCGATGCAGTAATTATTCTAGTTCTAATAATTGCTGTTGTTGTAGCAATGTTTGGCGAGAATGTTTCTCTTGTGGCAAAACATAACTTCATCCTTGGTGCTTATGCAGTACGTCCTCTTTCTTACGGTTTGAGTAAGTTCATTTATAGCAGTAATCCTTCAAATGCACCTGCGTTCTTTGAAATTTTTTGGTGGATGCATGTTATGGTAGTACTAAGTTTCATGAACTATTTGCCATATTCAAAACACCTTCATGTAATTACATCTATTCCCAATACATTTTTGGGAAAATTAAAGCCTCGAAAGAATACACTGGATCCGATAAATCTTGAAGATGAAAACATAGAAGTTTATGGAGCGGCAGATATCGAGAACCTTTCATGGAAACAAATTCTTGACGGCTACACATGTACAGAATGCGGAAGGTGTACTTCTGTTTGTCCGGCGGCTACAGTAGGGAAGTCTTTATCACCAAGAAAAATTATAGTGAATATAAGACACAGAGTCGAAGAAAAAGCTCCTTTAATGGCAAAAGGTATTACAGAAGGAGAAATCTTCGAAAGACATTTGGTTCATGATTATATTAGCGATACAGAACTGTGGGAATGCACTACTTGCAACGCGTGTGTTCAGGAATGCCCTGTAATGATTGAACACGTTGATTCAATTATCGACATGAGAAGGAATCTCGTTCTGTCAGAAGCACAATTCCCTCAAAATTTAAATAATGTATTTAAAAGCATTGAGACCAACTTTACTCCATGGGCATTTAATAGCTCAGACAGAGCAAAATGGGCGGAAGGAATGGATATTAAAACTATGGCTGAAAACCCAGATTGTGATATTTTGTTCTGGGTTGGCTGTGCAGGCTCTTTTGACGACCGATATAAAAAAGTGACAAAATCCTTTGCTACATTACTAAAAAAAGCAGATATTAACTTTCGTATATTGGGAAATGAGGAGAAATGCAATGGAGACACAGCCAGAAGGCTCGGAAATGAATATTTGGCTCAAATGATGATTCAAGAAAATGTTGAAACGCTGAATAATTATAATGTTAAAAAAATTGTTACCGCATGTCCTCATTGTTTTCATTCTCTTAGTAATGAATACAAGCAATTTGGTGGAAATTATGAGGTAATGCATCACTCTCAAATGATTGAAGAACTTTTGTCTTCAGGTAAGATTCAAATTAAAAACGACGAAGTTAAGAAAAAAATTACATATCATGATTCTTGCTATCTTGGCAGATACAATAGTGTGTATGAATCACCAAGAAATTCCTTAAAGGAAATAAATAGTCTTGAGCTTGTTGAAATGAAAAGGAATAAAAGCAAAGGATTCTGCTGCGGTGCCGGTGGTGGTAGGATGTTTTTAGAAGATGAGGAAGGAGGGAAGATTAACGTTGAAAGAACATCCGAGGCAATTGGAACAGGAGCAGAAACTATTGCCAGTGCTTGTCCTTTTTGTATGACTATGTTGACAGACGGCGTTAAAAGCTTTGATAAATCTGATGAAGTGGCCGTAAAAGATATTGCAGAAATTGTTCTAGAAAATTCTAAATAACTAACTATAAACAAATAATCCGAGGAGGAAAAATGAATAGATTTAATGATCTTTTAGAAGCCGTCAAGGCAATGGAACCTGATTTCGAAAAGTTCTTTGTTAAGGGACAAGCTGCTGCCGGAACACGCGTGCGCAAGGGTTTGAGTGACTTAAGGAAGCTTTCTCAAGAAGTCAGAAAGGAAATCCAGGATATTAAGGCGCAGAGAAAAAGCGATAAAACTGCCGGTTAAGTTCATCTTTTCTTTGGGAGCTGTTTTATTTTCCTTAGATTTTAAGGAGAGAGAATTATAATTAGTAAAGACAGCTCCCTAATTTTTTATGAAAAATCCCTTCTATTGTTATAGATTCTACGTAATCCTTATAGTTTTATTCTTATCAGTTAAAACATTTCCTAATTCAAAGGTAGATTCGACTACCTCGGTCAGATTAGCCGTTGTGGGAGATTTGATGTGCCATTCGCCGCAATATGATTTTGCTAGAACAGCAGAAAGTACTTTTAACTTCAATCCTACATTTGAAAAAATCAAAACATATCTGTCCACTGCAGATTTTGCATTTGGAAACTTGGAAACAGTAGTTGGCGGACCTAATATTCCTTTGTCAGGCTATCCTCGTTTCAACACGCCGCCGGAGTTCATTTCAGCAATCAAAAATGCTGGCTTTAATATGTTAATTACTGCTAATAATCATGCTTATGACCAAGGTGAAAAAGGAGTTATAAATACTATTAAAGAAATAACTAAAAACCATTTGAGCTATGCCGGTACTTTTTTATCTCAGAAAGACAGAGATTCAATAAGAGTTTTCGACATTAAAGGTATAACATTTTCTATTCTTGCTTATTCTTTTGGAACCAATATAAATCCAATACCTGAAGGGAAAAAATACCTTGTAAATATTATTGACTATAATTTGATTAAAAATGATATAGATAAAGCCAGAGAAAAACATGTGCAAATAGTGATTGTCTATTTACATTTCGGTAAACAGTATTCAAGAGTAGCAACTGATAACCAAAAGTATGTTGTTAAGCGAATTATTAAACTAGGAGCCGATATAATTTTAGGCAGCCACCCACATGTTTTGGAACCTGCAGAATTCTATAAAACAAATGATGCTACTTTGGATACTGGTTTCGTGATTTATTCTCTTGGAAATTTTCTTTCTAATCAAAGATGGCGTTATTCAGATGGCGGAGCAATTCTTTATATAAATCTTCTTAAAAACAATTACACTGGTTCTGTAAGGATTAGCAAAGTTGAATACGTTCCAACTTGGGTTTATAAAGGTCCTACTAATTTTGGTAATCAATTTATAATTTTAAATCCGTGTGATTTGCTCAAGGACACATCTCTTGATTTTCTTTCCTACGACGATATTCAAGAAATGCTTCAATCGTTTTCCGATACGAAGGAAACGTTGCACAAAAATAGTTCAAAAATATTCCTATATAAGCCAAAAAGTAACTTTTATTATGAGGATATAAAATTTCTAAACTCAGAAATAAACAAAAGGTCAACCCTTCCTGAGACTCTTTCTGCCTACCCAGATAGACCCATCAATCTTTATTCAAAGCCATAATTATCATTATATTTGCACTTAAAATTTTTTCGGAGAAATAGTTGACGCACAAAATTACTATAATTCCAGGTGATGGAATTGGTCCGGAAATTACTAAGGCTGCTACCAAAGTTTTGGAAGTAAGCGGAGTAAAAATTGAGTGGGAAGTGGTTGAAGCAGGTTTAACGGCGATGGAAAAATATCATGACCCGCTGCCACAAGAGGTCATAAGTTCTATTAGCAAGAACAAAGTGGCTCTTAAGGGTCCGTTGACAACTCCGGTTGGCAAAGGTTTTAGAAGTATAAATGTTGCTTTAAGAAAAGAATTTGAGCTTTATGTAAATCAAAGGCCGGCGAAATCTTTCAAAGGAATAAAAACAAGGTTTGAAAATATTGATTTAATAATCTTTAGAGAAAATTTGGAAGAGTTTTATTCCGGAATAGAACATTATATTGATAGCAGCAGATCAGCAGCAGAAACTATTGGTATCATTACAAGAAGGGGTTCGGAAAGAATAATCAGGTATGCTTTTAACTATGCGAAAAAGTTCGGAAGGAAAAAAGTAACCGCCGTTCATAAGGCAAACATTTTGAAATTTACTGGTGGGCTTTTCCTCGATATTGCAGAGGAAATTGCTCCGGAATATCCCGAAATTCAGTTTGATGATAAAATAATTGATAATATGGCAATGCAGATGGTTATGAATCCAAACCAGTTTGATTGTGTTGTTACTACAAATTTGTTTGGGGATATTTTATCTGATTTAGCATCAGGGTTAGTTGGCGGATTAGGACTTTCGCCGGGTGCAAATATCGGGGATGGTGTTGCGATTTTTGAGGCTGTGCATGGTTCAGCTCCGGATATTGCTGGAATGAATATAGCAAATCCTTCGGCGCTAATTTTAGCTTCAGTAATGATGTTAAAACATCTTGGAGAAAATGAATCAGCAGAAAGAATCGAAAATGCTCTTGCAAACGTATTAGAGAGCGGAAAATATTTAACTAAAGATTTAAACGGAAAGAATTTTGTATCAACTAGTGAATTTACAGATGCACTATGCCGGGAACTAGAAAATCAGAATTGACGGCTTCGCGGAATGGGGTGAAGTCCCACTCTGCACTTTTATTAATATTTCTTACGGTCTTTATTGATTTATTAGGCTTTGGTATTCTTATCCCAATCCTACCTACTTTTGCTGAGAAACAATTGGGTATGGGTGAGGCTTCTATTGGAATTGTTCTAGCAGTTTACTCGCTTTTTCAATTTATCTTTAATCCAATATTAGGGCGGCTTTCCGATAAAAAAGGAAGAAAACCTATAATAACAATTTGTCTTTTATTGAATGCCGCAGGCTATGTTATTTTTGCATTTACGAATAGTTTTCTTCTTTTACTCATTTCAAGAATAGTTGGTGGAGTAGGTGGCAGCAGTGTTTCTACTGCACAAGCATATATTGCAGATGTAACTTCTAAGGAAGAAAGATCCAAAGGCATGGGGCTTATAGGAATGGCCTTTGGTTTAGGTTTTGTTTTCGGTCCATTTATCGGCGGGTTGTTATCAAAATCAGGATATATGGTTGTCGGATTCGGAAGTGCAGCTTTTTCGGCAGCTGCTTTTTTGCTTACAATTTTCCTTTTACCGGAATCTCATAAAAATATTGTTAAATCTGCCAAGCTTAAAATAAAAATCATTGATGTCGAGGGTATTAAAAAGGTTTTCTCAAGACCTGATTTAGGAACTCTCGTCACTATATTTTTTATTTTAACTTTCTCGATGGCCAACACTTACGGAACTGCTCCGCTTCTGGGTTATCAGGTTTATCATTTTTCTGATTTACAGAATGGATACATTTTTGCGATTATAGGTGTAGTGGGAGCAATAGTTCAAGGAGGACTTTTAAGAGCAGTCACAAAAGTTTTAAATGATGTAAAAATAATTGTAACTGGGGCTTTTTGTATGATCGGGGGTTTTGCACTGATGCCGTATGGCGGAACTTTCCTTGGGCTTGCTCTTGTTGCTTCATTGTTTTCGCTGGGAATTGGAGTTGTTCAGCCGACTGTTTTGGGTTTAATTTCTCGTTCTACCAACGAATCCGAGCAGGGATTGACCTTAGGAATAAATCAATCTTTTTCTGCTTTTGGAAGAGTTCTCGGACCGCTTTGGGGCGGCTTTGTTTATCAATATTTAGGGTATGAATTTCCATTCTTAACTGGGGCCTTATTCAGTTTATTTATATTAATAATCGGGATTTCTTTCTTGCCTAAAAAATTGCATATTGCTAAAGAAGAAATAAAAAATTAACCAGGAATTATGTTTAAAGTTGGGAAAATAGAAAAGGAAAAAGCAATACTTCTTGCTCCAATGGAGGATGTTACGGATATTTCATTTAGACTCGTTTGTCGAGAATTGGGCGCAGATGTTGTTTATACCGAGTTTGTTAATTCTGAAGGTTTGATAAGGCAATCAGAAAAGACTTTTAAAAAGATAGAAATATGTGACGAAGAGCGTCCTGTTGGAATTCAAATTTATGGCGGAAACATTGATGCAATGGTGGATGCAGCAAAAATTGTTGAAGCCGAAAATCCTGATATAATAGATATTAATGCTGGC
Source organism: Ignavibacteriaceae bacterium (assembly GCA_046706145.1). Taxonomy (GTDB): domain Bacteria; phylum Bacteroidota; class Ignavibacteria; order Ignavibacteriales; family Ignavibacteriaceae; genus JBJKPP01. The sequence goes on along the minus strand of JBJKPP010000038.1, from coordinate 12,810 downwards.
TGCTGGGTAAAAAAAGTAGTTGGATGCGGGGCAGGTTCAGCACTATTACGAGACCCGGAAAATATGCAAAGAATGGCTAAAGAAATAGTTGACCGTGTTTCTGTTCCAGTAACTGTTAAGACGCGCCTTGGCTGGGATTCTAAAAGTATATTAATCCTTGAAGTTGCAAAAAGGTTAGAAGATGTTGGTGTGCAAGCATTAACTGTTCATTGTCGCACCAGGGAAATGGGGCACAAGGGTGAAGCAGATTGGAATTGGATTGCTAGGATTAAGGAAGTCGTAAATATACCTGTAGTACTAAATGGTAATGTACTTTCTCCTCAAGATGTGAAAAGAGCATTTGAAGAAACAGGAGCAGATGCAGTTATGATAGCAAGAGGAGCGATCGGTAATCCGTGGATTTTCAAAGAAGCTAAAGAACTCATGACTTACGGATTTATATCGACTGAAGTAAATGAGGAGATAAAAATCAGGGCATGTTTAAAACATTTGAGATTGGCGATTAAAGTAAAAGGGGAGAGAAGAGCCGTAATAGAACATAGAAAATTTTATACTGGCTACCTAAAAGGCTTACACAACGTTTCTAGAATTAGACAGGCCTTAATGCAAGTTTGCGAATATAACCAGGTTGAAGATATTCTGGAAAATTACATTCACGAACTTGATGAATATAAGATTGCCATCTAAAAAGGTTAAGCTTCTTTTTTATCTTTAGGAACGAATAGTCTGTAAAAACAAAATGCTGTTAGAATAATAATTAAGCCCCAGCATAATATTAGAAAAATCCAACCGCCAACATTCATAATATTACCACCTAATTGAAAAATTTGAATGTTAAGTATTCAGAAATGAGGGCTATTATCAGGAGGACTATAACAACAATTAACCATTTTATAGCGATCTTAGCCCAATTTCCATTAAGTAACTTTTTTATCTGACTTTCATTGTTCATGCGTTTATTATTCCGGTTGCTTCTCGAGCAATTTAAGTCCTTTTTTAGCATCAGGATTGTCAGGTTGGATTTTCAATGCATTTTTATATTCAACTGATGCCTTTGTTTTGTCCCCGTTTAAAGCATATGCTTCTCCAAGCCAGACGTGATACTGAGATGAAGTGGGAAGATAATTTACCGCACTTTTTAAATTTTCAATTGCACTAGGATATTTTTTGTGTAATAAATCTCCATATCCTAAAAATGCGTAGGACTCTGATACCTCATTTTTATAATTATCCTCTTTGCCTTTAGTTACATCTATAAGTTTTTGATAAATTTTCAAGGCTTCATTTAGTGAGTCAGTAATTCTCTCCGTTCTTGCATACCAGATATAAGCTGGGATAAAGTCGTTTTGATGTGCAATTGCATTTGCAAATTGCTGCTTTGCATCTGTATACTGTTTCAATTCAATATAAACTAGGCCAAGGTCTGTCATGGTATTGACCGATGCAGAGTCAACTTGTAGTTTCTTCCTGTAATATTTAGCAGCTTCCGGGTAGTTCTTAGAAGTTAAATTAATATCTCCAGCAAGCTGATATATTGATGATTGGGTAGAGTCTTGTGCTAAAGATTTATTAATGAATATTGCCGCTAAAGAATCCTTCTGTGCGGAATCAAGTTCACGTGCAATTCTATTGAGGTCAGTAACTTTCAAAGCTGTATCAGGCAAAGAGTTATATGTTTCCATAGCGCCATTAATATCGTTAGTTGCGAGTTTACAGTCAGCCGATATTTTTAAGAGCTTCAAATTATCTGGGGATTGCTTTAATCCTTCTTCACTTACGATTAGAGCATCCTTAAAATCATTAATTTTATAGTAAGAATCTGCACAGTCTAAATAAACAACCTTATTTTTTTGATCAAACCCTATATATTTATGCAGATAATAAGCTGCATGTCCATAATCCTTTGCATAATAAAAAAGAATCCCAAGTTGATAATAAGCCTGTGAATATGTTGAGTCCATCGAAATTACTTTGAGGTATTTATTTGCAGCATCCGTGAATTGTCCATCAAGATACATAAGCCTTCCCATTTTAAACTCTAGATTGGCATTAGTAGAATCTAACTTTTCAGCAGCAGAATAATTATCTAATGCAGCAACATTGATACGCATTGCACTATAAACGTCACCAAGAGCTTCAAGTATTTTTGGATCGTTAGGCTTTTTATCATTCATATAAACAAGTATTTTAATAGAAACATCAAGCGAATCATTTTTTGCCAGGTTTTCTTGAACAATACCGAGAGCTTTTTCGTAATTGTTATTATCGATATAATTCACCGCCTTTTCATACATAGACTGTGGGAAAGCACTTATTGTTAATAGGACGATGGATAGCGCCAAAAATTTTTTCATTATTTGAACCTTTTTATTAGTGGACTACAACTGGAACCGCCGCTGGAGCGATATTATCTTTCAATGCAACTTTCTGTCCATCATCGCTGGTCAAAAAGGTTGTGAAGCCGGAACCAAGACCTTGTCCAACTTCGCTCAGAAAAATATAAATTGTTCTCCGCAACGGATAATAATCTTTATATATGTAAGCAGGGTGAGGAGTGTAATATGCAATCTCTCCATCCCTTACTTTAAGATCTCCAACCTTCAAAATTTTGATATGGCTGGAGTCTTGAATTAAATTGATACTTTCAAATCCGATTGTATTTGGATTATGTTCTATTTTTTCAGATATAGATTTTTCATCAAGAACATATTCTACATTTGTTGGATTTTTACCTCCAAGAAGATCTTTTCTTATGGTATTGTATGTCCCTGTATTACTATCTGGGATAACAGCGGTAAATTTCTTATTGTTTCCTTCCAATACATCTTTTAAATCGCTGGTAGAGATATAATCAAGCTTTTGATTTTTTGCAGTTATTACAGCCACTCCGTCATAAACAAACTTGTACGCGAGAATATTCAATTTATTTTCTGTGATAAAAGCACTTTCCTTTTTATTGAAATCTCTTGTACTGATAAACATCTTTGTTTCACCATTTAGAATTTTTTCCATACCTCCGTTGGTAACGATGCTTTTCAGTTCTATTTTTGCTTTTGGGTAATCTTTTTCGAAAGCTGCCGCTTCATCTTTCAAAAGAGGATAGACTGATTCATCAACATAAACAGTCAAATTTCCCCTTGTGGGGGTATCTTTACGTTCGCTGTAACAGCCAAAGAGTAGTAAAGAAGAGATAACTATGTAAATTAGGCCTTTCATATTTTACTACTCTTTCGTTTACTGTATGTTGATACCATCCTAAATATTCCATAAAGTATAAGAACTATTCCCATCGTTAGTCTGAATTGCGATGGCAGTCTATTGACAAAGAAATTGAGCGTCATGATCAAGATCCCGAATACAATGAACAAGACTGCCAGCACGATAGCAACATATTTCATTATGTTGTTTAGCATCTTATGTGCTAGTTGCCGTTGTCAAGTTTGAACTTGAACGGTACAACTACCCAAACCTCAACAGGTGCTTTGTTTTGTATAGCAGGGGTAAAGATAAACTGCATAGAAGCAGCAATGGCCGCATCATTAAACACAGTCGCATCACTTTTTATTACAACTGCTTTCTTGGGCTTTCCATCTTTTTCAACAAGTATCTTTACAAAGACGGAACCTTCAATTCCAGCTCTCTTTGCTATATCAGGATAGACAGGTTGAACATACTTGACAACTTGAGGTTCCTTCTCGACCGGAATAAACGCATTAATATCTGGGTCGCCTTGTTCAACTTTTATATCTTTCGTTATCTGTACATTACCTGAGCCATTACCGTTGCCAACTGGAGCAGCAACCTGATTCATTTCCTGCTGAGTTGCTATTGTTTGTTCCTTCGGAGCCTGTTTATCAGGTACCGGTACAGGAACTCCCACTGTAGGTTTAATAGCCGGCGCTGTGACTGCTAGCTGTTGCTGTGTGTTTTGATTCAGTGAGGGAGGGGGACCCAGATCACTATATTTCAAGATCCTAACTGTTGGGATATTATCTTCGTTTCCTTTCATTACTGATTGTACAAAAATATACCCGCCAATTATAAAGAGAAGAATCAAAACTGATATGGTTAAACCAAATGAGAAATGTTTCTTATAAAGTTTTTTCAGCTCAACGGCACCATAGTCGGCTACCGAATTAATCAAATTTAAATGTTCCATATAAATCTCTTGTTTTAGGTTGTTTTAGCTAGAAACTTTTTATCCTGATCGTTCATAGGTGCTATCGAAAATCTTTCCAATTTTGCTAAATTTAAATCATCGATAATATCGACCATGCAGTGAAATTTGCTTTTTCTATCTAGCTTAATAAGAACTATTATTTTCGGATTATCCGCTAACTGCTTTTCAAAGAATTTTTGCAAATTATTGAATTCAAGTGAATGCGGTTTCTCTGTTCCGGTGTTCCAAAAGACCTTGTCGTCTTCATTAACATATACTGTAATCAAATTTGATTGTGCTACTTCAACTTTGGCGTTACTTGGCGGTAAGTTAATCTCCAAAGTTTGCTGTTTTCTTAAAACGGTAGTCAGCATAAAAAAGGTGAGAAGTAAAAAAGCAACATCAACCAAGGGAGTCATGTCAATTCTGACGCCCAGCCTTTTTTTGCCTCTTTTTTTGTGTTTTCTTTTACCTCTCGATTCGCCGCCGCCAACATCTGCTCCAGCCATACTAATGCCTCTCTTTTTTTATTTTTCAAAATTGGTGATTACTGCGAACCGCGTAATTTCAGTTTTCTGGAGCAAATTCATCACATCCGATATCACGCCGTAATCGGCGTTTTTGTCTGCTTTAATCACGGTTCTTAATTGAGGGTTGCTGATCCTTGCCTGAATAAGCAAGTCACCCAAATTTTGTAAATTAACCTGAACTTCTGGTTTCAGCTTTGCCTGCTCTCCAAAGAGTTTTGCCATGAGATTCTGTGAATCTACTCCCATAAAGATTTGCCCAAGCGTGTCAACGTAAACAGTCATCACGTTTGAATCCGGCAATTTGATTGCTGAGTGAGAAGTTGGCACTTCGATTTTTACTTGTTCAGCAGGATGAAATTGAGTTGTCATCATGAAGAAAGTTAGCAGCAAAAATGCTACATCAACTAAGGGAGTCATGTCTATTCTGACATTTATCCTGCCTTTTTTTACTTTTGGCATAGCTAACTCACTATTTTGATTTTAGTAACTGAATAACGTTGTAACTTGCTTCATCGACCTGGTAATTAAAATTATCAACCTTATTGACAAAGAAGTTATAAGCCACTATGCCCAAGATTGCGGTAATCAAGCCACCACCTGTATTAATCAATGCTTCTGATATACCAATCGCTAACTGAATTGCATCAGGGGCTCCTGCACGGGCTAATGCACTAAAAGCTCTAATCATACCGATAACTGTTCCTAACAAACCAACCATCGTTGCGATAGAAGCTATCGTTGAAAGCGCAATAAGATTTTTCTCTAACATAGGTGTTTCCAGCATGCTTGCTTCTTCTATGGAACGTTGAATTTCTGTTAGCTGTTTCTCGGCATCAACTTTCTGATTGTTTGCCATTAACTCTTTATATCTGAACAGTGCAGCTTTTATAACGCTGGCGACTGAGCCTCTTTGGTTGTCACAAGCTTCAATTGCTTCATCAAAATTTCCAGCTTCCAGAGTTTTGATAATTTCCGAGAAGAAAAGCGAAACGGATCTTTTGCCCCCTGCTTTTCTCAAGGAAAAATATCTTTCAAAAATAATTGCCACATCCATGAGTAAAAGCATAATCAGCAGAGCGACCAAAGGACCGCCTGTGTAAATTGTCCCTAGTAAATTTTGGGGTACGGTTCTCGTAGCTCCGTCAACAAAGTTGGCAGGATTGCCGAAGACAAGCATGTAGATCGCGATCGCCACAATTAGTGTCACGACCGTAATCACCGAGATGAATATCGATTGCTTCATTTTTTGTTATTCTCCATTACTTAGTGGTTAGTTAAAAATATTTGCTTGATTTCTAACTCAATCGGTGTGCCGTTGAACAAATCGAGTGACTACAAAATAGAAACTTTAGTTTTTGTGCGTAGTTATAATAATTTGTGATATTACAGTCAAATAATTTTAGTAGAGCAGATTTCAAAATGAAATCGGGCTTGTATTTAGTATTTCATTTTGAAATGTGTTTTTGTTGAGCCCTGTTAGATATTATATTCTTTTCTCTTTCTCCAGAGAGTTGTAACTGAGATGCCAAGAATCTGTGATGCATCTTTTGGGGAAGGGTATTGTTTGAGTATTTCCTTTATATAATTCTTTTCCATCTCCTGTAAGGTAGGAATTAAGTAAATTGAACTGTCTGTTTGCTCTTTCGAAATCTCAGTTGGCAAATAATCCTTGCTGATATTTGCATCTTTGGCAAGAACTGATGCACGCTTTATAACATTTTCTAATTCCCGAATATTTCCGGGCCAATTGTAATTCATCAACATATTCATTGCTTCGCCAGAAACTTTAAAATCATCATCTGAAGATAATTTGTTTAAAAAATGATCAACAAGGATTGGGATATCATCTTTTCTTTCAGCAAGAGGTGGGAGATTAATTATTATTCCATTCAATCTGTAATAAAAGTCTTCCCTCAACTCGCCGGATTTTAATGTTTCTTGTAAATTTCTATTTGTTGCTCCTATTATTCTAACATCAACACGTCTTGGGATATTCTCACCAATTCTTTCTAACTCCATATTTTGTAAGAATCTAAGGAGTTTTACCTGAAGATTTTTGTTAAGTTCTGTTACCTCATCTAAAAATATGGTACCCTGATTGGCCATTTCAAATCTTCCCACTCTGTCTTTTATCGCACCTGTGAAAGAACCCTTTACATGTCCAAAAAGTTCGCTTTCGAACAAATTATCTGGAATTGCGGCACAGTTTACAGCAACAAAAGGATTAGCTTTGCGATCACTATTCTGGTGAATGAATCTGGCCAGCAGTTCTTTTCCAGTACCGCTTTCGCCTTGTATTAAAACCGGGATGTTACTTGTAGCAACATCCTTAGCCATATTCAAAATTTCTTTCATCTTCGGGTTTCTTGTTATAAAGTCGCCGTCATCAAAATCTTCAAATTGGTCTCTTAACCCAACAACCTGTTTCAGTAGTTTATGATAATCATATACGCGCTCAGTAATGTGTGAGAATTCTTTATGATTAAACGGTTTCATTATGTAATCATAAGCGCCTAACTTAATGGCTTCAACTGCTGTTTCGACTGAAGCATAAGCTGTCATCATAACAATGGTAGTTCCCGGGGAAAAATTTTTTAGTTCGGCCACAACTTTTAGTCCATCTATTGGTTCCATTTTTAAATCAATAAATGCGAGGTCAAAATAAACTTCTTTTGCTCTCTTAACACCTTCCAGAGGATTACTGAAAACTTCTGGTAGAAAGTTTTGTGCATTTAAAGAAAGCTCAATTACTTTCAAAATATTAACTTCATCATCTATAACTAAAACTCTACCCTTGCTCATGTTTGTACTCCGGCAGAATGATTTCAAATTTACTTCCTATGCCTTTTTTACTCCATACATTTATGTTCCCGTGATGCATTTCAATTATTTCCTTTGCGATGGAAAGTCCCAGACCAACACTGCCTGGTCTTCTATCACTGATTTGTACAAATTTGTCAAAAATCTTATCCAAGTAGATTGGATCAATTCCTTGCCCGTTGTCGGAAATTTCAATCTTTATGTTATCATTTATTTGCTCTAACCCGATCTCAATCTTGCCACCTGGGTTCGTGAATTTTATGGAGTTGTCGATGAAATTACCGATAGCACTAGAGAGGTATTCCGCGTCTCCCAATATATAGAGTTTGCTTCCATATGATTTTAATGAAAGATTAATACCTTTATTCTCGCATTGGAAATAATATTTATTTAGACACGATTCCAGGAAATCAGTTAGTTCAATCCGTGTAAGGTTAAGCCTAAAACTCTCAGAGTCAATTTTAGATAATTCCAGGATTTCTTTAACAAGACTATAGAGTCTGTTATAATCCTGTCTAATGGATTTCAAAAGTTCTTTTTGTTTTGGGCCGAGGTTACCAACAACTTCATCGTCAAGAATTCCTACGGCCATGCCGATTGAGGTGAGGGGAGTTTTCAATTCGTGAGAAACTTTAGCCACAAATTCCGATTTCATCCTGTCGAGCTCTTCATATTTTGTTATATCCGTGAAGAAAATCAAAACTGCATTCTTATTGTTCTCAGGCAGGTTGATTAGATTATACTTAAGGTCAAAATATTTTTCTGAGTCGTTTCCGTTTTTATAAACATAGGTATCTTCGTTAATTGAATCATCTTTGCCCAAAAGCAAACTGCTTATGTTATTTACTACTTTATTGTCTTTAATAATGTTTTCAAAGATTCTTGAGTTGGCAGCACCGAAAACTGAACTAAAAGCTTTATTTGCCAGAAGAATGTTGTAGTTTTCATCAATCATAACTACAGGATCGTTTATACTTTCAATTACTGTTTCCGATTTCTTCTTTTCTGATAATAGCTTACTTATATTTAATTCTTCGTATTTTTGCAGTCTAACAATCATGTCATTAAACTCTTCAGCAAGTTGTCCAATTTCATCCTGCTCGCTTGATTCTATGGTTTGACTAAGATTACCTGCCGAAACATGTTGAATGGATTTTGTTAATTCCTGTACCGGTTTTACTATATAATTGGAAAACTTTGAGCTGAATATCAAGCTTAAAATAATTCCGACGAGCGCCAGGAAAATCATCGTAAAGGCTGCGGTAACAGTTATGTTCCTAATTTGATTTTCGGAACCCTCAATAAATTTATGATTTATTTCAAAGAGACCGAAACATATATTCTTAACCTTCGAAATGGTGCTCATCACTGCATAGTAACTAGTATCAGTATCTGCGTAACGATTATCTGAAATTTGTGATGTAAGATTATTTACTTTTACTAGCAGTACCCTATATTCAGCATTCAAACTATCCAGTATAGATTTTTCTTCGGTAGTATAAGCTGATTGTTGTGCTTTGTCGAGCCAAAAAAAGAAATCTTCCTTAGCATCTTCGAACATCTTTTTGCTTCCGGAAAGTTCATCTTTATTCCGCAGAAGAATAAGAGCATTAAGATGCTTGTCGAGTGCACCTAACATATTTTCTGATGCAACAATACTTGAATAATTTTGTACAACAATTTGCTTATAAGATTGGTTTAGCCGGTTAAAGTTGAACAAGTCCCAGAACATTACGAAAATCATAATGAATATAACGACAAAGTACCCAGCGAGTATCTTGTTTCTTAACGAATTGAATAGTGCCTTAAACATATGCTATGGAAAGAAATGTCAACAACCCTCATTAAGGGAAAAAATCATTATTATTTATTTAAATCTAATAAGAATTTTAACTAAAAGAGCCATAATTTAATATATATCCTTTTTTGTGGTGTAACAAACACTTAGTCATTAAAATATTATAACCACAACGTAATTCCTTTACCCCCACCAAATAAATAATTGTATTTGATTGAGTAACTATTTTTATTTACGTTTCAGCAGAGGAAAACATCTCTAAGAACACATTGTTCAATAATGGATAAAGGGGATAACAAATACCTTTTTTTCATCTTCTCGGGCAGACGTATTCTTATACTTAGCAAGCTTGTCCTGCTTGTAATCTTTTTCTTACTTAATGGCTGTACCAATATTTCGGACAGACTCTTCAAAGTTACATTTTCCGTTAACCTCAAAAATCATACTGATAATAAAAAAGTATTTATAACAGGGAACCAATCGACATTAGGCAATTGGAAACCTGACTCAGTTATGCTAAGTAGGATTAATGATACCACTTTTGAAAAATCTATTTATTTTAAAGAAGGCACACAAGTGGAATTCAAAGTTACTGCAGGAAACTGGTGGCAGGAAGCATTGGACAGTAATTATATTGAGTTCCAGAATATTATGTTGAGAGTTAATCGCGATACAACTATTCATATCTTGGTTTATGATTGGAAGAATTCATTTGTTGATGGAAATATCGTGTTTAATGCTAAACGCTTTTTGCCTGATAGGAAGGCTATACTAATTGACAACAGGTGGAAATACCAATCGGGTGATAATAAGCGCTGGGCGCTAACAGATTATAACGATAGTTCATGGCAAACAACCGATTCTTACATTAATTGGCCGGATAGCCCCGTTACGCGATGGCAGAACGTGGGCTGGTTTCGATTCCATTTCATAGCAGATACTAGTATCTGGAATACTTCCCTTGCCATTAATATTAGTCAATTTGGGGCATCTCAAATCTATTATAACGGTAAACTCTTATATTCCTTCGGAGAAATAGGTGAGTCTCGTTCATCTTTCAAACCCAAACAAGTCCGAATTTGGAAAACTTTAACTATCGAGCCAAAACGGAATCAATTACTTGCTGTAAGGTATGCCAATTATGACTGGCATGCGCAACGAGAAATTGGTTTCACACCTGGATTTGTAGTTTTTATCAAAAGTATGAATTCAATTTTAGATAATGCAGTGAACATGTCGCACAGTAACACTACGCATCAAATGGTCTTTACTATAATCCCATTGATGCTTTTCCTGCTGCATATTTCTTTATTCGGCTTTTATCCTGATGCCAAAGTGAATTTGTATTATGCAATATGTCTACTTGGTTTCGCAGGAATAACTTATTTCGGTTACCAGAAGTTTGTGTCAACAGACCCCCAGACTATTATTCTCTTTTATAGATTGAACGGCGTTTCAGTTCCGCTAACTATCTTTTTTGCCTTACTGGTTGGTTATGAATTCCGTTACCGGAAATTGCCCGGACGCTGGATAGTCTTTCTTGCTATCTTCATCGTAGTAGCTCTGAATTCATACATTAAGCCATTGGGTTATACATCAACATTATATTATATATTTTTTGGACTTGCTATGCTTGATACTCTGATTAGCATTTTTCTCTCAGGTTGGGTTCCTAAAATGAAGAATGAATGGGTTGGTTATATAGGATTTGTAATCCTCATAGGATTTGTTATTATCCAAATATTGATCGATTATTCTATCGTTGCCCCTCCTTTTGGTGAGAATCAGGTTTTCGTTTACGGTATGCTAGCACTCGCCATTTCGATAACAATTTCTCTATCTTTTGATTTCGCATCAATAAACCGAAACCTCCAGGTTCAGCTTGTAACAGTTCAGAAACTCTCTGAAAAAACAATACAGCAGGAGAGAACAGCGAACAGGCTCGAGATTGAAAGACGGGTAATAGAAGTTGAAAATGAAAGAAAAAGCAAGGAGCTCGAGTCCGCAAGAGAGCTGCAGTTGTCATTATTGCCAAAAGTTCTGCCCCGTCTGCCGAATATAGAAATAGCTGCGTTCATGGAAACAGCAACAGAAGTAGGAGGGGATTATTATGATGCGATAATTAGTAAATCAGGATCCCTTATTCTTGCAGCAGGTGATGCCACTGGACATGGAGTAAAAGCCGGAACACTTGTCGCAGTGGTAAAAAGTCTTTTGTTTGATTTCAGCGACAGACTACCTGTGGATGAGACTCTTAGTCAAATGAACATTGTTCTTCGTTCAATGAAGCTCGGTAATCTATTTATGGGCCTAACATTATTGAAGATTGACGGATTCGATGTTGATATTTCTTCAGCCGGAATGCCTCCCACAATCATTTTCAGGAAAGAGACAAATATGATAGAAGAGGTGATAATAAAAAGAATGCCTCTAGGTGCAACGGATAAGATGAAGTTTGAAAGACACAAACTTAAGATTAAAAGCGGCGACGTAATTGTTTTGTTAAGCGACGGCTTGCCTGAACTGTTTAATGATAAAAAAGATATGTTTGAATTTGAAAGGGTCAAAGAATTAATAATAAGAAATCCAGAGGGAACACCGCAAGAAATAATTAATATGTTAAAGACAGAAGCAATAAAATGGCTGAACGGCTTTCCACAGTCGGATGATATAACTTTAGTAGTGGTTAAATGTAAGTAACTAAACAAAAAATTAACCTTAAGTTACCCTTTTTTTCACATCTTTTAAGCACTTAGATTTTAGTCGTAGAGGAAAGTGCTTTGTTGAATGGGACAGCAAAAGTGAACTCTCAAACAGAAATGTCTGAAGAAAAAAATATAGAAATAATGTATCTGTAGCCAATTTTAGTTCATCTCTCTTTACTTCATTATTCCACCTTTGGGATTACCCGATCTTATAATTTTCTTAATTTTTTACCGTCATGCCTCAATTTTTTATTATTTTTGGAACTTTTCTGCATCTGTTAGTGGTATGCGTCATTTCAGCACTATTAGTTTCAATTTTCTCATTGATTTGAAATGGAAATTTATTATTTTGTTCTGCCGATTTTCAACTTCAAAGGTGCCTATATGAACTTCACTAACGAGGACATTCTACGTGTATGGTGGAAAGCAACACCAGTCTTGAAATCCGATGAAAGAATAGTGCGAAAAGACAAATTTGGCGCACTGATAAAACTTTTTGAGTATGGAAATAAAGATTCAAAATTCGGGTGGGGGATTGTAGGAGACGAAAAGAATGGACTCGATAATCTTACACCGCTGCACTGGGAAAATATTCAGAATGCCCGCGCAGAAAACCAGGAAATTTAAACCTGGAACTCCGCATCTATATATAAGTTATTAAAGACTTTGGGTTCAAAGTAACGAAAAGTTATTATTATTTTCTGAAGTGTACTATTAAGCACTCTGTTTGAATCTAAAGGAATAAAGATCTTTACAAGAATGAACCGGAAAGCCGCTGCAAACTCAGTTGCCTCAATA
>JBJKPP010000037.1:0-2964 GCA_046706145.1 Ignavibacteriaceae bacterium | reverse complement strand
CCGCTTGGCGGCGGATCAGGGAATCTAATTTTAACGTTGTTTTTTTCTTCTGGAAGTTCAACTAAATCTATCTTTTCCAACTGCTTAATTCGGCTTTGCACCTGTTTTGCTTTTGTAGCTTTGTAGCGAAATCTTTCAATAAATTTTTCGGTTTCTTTTATCTTCTTTTGCTGCTGATCATAAAGTCCACGTAGTTGATTATCTCTCTCTTCTTTGAAAGTTAGATACTTATCATAACTTCCATTAAAAGTATTAAACTTCCCAAGAAAAATTTCCAATGTTCTGTTTGTAACTTCATTCAAGAAATATTTGTCATGTGAAACTATAAGCAAAGCGCCTTTATAATTTTTGAGGAAGTTTATGAGCCAGCTTAAAGAATCTAGATCTAGATGATTTGTTGGCTCGTCGAGCATAATTAAATCATTTTGAGAGATCAGAATTTTAGCAAGCGCAATTCTCATTTGCCAGCCGCCTGAAAAATGGTTTGTCATCTCCCCGAATTCATTTTCTTCAAATCCCAAACCGGTTAGTATTTTTTCGGCTCTTGAGTTTAGTGAATAAACATCAAGGTCTTGCTGCCTATGATGAATTTCACCTAGCTGATTTACCAGGTCATTTCTTTCATCGTTGTTCATTTCTTTATTATTAGATAAGAGAGCAGTAATTTCGTGCTCTTTCTTTTGTAAATCCATAACATCTGTTAAAGCCGACTTAGCTTCTTCAATTAATGTTTTACCTGAGTGATAGATATTTTCCTGGGGAAGGTAACCTATAGATATTCCTTTTTGTTTTTGTACTTTGCCGGCTTCGGGTTCCAGCTCACCTGCAATAATTTTTAACAGTGAAGACTTCCCGGTACCATTGGCTCCGACGAGGCAAGTCCTTTCACCGGAATTGATTTTTAAAGTCAATTCCTTAAATAAATACTTTCCGTTAAATTGTAGTGAGATATTAGAAAGGTCAATCATTGCGGCTAATTTCTAAGTACTGCCACTTTACCGACTACAATATTGTTTCCCTCACTGTCGTAAGCAATAATTAGATAAACTCCAGAATTTACATAATTCCCGTTCATATCTTTACCATCCCAAGTTGCAACCCTACCACCTGGTGAAGAAAATTGACTGATCAATCTTCCGGATATTGTTACGATTTTTATTTGAGAATCTCTTATTAAGCCATCTATTGTAACGCTATTCTCTTTAGGAATTATGAATGGATTAGGATATACAAAAAGACTTGTGAATGAATCATTTGGTTTTATAGCAGGTGTTTCAAAAGAAGTAATTCCATCTTCCGTTCCAACATAAACTCTGCCTGTATTCTGATCGACAGCAATAAGTTCTATATTGTTAGATAAAAGAGGGCTGTTTTGTGTAGTGTAGGATGCAATTAATTGGGAACCATCGGAGTTTAAAAGTTGTAAACCTTGAGAAGTTCCAACCCACTTACGGTCTAGAGCATCAACTGCCATGCAGTTTATCGATTGTCCTCGCAGAGCATAAACAGAAGATATTTGCAGAACACCATCGGAAGTCAATACTGCGCCGCTATTGTTTATGATGTTAATTCCCAGACTCGTTCCAATCCAAATGCTTCCTTCTCTGTCAATCAAAAGAGAAGAAATAGAAGTACTATTTAAGCCATCATTCTGGGTAAGTGAACCAGAGATGTCATCACTTTGATCTTTTAATGTTCCGTTTTCATTAAAGTAATATAAACCAGGTCTGCTTCCACTAGTTGAGTAAAACCATTTTGTATTATATTGATCTATAATTAAACCATATTGGTTATCAACGTACTGGTTATTTTGTACGGGAATTGGAAAGTTATACCACGTACTGTCTTTCGTTAGCACGCTAAGAGGTTCGTTTGTTGATGATCCATAATTTAATATCCAAAGATTGTTATCGGAATCAACCGCAAACCCAGTAATTACAAGGTAAGCAGTATTATTTGGAATACCAACCATAGGTGTGTTTACAGTATTGAAGTTTTGGAATATTCCATTTTTTATTCTAAGGAATCCATTTCCCCAATTTCCTAAATACACTGTGTTATCAGGTGCCGCATAAGTAAAAAAGTAGTTATTTGTTCCAATAGATGGAGAATTAGAGACATTGAAATTCTGCCAAATATTGTTGTGTAATTTATAAAAGCCAACACCTACACTTCCACTTCCAACCCAGAGTGTACTATCATTATCTACAGCAAGACTTGTAAATTGGTTTTTGCCAGGACCGTTAGGATATATTAATTTGTTGTCTTTTATAATGATGACACCATTATTACTTGCAGCAAGTAATCCATCTGTATTTGAATATGCTAATTTTGTCAAAGTTGTAGAAGTGGAAAAAATTGTTGTAAGGGTATTACCGGAGTATTCGTATATTTTTGAACTCGTTAAAATGTATAAATCACTGCCATTAACCAGAATATCATTGATTTGTTGATTATCTAGTGATGCGATATAATTGCTCCATGTACTTCCTACAAGAATACTCAGTCCGTTGGATGTGGCTGCAATTATTTTTCCATTAAAATCTGCAATCTTGTTTATCTGACTTGAAGGAAGACCGTCAGCTTGTCTGAAGTTGTTCCAAGACTCCGGAGCAGAAAGGTTGGTAGCGCCCATCTTTTGTACCGCCAAACCCGAATCTGTACATGCATAAATCAAGTTGGATTTGAATGTGCTATTTACTCTTATGTCTGAAGGGAAGTTGCCAAGCCTAAAATATGTGTCGATAAAACTTAGAGTTTCAGAATTTATTGATGACACCCCAAAGTCTGTAGAAGCATAAATGGTATCCCCAAAAGTCGAAAGTTCGTTTATAGCGGTAGAACTAAAATCCGAATTTGC
This sequence comes from Ignavibacteriaceae bacterium, assembly GCA_046706145.1. Lineage (GTDB taxonomy): Bacteria > Bacteroidota > Ignavibacteria > Ignavibacteriales > Ignavibacteriaceae > JBJKPP01. Next base: position 104 of record JBJKPP010000037.1, on the reverse strand, counting down.
AATGTCCAATATAGAACTAAATTTATCTGTGGCAGGGTCATAAACATCAATTATACCCTGATTGCTTCCGAACCAAATTCTTCCCTGGTTATCTACTGTGACTG
>JBJKPP010000036.1:0-15062 GCA_046706145.1 Ignavibacteriaceae bacterium | reverse complement strand
TTTGCTACAATTCCTTTATGCAAGCCTTCAGAAGGCGCAACTCCAAATCCGAGAATATCAAATTTTGAATCATCTACCTTTTCTGCAATGACTGCACAAACTTTTGTAGTGCCTAAATCTAATCCTGCTACTATATTCTTTTTCATTCGGTTACACCTGTTCCTTGATTTTCACCTAAATAAACCCTGTCTTTAAATCTTAAATCAATATAAGATGTATTATTGAGTGAGTTACTGGCGGTTAAATATTCGAGTACATCCTTAAGATAAACTATCTTGGCCGCAGTTTCATACTTACCAAAAACAACCGGTGGTTTCAATCCGGAGAAATTTATTACTATGTCGCCGCCCTCTCTCAAATTAATCTCGGAAAGATATTTGAAGAATTTGTTATCTACAAGTTTGCAAGCATCAATTATTTTTAAACCTTGAGTTATATCATTACCTTTTACAAGAGAGTAAAGTTTAATGGTATCGCTTCTATCAGGATTTATAATTACTGGTAAATCAACCATTTTAGTTTTAGGGAGAACAGGAAGAAGTTCTAAGTCATCTGAAATAAATAAAGGATTCGAACCGCTCACAAGAACCGCATCCATCTTCTTCTCAGTTAAGTAAACTCTTACAAGGTGGTCTTTATAAAATTCAACGTCAGCATATTTAACGTAAGGGTGCTTTTCAATTCTATCCTTTATGATTCCTAAAGTAAGGCTGCTGTACTCAGTTTTGTTATTGAGCTTGGCTTGAGTTAAATAATCATTTTCACTCAACAGTTTGTTGTTTTCAATTTCTATCAATTGTACTGTCTTTCTAGTAGATTTCTTTGTATTCATAATCAAAAAAGCCAAGAGAAAAATTAAAAAAACAAAAAAAACAGAACCTAAGATTTTTCCTTTATTCTCACTCATGCCTAAAGTCATTTTTTAACATTTCCACAAACTTCTCTCCGTATTTATAAATATCTCCGGCGCCCATTGTAATTATTATATCATCCTTCTGTTTTATTTCATATAAAGTTTGCGGAATAATATTTTTATCTTTCACATAGATCACGTGCTTATGTCCAAACTTCTTTGCTGCATTTGCTATCAATTCACCAGTTATTCCCTCGATTGGTTTTTCCCTCGCTGGGTAAATATCTGTACAAATAAAAACATCCGAATTCAGAAACGACCTTCCAAATTCCAAATAAAAATCTCTGGTTCTTGTAAATAAATGCGGTTGAAAAACTGCAACAAGTTTTCTATCCCACCCTCCTCTTACTGCCGCCAGAGTTGCACTGGTTTCTGTAGGGTGATGTGCATAATCGTCAATCACAAGAACGTCGTTATTATATTTTACTTCGAATCTTCTGTAAACTCCTGTAAACTTCTCCAATGCCTTTTGAACAACATTAAAATCTATTCCAAGCTCTGTTGCAATACCAACAGCCACCAATGAATTCTTAACATTATGAACGCCTGGAACATTAAGTTTAATTTTACCTAAATCCTTTTTGTTATATTTCACTGTATATGTGCTTGAGAGCTTCTCATGAGCCACATCAACAGCGCGAATATCTGCTTGGGTTGTTAATCCATATGTAAGAACCTTTTTATTTATCTGCGGGATGATATCCTGTAATGCAGGCTCATCCATGCAGAGTATTACAAATCCGTAAAAAGGAACTTTGTTTGCAAATTCTATAAAAGCTGATTTTATATCATTCAAGTCTTTATAGGTATCAAGATGTTCTCTCTCTAAGGTTGTTAACGCCGCAATCGTTGGTGTTAGTCTTAAAAAAGTTCTGTCAAATTCGTCTGCCTCTACAACGATGAAATCACCTTTTCCAAGCCTTGCATTTGTGCCGCCGAGACTGCTGAGTTTGCCGCCAACAATAATTGTTGGGTCAATTCCTCCTTCAGTTAAAGTCAATCCTACCATAGAAGTTGTAGTTGTTTTTCCATGTGTACCGGCAATGCTGATACCATATTTCATCCGCATTACTTCTGCCAGCATCTCAGCGCGTTTAATTATTGGAATTTTCCTTTCAATAGCAGACTTAACTTCAGGATTTTCTAAATTAACAGCCGAAGAATAGACCAAAACATCTGCATTGTCTAAATTCCTTTCTGCATGACCTTCATAAATCTTTACACCAAGCTTTCCGAGTCTTTCTGTGATTTCTGTAGATTGTAAATCCGAACCGGAAACTTCAAAACCCTGGCTGAGAAGAATTTCTGCAATTCCACTCATTCCGATTCCACCGATTCCAACAAAATGTACCTTCTTAATGTTTTTAAACATATCAATTACTCTCTACAGCAAGTTTAAGCTGCTCAAAACTTTGTACCAATTCATTTTCATTCTCATAATCATAAGGTCTGATTATAATTGGTCTTCTTCTTTCTTTAACCTTAACTCTAATAAATCTGAAAGCTTCTTTCTTCGATGAATTTTTACTTCTATAAATTTTTATAAATAGAATATCATCTTTACCAAAAGTTTTAGATTGAAAACGGGTTACAAAGGAAATTTTATCATTAAACACTTCAAGATGTCTTTTCTTATATAAATTATAAACCAAACTCAAAAGCGAAAACAATACAATAATTGCAAAGAAATATATAATAGGGTCTCTTGTTATAAGTATAAATGAATTTTCTATAAACTCTCCTCTTATCACAACGTAAAGAATAAACGCTACGAAGTAAATTATTGTTGATTGATAGTAAAACGACATATTGTAAAAGTATATTTTTTTGCTATCTGTCTGCCCCATCCCAACTTTGTCGGGAGAAGGCAGGTTTGTATTATTATTACTCATTTTTGTTCAGCGTAATTAATTGCATTACCGGCAATTATTTCTGCGGCATTCTTACCGCTCAATTCGCTAACGTTCTTTTTCAATTTCACAAGTAAACTATCATTAAAAATTGTTGAAACGACTTTCTCAGCAAGCAAATTCTTAACATTTTCATCGCCTATTAAAATAGCTGCATCCTTATCTGACAAAGATTTTGCATTATAATATTGATGATTTTCAGCTACGTTTGGAGAAGGAATTATAATAGACGGAATTCCCAGTCCAACTATTTCAGCTATTGTTGTTGCGCCCGCTCTTGATACTAAAAGGTCACATGCGGAGTATGCTAGATTCATATTTTCAATAAAAGGCTTTACCAAGACATTCTTGCCCGCATATTTTTTATATTCTTCATAATATATGCTTCCACTTTGCCATAATACTTGAATATTGCTGTCTTTAAACTTTCCGATTGAATTTGCTGCAGCCTCGTTTATTGAACGGGCTCCTAAACTTCCTCCTAAAATCAAAAGTGTTTTCTTTTCCAAAGTAAAACCAAAATGTTTTAAGGCTTCAGTTTTATCTATTGATCTAAGGTTCTGACGGATAGGGTTTCCTGTTAAGAAAACTTTTTCTTTCTTACGTAGATATTTCTTTGTCTCCTCAAAGCTTATATGAATTTCGTCAGCAAATCTTTCCAGCAATCTTGTTGTTACACCCGGATAACTGTTTTGTTCTATGAGAATCACTTTTGCTCCAACCAAACTCGAACCAAATATCGCGGGTCCGGAAACGTACCCGCCGGAACCTATAGCAACTTTGGGCCTGAAATTTAGATTTATTGCAATTGACTGAATGATGGAAACAATCAACTTTAACGGGAACAATAAATTTTCCAAATTAATTTTCCTTGAAAATCCTTTTATCCAGATAGACCTAAACTCAAAACCAAGCTGTGGAACAACTTTTCCTTCAATCTTATTTTTAGTTCCAACAAATAAAATTTGTGACTCGGGTAAACGAGCTCTGATTCTCTCCGCAACTGCAACAGCCGGAAAAAGATGACCGCCGGTTCCGCCGCCAGCAAACAAAAATCTATTATCTTCTTTTCCTGGAACCATTCTTAACCTTTACACCCGCCTTTTGAGACTGGTTTTTACTTGCCACTGCACTTGACAGAGCAATATTTATTAGGATACCAATTGTAATACATAAAAATACTATGGAGGTGCCGCCGTAACTTATAAATGGCAGCGGCAATCCTGTAGTCGGAACAAGCCCTGTTGCTACAGCTATATTGACAAAAGCATAAATTATTATCGAGAATGTAATCCCAAAAGCTAAAAGCTGACCAAATTTATCTTTAGCCTTTTTGGCAACTAGAATTCCACAGATAAAAAGGACAAGGTAGCTAATTAAAACAACCACCGAACCAACAAATCCAAGTTCTTCACCCAAGATTGCAAAAATGAAATCTCCATAAGCTTCCGGTAGAAAAAGGTTGCTTTGCATACTATGTCCCATTCCTACACCGAACAGCCCCCCGCTTCCTAATCCAATGGTAGCTTGTTTGACTTGTATGTTAATGCTTCCACCATTCGACATGCTGTTAAAAAACGTAAAAATTCTCTCTCTTGAATGAGCAAATAATAAAGAAACAACTCCTGCTGCCAGCACACAAAAAAACGAAGTGGCAAGTATGTGTCCGATATTGGCCCCACCGACATAAAGAATTGCTAGACTTATAATAACCAGGATGATAGCCGTACTTACGTTAGGCTGAAGCACGATTAAACCGGAAATTAAAATTACCCATATAAACAAATACAAAAATCCGTGTTTATAATTTTGTAGAAGCTCACCTTTGGTATCAATTAGTTTAGCAAGGTGAATTATAAGCGCAACCCTTGCAAAATCCGCCGGTTGAAATGAGAATGGCCCAAGTGGAATCCATCTTTCTGCGCCTTTGGCGCTGTGTCCAGCCACCAGCGTAATTGCTAACAGTAGAACCGCAAGAATTATCATTGGCTTGCTAAAATCTTTATATATTTCATAAGGAATAAATGCAAAAACAATCATAAAAATTATTCCTGCAATTACCTTAAAGAATTGCGAGTTAAATAAATGAAAAACGGAATCGAATCTAATCGCACTATAAACACTGCTCGCACTCATAACCATTGCAAGTCCTAAAAGAGCAAGGATAAAAGAGTCAAAAAATATTATGAGGGCTAATCTCTTCATAATTTATTTACTGCTTCCTTAAAAACTTTACCTCTGTGCTCGTAATTATCAAACATATCAAAACTTGCGCATGCCGGCGATAATAATACAATTTCATTTTCTTTTGCTTCTTTATTAGCCGCTAAAACTACATCCTCAAGAGTAGGTTTCAATTCCACTTTAACTATAGAATGGAAAAATGTATAAATAGTATCTGCTGAAGAACCAATTACATAAACCTTTTTGACTTTGTCTATAACCAGCTGCTTAATTTTATTGTAATCGTTTCCCTTGTCCTGTCCACCAAGAATCAAAAATATCGGCTGGTCAAAACTTCTAAGTGCATACCAAACAGAATCAACATTAGTAGCTTTTGAATCATTAATATATTTTACTCCATTAATCTCGCGAACGAACTCAAGTCTATGTTCAACGCCTTTGAATGTTCTCAACCCTTCTTTAATTTTTTCATTGTCAAATCCGAAAATTTTAGCTGCAGTTATAGCCGCCATGGCATTCGCCGCATTATGTTCACCTTTTATAGGCAGTTCTTTTAGCGGAAAGCTAAACGTTAATTCTCCGTCTTCATTAAAAATTATATGGCTATCTGATACATAACAGCCATTTAGCAAAGGTTCTTTGTTAGAGAAATAATAGCTATGGCTTTTATATTCAGTTAGCGAATTCATTAAAGTTTCATCATCTTTATTCAAGATTACAAAATCGCCCTTATCCTGGTTTGAATAAATCCTGAGTTTTGATTTGATATAATTCTCAAATTTATTTTCATATCTATTTAAGTGGTCAGGAGTAATATTTAAGATGACTGCTATGTTTGGTTTAAATTTCTCAATAAAGTCCAACTGAAAGCTGGATATTTCAAGAACTGCATAGTCGTTTTCCTGCATATCTAAAGCAGCTTCTGAGAAAGCATAGCCAATATTTCCAGCGACGTAAGTGTTCACGCCTGCCGCCTTAAAAATATGTCCGCATAAACTTGTTGTTGTTGTTTTTCCATTGGTACCTGTTATTGCAACAATTTTTCCTTTGCAATTCTGAAACGCTAATTCTACTTCGCTAATAACCTTAATGCCTTTTTCCAAAGCATTTTTTATTACTTTGGAATCGGACGGAACACCGGGACTAACGACCATTAAATCACATTCAAAAACTCTTTCAGAATGATTGCCAAGTTCGTATTCAATTTTATTTTCAATGAGCATCTTTTCAGATTCAGCCAGCTTACTGCTTTTTTGAAAATCAGAGACAAATGGAATTCCTCCGATTTTCTTCACTAGCTTAGCTGCCGCTACACCGCTTCTTGCTGCACCTATTATCGAAACTTTTTTATTCTTTAACATCAACGCACTTTAAATGATGCCAGGCTTATAATCGCAAAAATTATTGCCAATATGTAAAAACGAATAACTATTTTAGGTTCTGCCCAATCCAGCATTTCAAAATGATGATGAATAGGCGCCATTTTAAAAACTCTTTTACCCTGCCCGTATTTCTTCTTAGTATATTTGAAGTAAATCTTCTGAATTATCACCGAGCATGTTTCCATAAAAAAGACTCCGCCCAAAATTGGTATTAACAATTCCTTTTTAATAAGAACCGCTAATATCCCAAATGCGCCGCCGATTGCTAAAGAGCCCGTATCCCCCATAAAAATTTGAGCGGGGTACGAATTAAACCACAAAAAGCCTAAAGCTGCTCCTATCAATGCCGAGATGAAAACTGTTAATTCACCGGCGCCGGGCAGAAAAATAATATTCAGATACTTCGCATAGATTGCATTTCCGGAAACGTAACTCATAACTCCCAACGCCAGCATAACAATAATCGTAACACCTATTGCCAAACCGTCAAGACCATCTGTTAGGTTAACGGCATTGGATGTCGCAGTAATTATGAAAATTACAACCGGTATATAAAAAACCGAAAAATCCAGGTTCACACTTTTCAGAAAAGGAACCGTTGTTAGTGAATGTACTCCGGCAAAAACAGGAGAAAAATAAATAACTGAACCAACAACCAAACCTATAATAAATTGACCCAGTAACTTATAACGGCCAATTAGTCCCTTGGGCATTTTCTTTACGACTTTCAAATAATCATCCAGGAAGCCGACCGCGCTTAGCCATAATGTGCCTGTCAAAATCAGAATTATATATATGCTTTCTATATTTGCCCAAAGTAAAACGGGAACAATTACGGAAATGACTATTATTATTCCTCCCATTGTTGGTGTTCCAGCCTTCGATAAATGGGACTTTGGAGCTTCAACCTTTGCAGCCTCTCCTATTTGTTTTTTCCTGAGGTAGCTTATTATCTTCGGACCTAAGTAAATTGAAAAGAACAAACCAAAAATTGCAGCTAAAGCAGACCTAAATGTCAAATAACGAAAAATGTTAAATCCAGGAGGATTAAAAGTTTTATGAATATATTCGAATAAATAATACAGCATTAATTGTTTTCTAAAATAGCGTTTACGAATTCTTCCATCTTCATCCCTCTTGAGCCTTTAACAAGTACCACCGAATTGGAAAAATCAAATTTTTGTATATAATCTTTTAATCTTTTCCTCGAGCTAAAATGTTTGTTAGAAATTTTTGTATTGTTCAATTTATCAGAAAGATATTTCATCCTTTTTCCGATGGTTAAAACATTGGTCGATTTATTCTTCTTAATTGGAGATAAAAGAGCTTCGTGTAACTTTTTTTCTTGTCTTCCTAACTCAAACATATCTCCTAAAATTAGAACTTTGTTTTTATATACTTCAAACCTTGAAGTTAAATCAATAGCCAATTTTGTTGATTCTGGATTTGCATTATAGGTATCATCAATCAAAACAAAATCTTTGAACTTCTTAATATTTAATCTTTTATTTACGCCCTTAATTCTTTTAGCGGCAGATGTTATTTGATTTTTTGTTAAACCCAATTCTAAACCAACTGTAGCTGCAGCAAGAAAATTTTTGGCATTTTGCATACCTACAGTTGGCATAGTGATAATAAATTTACTATTACCGCATTTGATTCTTAATTTGGATTTTCCATCTTTGGTAAAACCAATTAATTCTCCGCTTACATTAGAAGAAGAGTGAAAGCCAAACGTAATTCTATTTTTGTAATTGTTGAATGAGCTTTTCAGCAGCGGGTCATCATTGTTGATAAATAAAAAACCATTTTTTTCAGAGGTTATTTTAAATAAAGCACTTTTTTCATTTAGAACACCTTTACGGTTTTTAAGGAATTCAAGGTGAGAATCCCCAATGTTTGTTATCAATGCGTATTCAGGTTCTGCAATTTTTGAAAGATATTCTATTTCCCCAAAGTGATTCGTCCCCATTTCCAAAACTAGATAATCATGATGTAAATTCGTGTTGAATATCGTTAATGGTACACCAATATGATTGTTGTTGTTGCCAACACTTTTATTCACTTTAAATTTCTCTCCCAGCAAAGTAGAAATCATTTCTTTAGTAGAAGTTTTACCGTTACTGCCAGTAATACCAATAATTTTCGCTTTTAATTTTTGTCTCCAGATTCTTGCTATCTCACCTAGCCCAACTAAAGTGTCATCGACAGCAACAATGGGAATTTTCAAATCTTGAAATTTTTTGATCTTATTTTTCTGTATTAATGCTGCGGCTGCGTCTGATTTTACAATATCTTTTACAAAATCATGGCCATCGAAATTTTCCCCTTTAATTGCTATAAACAATGAACCATGTTTAACATTTCTTGAATCAATCGTGACCGATGTCGCGCTTTTAAAAAGATCAAAGTTTAAAAGAACAGAACCTGATATGTTTCTAAAATCTTCAACGGTTAAACTAATTTTATTCATCTACCCAGGTATTTCTCAGCAACTTCTCTATCGGAAAAATGTCTTCTAACTCCATTAATTTCCTGATAATTTTCATGTCCTTTACCGGCAACTAATATTACTGCGTTGCTCTCGGAGTTCTCTATTGCAAACTTAATTGCTTCTTCTCTATCAGGAATTGTTTTAAAATTCTTTTTAGCGATGCCGCTTTCAATTTCACTTATAATCTTTAGCGGATCCTCAGTCCTCGGATTGTCTGTGGTAATAACTATTTTATCACTTAATTCGCTGGCTATTTTTCCCATTATAGGTCTTTTTGTTTTATCACGATCACCGCCGCATCCGAAAACAGTATAAACAGGGTTCTTGTTGCCTACTATTTTTCGCAGAGCCAATAATGTTTTCTCCAGGCTATCTGCAGTGTGTGAATAATCCACAATTACTTTTTTGTCCCCACCAATAATTTCAAACCTGCCCGGAACATGCGGCATAGTTTTAATACCTTCGATTGCCACCGATTCTTTAACTCCTAACAAAACAGTTGTGGCAAAGGCCGCACACGCATTATAGGCATTAAATTCACCCACCAAAGATGTAGAAACGGAATATTCAACACCGTTATAAGTTAAAGCGAATGATGTCCCACTCAAGTCATATTTGACATCATAAAAAAAGAAATCTGCATTTGATGCTGTGCCGTAGGAGAAGGTTTTTGCTTGGGAGTTCTTGATGAGGGTTAGGCTATTTTTGTCATCAGAATTGTACACACCAAATGCAGATTGTGGAAGAGCGTCGAATAAAACCTTTTTTGCATTTAAATAATTTTCAAAATTTCCATGAAAATCTAAATGATCGGAAGTTATGTTTGTAAAAACACCTGTAGAAAAATTTATTCCGTAAACTCTGTTAAGTGCTAAAGAATGAGATGATACTTCCATTACAGCATGGCTGCATTTTTCTTGATACATATCAAGCAAAAGTTTATTTATTTCTACAGATTCCGGAGTAGTCATCTCTGTGTAAACTTTTTTGTCACCGATATAATTCGCTATAGTTCCTATTAGTCCAACTTTAGCGGCATTAGCCTCTAAAATATTTTTTATATAATAGCTAGTTGTTGTCTTTCCGTTAGTTCCGGTTATTCCTATCAACTTTATTTTTTTTGACGGTTCATCATAAAAGAAATTGGACAACTGCGCCAAAGCAATTCTGCTATCTTTCACAACAATTTTTGCTCTTTTCTGATGTACAAACATTTCATCAGGAACTGCATTACTATCCTCAACAACTGCCGCGATTGCTCCTTTGTTCAAAGCATCCAAAACGTATTTATGCCCATCTGTTTTATATCCTTTTATTGCAACAAATATCGAATTGTTTTGAGCCCTTCTAGAGTCATAATATATCCCGCTAACATCCTGTCTCTGAACTTCTCCTATAACTTGTATAGTACTTAAATGATCCAATATTTTTGTCAATTCCATCAATAGACTGATACCCCAGGCAATGAATTTTCTTTACAAAATAAAATGCATGTACCACCTTTTTGAATATAATCACCAGGCGAAATACTTTGAGAAACAATTTTTCCTGCACCTTGAATTTTATATCTTACACCTAGCTTTGTAAGTGTATAAATAGCTTCTCTGAGTGAATAATGCGTAAGATCAGGCATTTTGTTGGGACCAGCATCATTCACTGAATTATCAGCAGATGTTTTCTGGATTGTGTTTTGAAATCTTGGCTGCTTAGGATTAGGGCTTAAATTATCAGTATCAGCGAACTTCAAATCAGGTTCATTTCCATTCTGCTTTTGGAAATCACCGTGGCCGGAGTTAATTATTCTCTCGGCAATATTTTTGAATATTGGCGCGGCTACACTTCCTCCATATCTTCCCACCTTAGGAGCATTCACAAGCACAAGAATTATTATGCTTGGATTGTCAGCAGGGAAAAAGCCTATGAAGGATGAATTGTAACTTTCTTTTGAATATTGTCCATTAATAAGTTTTTGGGACGTGCCTGTTTTTCCACCGATGTTCATATCACTCAACTTTGCATTTTCACCAGTACCGTGCTGAACTACGGAAACAAGGATTTTTCTCATTGTTGCAGAAGTTTGTTCGCTTATAACTCTTCTAACTTCTTTGGGCTGCTCCATATATTTAACGGTTCCATCGCTCGAAGTTTCTTTTTCAATTACCTGCGGCTGATATAAGATGCCCCCATTAATGATAGCCGAATATGCAGTGATTAATTGAAGCGGGGTTACAGATATTCCGTATCCATAAGACATAAACTCTTTTGTAACACCAGACCATTGATCAGGTGTTTTGAGAGTACCTCTTGCTTCACCCGGCAAATCCACTGAAGTATAATTTCCAAAACCAAAGGCTCTAACGTATTTATAAAACACACTGTCTTTCAGCCTTTGCGAAAGCTTTGCCATTCCAATATTACTTGACTCTTCCATAACCTGTTTAACTGTTAGATATTTATATGGGTGTGTATCTCTTATGTAAACCGACTTAAATTTATAAGTACCGTTTTCTACATTTACTATTTCATTAAGCTTGCAGAGTTTTTGGTTAAGAAGAGCCGACATAGTAATTGATTTAAATGTTGAACCTGGCTCATATGTATCTGTTATTGCTCTGTCTCTTCTTTCTTGATCAGTATATTTCCAATAATTATTGGGATCGTAGTCATCAATGTTTGCCATGGCTAAAATTTCACCATTATTTGGGTTCATTATGATACCGATTCCGGAAGTGCCTTCGTAAGTTTTTACTCCCTTTTGTAGTTCTTCTTCGAGAATGTTCTGATAGACTTTGTCGATTGTTAGATAAACATTATCACCCGCTACGGCCGGGACAGTCTCTTCTTCCGAAACAGTAACCATATCGCCAACAGCATCTCTTTCAATTAACATTTTTCCGTTGTTGCCCTTAAGATCGCTGTTTAACGATTTTTCAATACCATTCACTCCCGTGTAGTCTGTATTCACATAACCAATAATATGAGATGCGAGATCATCATATTGATAAACTCTTTCCGGATCTTCAGTGGAAAATAAGCCGTTGACCTTAAAGTTTTTTAACAGAAGTGCCTGGTTACTCGGGATACGCTTTTCAAGACAAACATCTCTTCCCTTCTTGTTCATAATATTCAAATAATAACTTTTACTTTTGCCAAATACTGAAGAGAATTTATCGGCTATTTTAAGTTTCCCTTTATTGCTAAGCATGCGTAAATCTACATAGAAAGACATATCATCAAGATTGTAAACGAGCAGTATATTATTTCTATCAAATATTAATCCTCTATCGGCTTTAACATCCTCAAGTTTTGTCTGCTGTCTTTTTGCATAATATTTAAATTCTTCGCCCTTAACTATTTGTATTTCAAAAAGCTTGATCATAATCGCTACGAAGAAAACAAAAATTATTACTATAATTGATAAAGCTCTTGTATTATTCATACTTTTCCTTTAACATCTGTTCAACCCTAGCAATATCCTCGCTATCAACAGGAATAGTACGATATTTTCCGTTATCTTTTACCAAGCCAAGTTGATCCTCTGCAATTTTAACAATTCTTTCTTCACTGCTTAATGACTGCCTTTGGGCAACAAGATTTAAATTCCAATTATTTTTATCACCCAGTTCTTGCTGGTCCACAACCTTAGTTTTCGTTAATTCTTCACACCTTATTCTGATTCCTATATACGTCAGCACAAAGAAAGCCGCCAAAATACAATAGAGCAAAAGCGTTGCTATTCTTTGCTTTGAACCTTTTTTCATATTCTCTCAGCTACTCTCATTTTTGCACTTCTTGCACGTCTATTATTTTTTATTTCTGCCAATGGCGGTACGACCGGTTTTTTAGTTATTATTTTTAATCTTTGTTCCTTATTGCATTTGCATACTGGAAAGTCTTTTGGACATATGCAATCTAGTTCTTCATATTTAAAAGACTCTTTGACTATTCTATCTTCCAATGAATGATAAGATATTATAACGAATCTTCCTGATTCCTTTAATAGAGATACACTTTTTTCAATAAACATTTTCAGGTTCGATAATTCATCATTTACATAAATCCTTAAAGCTTGGAAAACTCTGGAAAGAGTTTTTGTTTGAAAATTCTTGGGCGTAATGTTGATTACTATGTCGGCCAGTTCCTTTGTGGTTTCAATTTTTTTATCTTTTCTATTTCTTACTATCTCCCTTGCAATTCTTTTTGAGTTTCTTTCTTCTCCATATTTAAAAAGAATTTCCTGAAGATCTTCTTCAGAAAAAGAATTCACGATGTCGTAAGCAGATATTACTCTCGTTTTGTCCATTCTCAAATCAAGCTTAGATTCTTGCCTGTACGTGAACCCGGCATCCACACTATCAAGTTGGAAGGATGACACACCTAGATCAGCTAAGATTCCGTCAAAATATTCGACGGATTCTATCTTCGAAATTGAATCTATCTTATTGAAATTGAAGTTGTAAATTTTAATTCTCTCTTCTTCCTTAAATCTCTTTTTTGAAAAATTAAAAGCGGCTGTATCTACATCTGTAGCTACAACTAAACCATTCTCTCCAATTGTCTTTAAGATTTTTTCTGAATGGCCACCAAATCCGAGCGTAGCGTCAAAGTATATCCCGCTCTTATTTGTGACCAGGTAATCTATACTTTCATTTAATAGGACCGGAACATGGTGTTCATTCATGCCCCTCCCATTACTTTGGAAGCAATCTGTTCGTATTCTTCATCGGATTGCTTTAAATAATTTTCGTAGATAGCCGGGTTCCATAATTCAATCTTCTTTAAGACTCCGAGTATCAGAACTTCCTTTTCAATGCCGGCATATTCAATTAACTTTTGCGGCACTAAAATTCTCGATTGCGAGTCTAAATTATCTTCCGAGGCATGCTGGAGAAGCATTCTTGTAAATCGTGCTTGTTTTGGTTCAAACTGATTGAGCTGAAGAAGCCTTTCTTCGAACACCTTCCATTCATCCAGAGGATACACTTCTATACACTTTACCACACCCTGAGTCATAACAAAAGTGTCATTCGATTCTGAAGAAACCTGCTTGCGCAGCTTCGCAGGAATGCTTACTCTTCCTTTAGCATCTATAGAATATTTGAACTGGCCTCTAAACATTTTTTTTACCTTCTCTGGGAAAGTTTACCACTTTTCCCCACTACTCCCCAAAAATACTATTTTTTATATTGGAAAGTCAAGAAAAATCTTTCTTCCTCTCCACAATTTTTCAGTTTTATCTTGGAGACGTACTTACGAAACGGAAGAATAAATTAATTAGAAGAGAAAAAAGTTCAGAGGTGTATCTTTATGGTTCGTTGTTCTGTTCTATCTCAACAATATTTCTATAGTGAGGAATTGAAGGCAGGTAAAAGCTAACAACTTTTACTGAGTAGGTTTGCCCGATCTGCAGTTTCTTATATATCTCATCAGAATTGTACTTGTTCTGGTAAGAATTATTAACATCTTCGAATAACTCGTCTTTAGTAAATATCAAATATTCACTATCTTCGCCTGGCACGGGAGCTTTGTTTAGCACTGTAATTGTAACTGTAGTTTCGGTTATATACCTCTCAAAAAACACATAGCCAAAAATTACGACAAGTAATATAATTATGACCGAAATGGTAATTTTTCTCTCTGATAAAAGCATTTGAACCACCTATAAAAAATTCTAATAGATAAAATTTACTTGGTAAATCTTACTCAATTATTTGCTCATTAACTCAACCCAAAGATATGTTTATATTGCACAAGTTATATACCATGTCCAAATATTTGATAAACAATCAAATGAGAAGAATAGGTCTCTTTTTCAAATGAGAAAATTGTGCTTAACTATGAAATTATTTCCAAAAAATATAAATAATATTTTACTTAATAAGATATGAAAAATGAAGTAATTACCATATTTACTAGTTTTGTTGGTACTTATTTCAATACGTTTTTGTTTGTAAATCGGTATTATCAGGACAGTTAGTTTCTAGTAACTTGGGGTTTACTCTTCCTTATAATTATATGGCAGCAGCATTTTCCCCCTAAATTATTTACAGATTACTTGAGCCAACTGCCGGACTTGAACCGGCGACCGGCGCATTACGAATGCGCTGCTCTACCATCTGAGCTAAGTTGGCCTCTGTGATTATAACCCATGTATAAGTGGAAGTTCAAGAAAAATATAA
>JBJKPP010000035.1:0-1885 GCA_046706145.1 Ignavibacteriaceae bacterium | reverse complement strand
AACAGACGAGGCAATTGCCTATTAAAAATTAATTATCTGATGCTTGAATTTATTTATCTCTAAAGCATCAAAAATCCTCTGTAAGAAATCCATTCCGTATTTGTGAGCAAAGTAAAGAAAGTTTAGCTCTCTTTCCTGTAAATTACTATCCGGGTAAATATTAGTCGATAATTTTTCAATCTGTCTAAGTGTTGTCTCATGTTTTTTGTTTTGTGCCTGGATGGCTTTTTCTTTTAGTCCCTGTAGGTCGCTTATAATTTTTTCTTTGTAACGTGAACCCGAATCACTTATTGTCTTATCAATTGCAAAAAGGTTTTCTTTAAGTTTATCTATAGCTTCTGAAATTTTGTTTTCAGTTTCTGCAAACATTTCATCCAATGAATGGTCGGAAATGTTTCCAATGACTCTGTTCTCAAGCGATTTTAAATCTGTAAAAGCATCAACCGGTTCCAGACTATATTTTCCCAGAATAGAATTGATATTATTTTCTAATATTGTTGCAGAGGAACGTGGATAAACAAATGGTTCCGGAATTTCAAAAGCGGAGTATAATGGATTTACTTGCGCGAAATAAGCAATCTCACTGGGACCCGCAACATAAAATGCAGTGGGGAGTAGGTAATCCTGACAAATTGGTCTAAGCAAAACATTGGGGCTGAAATTTTCCGGATGTGCTTCTAACTCTTCCATTAATTCATCGTAATTAAATTTTTTCCTTTTTCTTCTTAGCTTAAAAATATTTTCGTCTGGCTCAATTGAATAACGTCCTCCATCGGTTGAATAAAATAGATTTAAAGGATGTACTTTAACTTGAGCATGATATTTTTCTTCAAGCTCTGCACTAACTGCGACCAATTTTTCAGTATGCTGACGGAAATTATCAATCTCTTTCTTGATGATAGGAATAAGTAATTCCTTGGCATTCTTATCCTGCGGGTCAAAAATTATAAGACCGTATTTATCGAATAACCAGAATAATAAATCCTTAAAAGATTCCTTAAAGGTCTTTCCGACAGAATAGAATTCTTTGAGCTGTTTCAATAAATCATCCTTGAATTCAGTGCCTCTTAAACTTTTATCAACGTCTTCGAAGAAAGGGCCAATAAATTCTTTAATTGATGTTGATCCTATACTATCCCTCTCAATATCCGGCGGTAGTTCATCATTATATGAAACATTTACTAGATTATTATTTGCGTCAATTAAGTTGATAGCTCTAACTTCTTCAAAATCATGGTCATCACCTTCAAGCCAAAAAATCGGAACAAAGTTATAGCCATCATATTTTTCGCTTAAGTAATTGCTTAATTTAATAGCTGTGATTATTTTGTAGAACGTGTACAATGGACCGCCAATTATGCCAAGTTGTTGCCCGGTTACAACTGCTAAAGTTTCTTTTTCCTTTAACAAGTTTATATTTTGGGTGGTTTTTTCCGAGGGATTAATACTTTTGTATTGTTCTTTTAATATATCTGAAATTCTGTTGTGAGCATCCGTTTTTCTTTCCGAATGAGTTTTGAAAACATTTGGATATTGCTCTTTATCATTGAAATTTAACCTGTAGAAACTTTCCACTTTCTTGAAATTGTATAAATAATCAAGAAAGATATCGTGGTGCCCAGGAATTTCGTTGAATGCGATAAACATATTTTTATGGCCTTTGGCTATGTTTTGCTAATTCATTATAAATTATACTCAAACCTATGAAAATCTATTTTTCCTAACAAGTTGTTGTGATGTTTAAACCTGCCTGCTTGGTAGGCAGGAGCATCTTCTAATAAGTATGGAGTGATTTGGAAATAAATTTGTTAAAATATTTTACCTTGAAAAGAACACTTAACGTGTTAAAGGTAATCTCTTCTTTTTACATTTCCAAAACTTTGGG
>JBJKPP010000034.1:0-9163 GCA_046706145.1 Ignavibacteriaceae bacterium | reverse complement strand
AACGTATCTAAATCATACTGGAGAGATAGTATTCAAATTCCTGTGTTAGACGGGATTAATCTATCCGTTAAAGAAGGTGAATTTCTTGCTCTTATGGGACCTTCGGGTTCGGGTAAGACAACTCTACTAAATTTGATAGCCGGAATCGATAAACCAACTCAGGGTGATATTTTAGTTAACGGAACAGATATCTCAAAACTTGGTGAATCTGCTCTGGCTAAATGGCGTTCTTCTAATGTTGGTTTTGTTTTTCAGTTTTACAATCTGATTCCGGTGCTCACCGCTTATGAAAATGTGGAATTGCCATTACTACTAACCAAACTTTCTAAGTCTGAACGCCGCCAGCATGTTGAAACTGCATTATCAATCGTTGGATTAGCTGATAGGATGGACCACTATCCGAAACAACTTTCCGGCGGGCAGGAACAAAGAGTTGCAATTGCAAGGGCAATTGTTACCGACCCATTAATTTTGGTAGCAGATGAACCTACTGGCGACCTCGATAAAAATTCTGCTGATGAAATTTTAACTTTGATGAAAAGATTAAATGAAGAATTTAAAAAGACAATCTTAATGGTCACTCACGACCCACGCGCAGCAGAAAGTGCTAAACTTGAACGTCATCTTGATAAAGGAGTATTGGTCTAAGGAATCGAAATGAAAGTTATAAAGCTTATATTTAAGAATTCATTCAGGCATAAACTAAGGTCTAGTCTTACTATTATAGGAATCGCCGTAGCGGTTATTGCTTTTGGTGTTTTACGTACAGTAGTTACTGCGTGGTATCAAGCTGTTGATGCTTCATCAAATGATAGATTGGTTACTCGTCAATCTGTTTCTTTTATTTTTCCGCTTCCACTCTCTTATCGCGATAAAATAGCGCAGATACCGGGAGTGAAACAGGTAACTTACGCTAATTGGTTTGGCGGGACTTATATAGACAAGAAAAATTTCTTCGCAAGACTCGCAGTGGATGCAGATACTTATTTCAAAGTTTATCCTGAATATGAAATGACAAAGAAAGAATTTGATGACTTTAAAAAAGAAAGAGACGCTTGTATAATCGGAAGTGAAACCGCTAAACAGTATAATCTCAAAATTGGTGACGTAATGACTTTGGACGGAGATATCTATCCTGGGAAATGGGATTTTGTTATTAGAGGAATTTACAAACCAAAATATCAATCAACGGATGCTACGCAAATGTTTATGCACTGGAGTTATATTAATGAAAGGATGAAAGAAGAAATGCCGCTTAGGGCAAACGATGTTGGCTGGTATGTTGAGTCAATAAATAGTCCACAAAATTCTGGGGCTATTTCTAAAGCTATAGATAAACTTTTTGAGAATTCTCCAAATTCTACCAAAACAGAAACAGAGGTGGAATTTTCGCAAGGATTTATTGCTTCATCAAGTGCTATTATAACATCGATGAATGTAATGTCCTTTGTTATAGTCGGGATAATTTTACTCGTGTTGGCAAATACAATGATAATGTCATCCAGGGAAAGAACAACAGAATATGCTGTTCTTAAGACCCTTGGTTTTTCTACATACCATTTGACATTTTTGATACTTGGAGAATCAATGTTTATAGCTTTACTTGGGGGAATGCTGGGATTGTTTTTCACATTTCCCATCGTTACCGGATTTGGAAACCATTTACCCAAAGGATTCTTCCCGGTTTTCCAGGTTGAGCCTATTACAATAATTCTATGTGCATTAGCAATAGTTGTAATTGGATTAGCTGCCGCGTATTTCCCCATTCATAAAACATTGCGAACAAAAATTGTTGATGGTTTGCGGTTTGTAGGTTAAGTAAGAATATAACTATCATGAAATTACCGATAAATTATACTGTCAAAAATTTCAAGTCGAGAAAATTGACTACGGGCATTACTATAGTCGGTGTTGCTTTGGTAGTGTTTGTTTTTGCAGCAGTATTAATGATGGCTCATGGAGTAGCAGTAACGCTGGTTTCTACTGGCTCAGAAGATAACGTAAAAATAGTTAGGAAAGGCGCCAATGGAGAAATCTCCAGTATAATTCCTGGAGATGTACAAAATATTGTTCGTTCACTGCCTTACATTGCAAAATCTCCGGACGGTAATCCAATAATATCCTTTGAACCTGTTGTAATAATAAATTTGGAAAAACCTAATGGAGGAGTTAGTAATGTTACCGTACGGGGTTTATCTCCGGGTTTTCAACTTTTAAGGACGGAGGCAAAAATAATTAAAGGAAGAATGTTTAATCCTGCACTAAGAGAATTAATAGTTGGAAAAGCAATAAATAATGAATTTAAATCTGCACATGTAGGAAGTTCCATAAAAGTTGCAGGAAATGAATGGAAAATAGTCGGCGAGTTTTCAACAGACGGCAGTGGTTTTGATTCCGAAATATGGGGAGATGCTCATCAGCTTCAGGATGCTTTCAATCGAGCTAATACTGTTTCATCTATAACTTTGAAATTAACCAACAAGTCTGATTATAATAAATTCAAAAAAGCATTTAATTCTGATTTAAGATTGAAAGAGTACGAACCAGAGATTGAGCAGCAATATTACCTTGACCAATCTGATTATTTGAGAACTTTAATTGAATTGCTTGGGATTTTTGTCACAGTTATCTTTAGTGTTGGAGCAACTATTGGAGCAATGATTACAATGTACTCGGCTATTGCAAATAGAACAGTTGAAATTGGAACAATGCGCGCACTAGGTTTCAGCAGAAGAAGCATTTTGATTGTATTTCTAATTGAGTCTTTATTAATAGCGCTAACCGGTGGTTTAATAGGAATTTTTCTCGCGTCGTTCCTTCAATTTTTTACTATTTCTACATTAAATTTTAATAGTTTCTCTGAATTAGCTTTTTCATTTGCACTTTCACCATGGATAGTTTTTGGTTCGTTAGGATTTGCTGTTTTAATGGGGCTATTAGGCGGATTTTTGCCTTCTGTCAGAGCCGCAAGATTGAAAATTGTAAATGCTTTAAGAGCAGAATAGATTCTTTTCCGTTTGGACAAACTTTTGTGATACATTATGACTTTTCGACAACTTGTTCTGAAAAACTTTTACCCTCTAATGATGAGACTCTCCCGCCTGTTTGGATTAAACAGCAGTGTGTTTGAAAATAAAGAAAATGTTTCTCCTCAAAAACCGTTTTATGAACTGAAAGCTGTTACGAATGATGGTAACGAGTTTCAGTTTTCCGAACTAAAAGGGAAAAAGGTTTTGATTGTTAATGTTGCTTCTGATTGTGGGTACACTGCGCAGTACAAAGCTCTGCATGAACTACATGAAAAGCAAAAAGATAAAGTAACCATTCTTGGTTTTCCTGCAAATGATTTCCAAGAGCAAGAAAAAGGGAGCGATGAGGAAATTAGACAATTCTGTAAAACTAATTATAATATCACCTTTCTGCTTTTTAAGAAGAGCAAAGTTGTTAAAGGCGAGGGACAGAATCCAGTTTATGAGTGGCTGACAGACCCGAATAAAAACGGATGGAACGAACATCAACCTGATTGGAATTTCAGTAAATATTTGATTGATGAAAAAGGGAAGCTGCTTTATTATTTTGGCCCATCCATCTCGCCGCTTGGAGAAGAAATTTTATCCGCAATTAACAAAACATAAAAAACAAATCTTTTTTTAATAAGAAATTAGCAGATATGAAAAAGGGTGAGTTATAAATTACTCACCCTTTTTACTGCATCAGAGTTATCAGGAAAAACTAGAAATCTTTACAATCCCCAGGATAATCCAATGTGGTAAACGTTTGCACTGAGTTCACTCATACTGCCGTCGTACTCATTTGCAATTAGACTTGAATTGCTCGAGCAGCATGTTTTCTTTATGCCTATTTCATATGCTGCATTTACTGTAACTGGTCCATAAATCTTATAGCTGGCCCCTACCATAATATGGTTTACAGCTATAGCAGGGAATATTGAGAATAATGTAGAACTAGGAACAGGATTTTCTCCGTAAGCGTAACCTGCGCGAACAGCGAAGGCTGTACTAACTTCATACTGACCACCAAACTTAATCAAAACAGTATTTTTCCAATCCAGCGGGAAATCAACATTAAGACTATTTGAACCCAACATTCTCGCAATGTTTGGATTTTGACCATCTGTAAGTGAAATCGACATCTGATTGAAAGCGCTGCTCCAGTTTAGCCACTCAACATCCAAACCCAAACGAAGAGGTTCTAACGGGCTGTACGAAACTCCAAAACCTAAAGATTGAGGAAGTTTTAACTTCATTTCCAAATTATAAGTATCAGATGCTCCTTTTGTAAGATCAATTCCCATCTGGGTGAATTCTTGCATAACTGCAAGCTGAGCTTCTTGTGCATTAGCACTTGGATTCTGAGCCATGTAGCCTAGGACGGCTTTTCCGAAAGCATCGTTCATTTGGTAAGTCATATCCATAGCGGCTTTGCCGTTTTTAAAAGTAAGCGAAGTTGGGAGAGTATAACTTAAGCCGAAAGAGAGTTGATCATTTACTTTATAAGCAAGACCTATTTTGCCAGTAAAACTCAAAGTGGAAAGGTCGCTCATATCTGCAGATGCAGTTAGTTCATTATATCCAAAGCCGCCACTTGCTGCGGGTGCTGAAAACATCTGTCCAAATGTCATACCTGTTTGAGGGTTGACCACACCATTCATAACTGATGGAGAAAGGCTGTATGGCATTTGGAATTCCAACATACTATAAACAGCATGTATAGAAATTCCCACTGAAAAAGAAGGTGTAAATTTGTAAGCAACAGATGGACCACCTTCCATATTGGCAAATTTTGAGTGATAAGGCTGTGCTATTAGATTACCGTACTGGTCGTGATAAAGAGAATTATATAGGTTGTAATCAGCTCCCATTCCACCCTGGGTGAAGAATCCAATTCCCCAACTCCAATTACTATTGGTATTGTTAACATAAGCTAAATCGGGAAGAGGATAATAATTTGTTTTACCTTCTGTGTTATTCAAAACGTTCTGAAAGTGAAGGGAGGGGACGAATAAAGAAAAGTTTGCGTCCAACGTAGAAGATGACAGAAAAGATATTCCTGCTGGATTTGTCATCATAAGTTCCGGACTATCGAACCAGCCTATGCTGACTCCGGCGCGACCAATAGTTTTTGCGTTGTAGTCTATTGATCTTACTCCATCTTGTGCAAAAGCTGGAATTGTTAAGGAAATTAAAGAGAGTATGAGTATTTTGTTAAGTATTTTCATAAGTGCCCCTATAATTAGTCTGATTATTTTTTAATTATTACTGGAATTTGAACAAATTTTTATATGTGTTTGATAGAAATTCAATCAGCATAGATTACTTATTGAAATAACTAAATATTTTATTGCTTTGACAATAGTGTTTAGCCTTTTAAAATTTGTTTTCTTGATGAAAATGCCCAATACTTTTCTTAGCCGTTGGTTCGGATAAATGTTTTAATTCGCCTTTTGAAAATTTGTCAATGGCCTCCTGCACAGACATTTTTCTTGCAAGGTATACTTTGCTTTTAGAAGTATTAACAATTTCGAAAGCATGAGGACCGATGTTGCCAACAATAAAGACTTCAACACCTTTTTCTAAAAAAGCAAACAGATTGCTATGATCATGTTCCAAACTATTATTTTCGTATGTTGTAACAATCTTGGTTTCAGTGTCATAGGTGATAAAAAAGGCAGCGTGCCCAAATCTTCTTGCCATTTGACTTTGTAAACCGCAACCATCTGCACCAGCTAGAATTAACATTATCCTACTCTTTATGTTGTCTTAAAATTTATGTTAACTAACAACCTTCCCTAATTGCCTTTGGTTTGGAACTCTTTAATGTTTTCAGCATCTCTGTAGGTGAAATATTTTCACCTGACAGTTTGTTTCTCAACTCAATTAAATTTGTAAGGTCTTTATCAGAAAACTGGTTTGTAACAGAAATACTTAAGGGATCTATAAGATATTTCTTAACAGCCGTAAAACCACCTTCTATTGCAAAAGCTCTTACATTTTCAACTTGTCTTAAATAGGCTGTTGCCTCCTGAGCATCTTCAGTATCATTTCCGTAAATTAAAATCAAATCATCAGGTTTCCACTTCATATTTTCTAATTGCTTTAAGCTTTGGTTTACAGCTATTTTTAAATGCGACTCTGAAAATTCGCTTGGATTCCTTAAGTCGATCCAATAACACTTTTCTTGATCGTAGGAATAAAACTTTGCTGCTTCAAAGGGCGTAATTGTAAAAAGACCTGCCTTATTATATTGTTGTTGTTTAAGATGAGTATCTAAAACATAAGGTTTTCCCATAAAAAAAGAAGTTGGAAAAAATGCTAAGACCAGAGCTGCAAGCATTGCCAAACCAATTACCGTATGTTTTTTAGATAGCTTAAACATTTTTACCCCAATACTTATATTGTAATTTTCTCATTCCGATGCTCCCGAAAACACCTAGCAGCGTAACAAGCAAAACAGCAAGGCCTAGGTTTATATCAAACAGTTGATCTATTCGCCATACGCCATGACCATCGGAATTATAAAAGTTATCCCAAATTGGATATAAATCGCCGAAAAGCAGACTCCCCAGGAAAAATCCTAAGACAAAAACCATTGCATCAATTTTTCCGGTTACCATCGATGCAAGAGAAGTTCCTGGACAAAAACCTCCTACCGCCATTCCGATACCAAAAATGAATCCGGCAACAACCATCGGTAATAAATAAGAAGGAAGGAAATAAATCTTACTCGTGTCGATTAATCCTAAAATGGACAAACCCCACAATCCTATGGAAGCGGTTATTATTGCAGTGAACATTACCACCGGTACATCAACATCTTTCATATAGAAAGCGGAAGCAATTTTTCTAGAGTTAGTGAAACCGGAACGTTGTAAAGCATAACCAAACAATATTCCTATTAGTATGGCGCAGAAAAAATTAACGCCCATTGATATAAAACCGTTATTTACTAATGGTCCCATTATATCCACTCCTTCCTAACAAAGTATGCAATTGCAAACCCACCCGCGAAAATTGAAAACATGAAAGCCCAAGAACCTACAGAAAGTTCAGCACCGCCAACCAAAGCTTGACCACTTGTGCATCCTCTTGCCATTCTTGCTGCATAACCAACCAAAATCCCTCCTATAAGGGCATAAAAGAGTCTTCCTTTATTAGAAATATTGGGCCCTTTTAGCACTTCAAATTTTAAATCTTTTGAGGCCATGCCGGCTAGAAAGCTTCCAATCATAATTCCCACTGCCATAAAAACGAGGTAATCAAATAAAGGGCTTGCACCGTTAACGAAATATTTTGAAAAGTATTGACTTGATTTTGTGAAAGTCGGTGCGAATATATTTTGGAGCCAAACTGCAAAATCTGTCATTGCACCGGAGGCACCAAGACCCCTGCCTGAAATATAAAATGTAAGTATTATTGCTAACCCTATCATCGTGCCTCCAAAGATAGGGTCCCATAATTTTTTTTTCATATTTTTATCTCCATTCATATGGTTTTGTGTAAATTCAGATGTTCCTTTATGTTTTTACATTCTTCTAACTCTGGTACTTCAATCCCATCCTTCTTGAGTTCTTCGGAAAAGAATTCATGTTCATATGTTTTTATTTCTTTCCACCATTTGTAATGATGAAGATATGCATAGAGTTCATTAACCTTGCCTGTTATCATTGAGAAAAATGCCGGGCGCTCTTCAGGGAATAGTGCAGCCATATAAACATGGACAAAAATTCCTGCAAAGACTGACATAGTTGCAATAAAGTGAAACATCATCGCCCATTGAATAATTGTTTCTGATCCGATATGAAATGCCATGATCGGGCCAGTGATTATCAGTATTACCGTACTAAATGCTACAACTACTGCATATGCCTTCTGGCCAGCATTGTAGGTTCCCTGAGGCGGCATATCATGATTGCTTAATTTTCCCATAAGATTTTTGGCTTTTGCGGGAAACCATTTAAAATCGTCTTTATCCAGAGTTAGATCATGTTTTACAAAATCCAATAAATAATTTTTATATCCGAAGATTCCGTAAAGAAGAAGAGTAGTTATCCAAAAAACGCCTATTGCAATATGGAAGTGTAACAAAGCGCTTCTTGTTCCAAAAATCCCGTTCATCATATCAATATACCAGGCAGGCGCTATTCTCAAATAATCTGCTGAAAGTAATGCAACTCCTGTGAAGATTAGCAAGAACCAGCAAATCGCATTTACCCAGTGAAGAGTTACGCCTGCAACGCCATGTTTTTTCATGACACGACCTGCAAGAATCCTTTTTTCTTCGAAGGTTAAGTGCCTGGGATCTCTCAATAGTTCATGGTCAAGCTTAATATCTTCATTTAATTTACTTGTTTTCAGTCCCATGGTTTACTCCTTCACTTCACTTTCGCCTTTAAATAATTGAGCGGCAAAAGCCGCAAGTTGACCTAAAAATGTACTACCTATTGCGATCCAGAAAAGTGGTCTAATAAACCTTGTCCATAAATTCTGAGGAGTGGGCATCTTGGGAATTTTGGGAGGAAAAGCTGCTTTTACTATTGGGAAATTATTGTGGCTATCCAGATAATAAATATTCGGGCCAACATTAACCTGAGAAGAAACATTTGGTTGAGCCCCAGCGGCAACCAGTTTTGATATTCTTGAATTTGGATCATCAAGGTCGCCGAAAATTCTTGCACTTGCTATGCATGTTTGCACACAAACTGGCTCCAATCCTTCTGTTACCCTATCAATGCAGAAATCACATTTATCAACTTTATTATCGATGGGATTTATGTATCTTGCGCCATAAGGACAAGCTTCAATACACAGTCCGCATCCGATGCATAATCCTTTATCCACAACAACTACGCCATCTTCTCTTTTATAAGTTGCTCCGGTAGGACAGGCTTTCACACATGGAGCGTCATCGCAATGATTGCATAAACCAACGTAGCTAACTTTCTTAATTTCAGGATAAACTCCTTCGGGACGTAAATCATGCACCCAATTTCTGTAGTGAGGAACCGGCACATCGTAATAGGCCCTGCACGATACTTCGCATGCGTGACACGCAACGCACCGATCCATATCTATTACCATTGCGTATTTACTCATATTTTTTCTCCTAACATCCTTCCCTTATAGCCGATACTTTTTTCTTTGGC
>JBJKPP010000033.1:0-3689 GCA_046706145.1 Ignavibacteriaceae bacterium | reverse complement strand
AATTTTCATTAGGTTTGTCATATTCTCCTTTTACCTCATTTAATTTTAATGCTGAGTACGAAAGTAACAGTTCCTTTTTGACTGGAGTAAATGGAATAACAAACATATCCGGCGACAATTTAGGCTTTAGTGTATCTGTTTTTCATGATAAATATCAAGGTCCATATTTAGCGGGAATAATGCCATCTATTTCATTCTCAAATGGACAGATAGGGATTTCTATATCATCAATAAAGTATTTTTCGAAAAGAGAGAATACTGCATCATATACAGATTTTCAACAGAATGGAATTGACAATATTATTAACAACAGATTCAGCTTTGATAAAGTTTTACTTAATATTTCTTTAACTCTAAATACTCTTAATGAACAAAAAGCAAAAATTTTAAAAATAGATATTGAGAATGAGCTCTATCCAACAATGTCCGATGAATATTTAAACACTCCTTTTGCTACCGGGACAGTCTGTAATTTAACTGATAAACAAATAGTAATTAAACCGTTTTGTAGAATAGAAGGAATAAATAATGAAAAGGTGCAATCTCCTGAAGTAAAACTCGGACCAAATGATACTTCAGAAGTGAAATTTTATGCCCTTCTTCCGCGGAGTTATTCCGGCAAGAAAATAGAAATTTCCACTGTTGATTTTTACGTAGAGACAATAAACGGCAAGCCGGATGATGAACTTCAGAAACCGGTTCTGGTTAACGGAATCAATGCATGGGACGGCAAGGTTTCAAATTTAAAGTACTTCATTACTAAAGATTATGATTTTTCTATGAAGTATGCAAAGAATATTATTTCGATGCACAAAGATTTTCTGGATACAATTCCTTATGCGCTTTCTAATTTTTATAGAGCAAAATACATATTCAATAGTTTTATAAAGAATATGGTTTATGCTTCTGATCCTAGAGCTTCTGCAGATTATGTGCAATTCCCGCACGAAACTATGGAATTAAAAGGCGGCGATTGTGATGATTTGAGTGTACTTTATAGCTCCTTGCTGGAAAGTATTGGTATTCAAACAGCATTAATTGATTATAAACCGGAGAACGGAAATATTGGTCACGTTAATTTAATGTTTAACACAGAATTATCTCCAAATCAGGCAAGACTCATAACAGATAACGACAGGAAATTTTTCGTTAGAAAAAACAACCAAGGTGAAAACCAGGTTTGGATTGTAATAGAAACAACTTCATTAAACAATTTTGATACTGCTTGGGATTTGGGTTCCGAGAAATTTGATAAGGACGCAATTGATAATTATGGTCTTGCCAAGAGTACAGTGCAAATAGTAAATGTCTATTGAAATTTTGAGGGTATAAAAAAATGAAATTTAAAACTAGAATTATTATAATTTTTTTGTCATTACAGCCTTGCCTACTTGCAGGCAAGTTTGTAATGGCACAGCCATTCACAGCTGAAAATGTAAAAGGTGATGTGCAAGCCCAATTCGGATTAAGTGAGAAGTGGAATAAAATAAAAGATGGTTCGTCATTAGATACAAATACAGTTGTAGAAACCGGGAAACTTTCATCTGTGGAAATAAAATTTCATACTAAAAGTTTTACTTTGGACCAGTCATCGGCAATAAATTTAAAATACCTGAAAAAGATGTCCGTGGATGATGTTCTTTTAGCGCTTGCAATGGAAGACATGATGAACACGCCAAAGAAAAATGATGAAGATAGAGCAAAAAGTACTGCAGTTTATGGAGCTGAGGAAAATGGCAAAAGCATTCCATTTATGAATTCCGATAATTTCGGTATTAAAAGATTAAATGGCGCTGTTAGACTTGCAGAGAATGGTTATGAAGGTTCTGCCGTAATCTTTGCACATGAGACTTTTAGAAAATATCCTGATACCAATAATCTTCCAGGCTATAGAATTTACTTTGCTAATGTTCTTTATAAGCTTGGACTTTATAGAGAAGCATATGATGATTTCAGCAAAATCAAGACCTTGAAACTTGATGAAAATCAGAAGACGGAAGTCGGTAATAAAGTAGACGATTTAAGCAAGAAGCTTGCAAAACAATAACTCTTGTGTTGCAACGAAAAAGCCAATTCAGAAATAAAATCAATCTAGGGTATTTCAAACCTCAATTTGGGAATAAAAAAAGCAATATTTTGAGGATATTTCAAGGTCAATAATGCGCTATTGCTTTTTTTGTCTGATTCGTATTTCTTATCTTTGTCTCTCAAGGTAAACTCGATTATGATAAGCAAAATTAAAAAGGCAGTAGTTGCTGTCAGCGGTGGAATGGATAGCTGTGTTACAGCGGCAATTGCTAATGCAAAGTATTCGCTTTCTTTTCTGCATGCTAATTATGGCCAGAAAACCGAAAAGAGAGAATTAAAAGCTTTTTCTGATATTGCCAATTTCTACAACGTAAAAAACAAGCTGATTTTGGACTTAAAGCATCTGGCAGAAATTGGCGGTTCATCATTGACTGATGAAAAAATAAGTGTTACAAAGGCTAATTTAAATTCTCAAGAAATTCCGAACTCTTATGTTCCTTTCAGAAATGCAAACATTCTTTCTGCATGTGTGAGCTGGGCTGAAGTTTTAGAAGCAGAAGCGATTTTCGTTGGAGCTGTTTACGAGGACTCTTCCGGTTATCCGGACTGCAGACCGGAGTTTTTCGACGCGTTCGAAAAAATGGCTAATCTTGGAACAAAGCCTTCAACAAATATTAAAGTGATTACGCCTATAATAAATTTCTCAAAAGCAGAGATTGTAAAAAAAGGAATTGAATTGAATGCACCGCTGGAGCTTACATGGTCATGTTATCAAAATGAAGATGAGGCATGTGGTGAATGCGATAGCTGCGCTTTAAGATTAAGAGGTTTTCAGAAAGCCGGCGTGGAAGATCCCATACCGTATGTTAGAAAACCAAATTATGTTTGAGCAATTAAATTAAGATAGTCCAAGGTTTATTTAACCTGGGCCGACGAGTTAAATATGAGCGAGAAAATTAAAATACTGGAAGTCTTCGAAAACAAATATCCTGACAGGGATTATGTAGTAACTCATACTGCCCCTGAATTTACTTCAGTGTGTCCAAAAACCGGTCAGCCGGATTTTGCCACGATGATAGTTGAATATATCCCAGATAAACTCTGTATTGAGTTGAAATCCTTGAAATTTTATTTAAATTCTTATAGAAACGATGGTATCTATTTTGAGAGCGTAACGAATAAGATTCTGGATGATCTTGTCAAAGTGTGTAAACCGCGTTATATGAAACTAACTGCAAAGTTTAATGTACGCGGAGGAATTTCATCTGTTGTGGAAGCTGAATTTAAGAAGAAGAACTTTAAATACAACAAAAACTAATTGACCGAAATATTGGAATCTATTTTAACATATAAAGAAGAATTTATTAAAAAAAGAGAAGAGCTTTTTAATCTAAAAGATCCCCGCCGGAAATCACTCCACTTTAGCCTGGAATATAGCCTGGCTGTTGAAGATTTTGTCAAATCTGTAGCTGCGGATAAAAATTACAAGTTTTCAGTTGCATCTTACGGTAGCTTTAATAGAAGGGAATTATCTCCTTTTTCTGATATTGATTTAATATTTATTACTGACTCGGTCAAAGAAAATGAAGAAGAAATAAAAGAGCTGGTTAAACTTTACTGGGATAATGGAATCGAAGTTTCGCACACCGTAAGAGAATTCT
>JBJKPP010000032.1:0-3138 GCA_046706145.1 Ignavibacteriaceae bacterium | reverse complement strand
ATTGCGCCAAGATGTTCCAGATAGATATTGAACGCGGGAGCCAGTCCCCTTTTATAATGTTTAAGGGGCAAAAAGAACATAATGATAAACATGTTAAAAAAGCACAGGAATTTATAGAAGATAATTTTGGGGAGAAAATTACTGTAAATCAGTTAGCCGCTATGCTGGCGTTGAGCCGCAGAAATTTAGAAAGAAGATTTAAAAAAGCAACATGCAACACAGTAACAGAATACATTCAACGGGTAAAGGTTGAAGCTGCAAAATTGAGCCTGGAATCCTCGCAGGAAAATGTGAACGAAGTTATGTATAATGTTGGCTACCAGGACCCAAAAGCTTTCCGCACTGTTTTTAAGAAAATTACGGGGCTATCGCCAGTACAATATAGAAACAAGTATAACAGGGCGATTGCTATCTAAAATTCATAATACTATACGCTTAATGTAAAGTGCAAAGCAATCTTTACGTAATGAAAGAAAAATTGTATATTAAACCTAAAATTAAAAAAGGACTTTAATGATTTTTAAATTTGGTGAACTATTTTGCGGCCCCGGAGGAATAGTTTAGCGGCCAAACTTGTTAAAATTTCTAATCAAAAAAAAATTTTAAAATTGAACAAGCTTGGACTACTGATTATGATAAAGATTCCTGCAATACCTATAGAAAATATTCGCATAGATAATCCAGCTTATTATTTAAGGTTTGCATATTGAACGGAATTAAGCATAAAAATTATGAAATACTAAATTTGATTGGTTATGGTTTGGCCAAATTTGATATAAACTTTATTAAAGACTTCGGATTTAAATCAAAGACAGAATTTTATAACTACATTGTAAAGTT
The DNA here is from genome assembly GCA_046706145.1 of Ignavibacteriaceae bacterium. Lineage (GTDB taxonomy): Bacteria > Bacteroidota > Ignavibacteria > Ignavibacteriales > Ignavibacteriaceae > JBJKPP01. The sequence goes on along the minus strand of JBJKPP010000032.1, from coordinate 2,298 downwards.
AGGTATTGCTGAAACAACTGGAACTGTTAAGAATAGACAAGATTTATTTGATCCCTTCTTTGAGAATAAACGAAAAGGTTGGTGGCAAAAAGGAGATGCTTATATTCATAGGAAAATAGTAATAGATAATTTATTTGGGAATCTTTCTGCGGATGATTATTCTAATATTGTTAAACTATATATTAAAGAGAAATTTAATGTCCCATCAGTTCCTACGGAAATAATTAGTCCAATATTAATAAGTAGATTTAAACAACTTCAAATGACTGGTTTAGAAGCTGAAGAATATTTTAAAAATAATTTCGAAACAATTGAAAAATTTAAATATGGTAAACTAGAAGATGCCAGAATGTTAGGAGACGGTTATGATTTCCAAGTCAAAACCGACGAGAAATTTTTCCTTATCGAAATTAAAGGAATTCGAAATACCTATGGAAGTATTCGGTTAACCGAAAAAGAATATCGAAGTGCGAAAGAAAATAAAGATTTATATGTATTAATAGTGGTTAGTAATCTAGTAGAAGTGCCTAAATTTAGACTATTATTTAACCCTATTAATTCATTTCCTTTTAAGAAAAAGACAGTTAAATCTTTGCAAATTAGTTATCATTTAGGTCCCTTAACTTGGTGATAAATATGAAAAATAAAAATAAATCAGAGGTAAAATTTACTATTAATGAAAAGAGTGAAAGAATTCAAGAACTAGGGGAAATAAAAATAAATCTTGAATATTGGGATTGTGAATGTGAACAAAACTATATCCATTCAATCAAAGAAGATTTCTGTAAAACATGTAAAACATTACAAGAAGATTCTCCTAATAGTAGATGTGACGAAATCAAAAAATATATAAGTTAAATCTCACCTACTTAAGTAACAACCTCCCGCTTCAATTTCATCTTCAAATGATACTTAAAAAAAACGCGGGACATACGTATACCATTGGGAAGAGAACAGCTTAGAAAACAAATAGCAATGGATGTCGTTGTAAGAGGTATAAAAATAATATTTGAATCCCTGCTAAATAGCTTTACAGAAATCCCATATGAATTTGTTCAAGGGCTCAACAAAACGCTAAAGCAATTCATACGCCACATAATAACAGTTTGATTGGAGAATATTTTAGAAACAGACTAAATGTTCCAAGTGGAAATAGAGTAACTACGCAAAACTTATTAAACTATGGTAGAACTGACATAACATTTTATAAAATTGATGATGAAACTTATTATATGGATTTTTCAATTTAGCAATGGACAATTTATCGCCAGAAGACAGAAGAAAAAATATGCAAAACATCCGCTCTAAAAACACAAAGCCAGAGCGGATAATAATGAGCGAACTAAAAAAGAAAAAAATTTATTATACAACCTATGTCAAAAATCTAATTGGGAAACCCGACATAGTTTTTAGAAGAAAGAAAATTGCTGTATTTATAGATTCAGATTTTTGGCACGGACATCCTACCAGATTTATTCATCCCAAATCCAACACTGATTATTGGGAAAACAAAATTATAAGGAATAAACAGAGAGATAAGCTTGTCAACAAATCGCTGAAACAAGAGGGCTGGCAAGTCATTCGTATTTGGGAGTACGACATAAAAAAGAATCCCGATAAATGTTTAAACAAAATTTTAAGAGCATATAATAAATAAACTGAGAATTACATAGAAGTTTAAAGCTTTTAGCGTGTAACAATTTAATATTTCAATCTTTTTTAGAACCATCAAAATATTATCAGCATTCTGTAAGTTATTTGTTAGTCAAACTAACAGACAGATATAAGAATGGTACTTACAAGGTGATCCATAAACTTAAAACAAAAAAGCTCACTCAAATAATGAGTGAGCCTTAAAAAGTCAGTTAAAGAAATCGTTTTACTTTTCCTTCTTCTTTTTCTCTTTTTTCTTTGCTTCTTTGTCCTTTTTAACTTCCTCTTTTTCTTCTTTTTTCTCATCTTTGGTTTCTTCAACAACTTCCGCTTCTTCTATTTCTTCGGTTTCAGGCTCAGCTTCAGCTTTGGTTTCTGCTTCTTTCTCTTTTTCCTTCTTGGTAGCCTTCTTTTCGCGTTTTTCTTCGGCTTTCTTGTTAGCAATGTCGTTGTAATCTACAAGCTCTATAATAGCCATCGCAGCGGCATCGCCTATCCTGTTGCCCAGCTTTACTACTCTTGTATATCCGCCGGGGCGGTCGCCAATTTTAGGAACAATCTCGTCAAATAATTCCTTTACAACTGCCTTATCTTTTATCTGGTCCATCACCTGCTTCTTAGCATGCAAATCATTCTTCTTGGCTT
>JBJKPP010000031.1:0-9493 GCA_046706145.1 Ignavibacteriaceae bacterium | reverse complement strand
TATTCACCATTTTCCAAGAATCTCAAAAGCTTAGGTTGAAGTGTTAAACTTAATTCACCAATTTCATCCAAAAATAACGTGCCCCCATGAGCAATTTCAACCAAACCTTGCTTAGATGTTTTTGCATCGGTAAAGGCGCCTTTTTCGTGGCCAAATAATTCACTTTCAATAAGCTGGTCCGGAAGCGATGCACAATTGACAACCACAAAAGGTTTTTCTCTTCTGTTGGATTGTTTATGTACGTATTCTGCAAATAGTTCTTTGCCAGTACCTGTATCGCCTTCAATTAAAATGTTGGAATCCGACAGAGCAGCTTTATTTGCAAGACTTATAACCCTTTGAAGTTCTTTGCTTTCCCCTATTATATTTTGTGGAACTACTTTATCTAATTGATAGGTAAGCGCAGTTTTGCTTACAATTAAATCTTTATGTTCCAGCGCTCTTTCAACGGAGACACGAACTTGCTCATATTTATATGGTTTTGTGATATAATCGTAAGCACCAAGTTTAATACATTCAATTGCTTTTCTAAGTTCCGCCTGCCCTGTAATTACAATTACCTGCGTGGGAACATCATTGTCGGAGATAAACTTTAGAACAGCTTCTCCATGTACTTCTTTAAGTTCCAGATCTAAGAGTAACAAATCGTAGTTTTTTTTCTTCAGAGCTTCTATTGCATCTTTGCCATCAAAAACAAGGTCCACAGAATTATAGCCATCATCAACGAGCCTCTCCTTCAGCATATAGCACAGATATTCTTCATCATCACAAATAAGGATTCTCGAACTATTTTGATTCATAAACACCCATTAGTTTATTGATTAAAAGCATTGGTTTGTATAAGGGAATTCATTTTTTTATATTTACTTTCTGATTTGTTTTTTGGGCGCGTAGCTCAGTGGTAGAGCATCTGCCTTTTAAGCAGAGGGTCGGTGGTTCGATACCACCCGCGCTCACAATCTTATTTACTCTCACCCTTAAATAAAGCCCGCAAAAAATCATTTAAACAATCTTTAATATTAATATTATAAATGGATAACAGCAAGCTACTTTCTCAAAATAAGATTTCTTTTCCATTATTAAGAACTAATCAAATTCCAATAAACAGTAGCAGAATAAACAACTTGTAAGAAAAGGTTCTCTACATGTTGATCACCCTACTCATCTTTCTGAGAAAGGTATCCCATGAACACCACAAATCCTACACCTGCTACTATAATGCCAACTATGGTATCTGAAAAAGTATCATACAATCCGTGCAGCAGCGCCATACACAATATTCCAACCACAACAACAGGCCATTTTTTCTCTCTCTTAGATGCCGCAGCTATAAACCATCCCGTTACTCCCGCCCAGGTGCTGTGCTGCAATGGAGCTGTCATTACTCTATCTAAAAATGTCATCACCTGACCGGAGGCTGCACCATACTGGATTGCATTTACCGTAGCACGAATGGTATATGTGACTCCTTCAGAGGCAGCAAAACCCAAACCTGATAAAAATCCTAAAAAAATACCTTCTCTTGCTGTCATAACCGTTTTCTTGCGAAGACTAAAGATTATTAACGGAAGTGCTTTGGTTGTTTCTTCTAAAATTCCGACTCCCAGTAAAAAACCAATTAAATTCTCTATAAAATTATTACTGTTTGTATCTGCATATAAATTTCTTATAACAGGCAGAGTTTGAATTGAAAGCAAAATAGGAATTCCGATTGCAGCCGTAAACAATGCATACCCAATCCCTCTCTTCCATACATTTTTACTTGGTCCAATAAGAGTGTGAAAATAAAGCGCCCAGAAAAGACAAAAATAAATTTCCACAAGCCATACGACTTCTTCAAAATTTAATCCGAACTTATCCGCAAACCATGAAAATATTAACGGCAGGAGACCAAAAAACAAAACCCATTGAACCGCTTTTTTACGGAAGAGTTTTGAGTCAAATATCTTTCCGACAGGGATAAGATATTTGTAATCCAACTTCTTAAACTCTTTTAACGCATCGGAAAAACCAATTTTGCTTTCTTCATCAAGGCTAAATGCACTTCCATAATCCTTGTCAAGGTTTTCTTCTTTATCAGATTTTTCGGAGTTGCTCATAGATTACACTCCAGTTATGTTATATTTTATTTGGTTTAGAAGACTCTTATTGATCTGTGGTTTTATTTCTTGTGGTGGAAGGTGCCTTAAAAATAGCAACCGTTATTTTTTGTTTCCTTATTTAATAAAAATAATTATTTTAATCAAAAGTTATTTCTTTCAAGCGAGGTGTATTTTGGGTGCCATTGTTTTTTGGGCAATTATAAGAACCGCTATATTAATCCCCATTTTGTGGATGCTGCAAAGTTATATACCTTTTCAGTATTGGTGGATTATTAGCCTCGCAGCCATCTATGGCTTGATAATTCACCCGGCAGTTGTACATTACAGATTGTTTGAAGAAAAAAACAAAGAAGTGCTTGAATCTACACTGTGTTCTTCATGCAAACACTTCGATAAAAGTGCTGTCTTATGCATGAAGTACGACAAACATCCGACTATAACCTATTTGCCATGTGACGGAATGGATTGGGAACCCAAATTATTAATCCATGACAACAAAGACACTATTGGAAGATAATACAACCGCTTATAAGATTTGTAATAATTATTGAGAAAATAGACCATTTGGATTGGTTGTTGAATTTGAAGATCAAATTTCGGAAATTTAGTTAACTCTATATCGTCATTTCTTTGTTATATACATTTTCAGAACTGTATTAAAAACATAATAATAATCAGAGGAGGTTACTATGCGGTTCCCAAAAGTGTCTTTCATAATTACTCTATTCATAATTCTCATATTCAAAAGTAATTTCGCACAAGATATGAGCGAAATGCAAGCAAAGGTTGACCAGTGGAATAAAGATTTTTGCAAAGCTATGCTTACTAATGACCGAGAAGCAATGCTCGATTTTTATGCAGATGATGTAATTTCATTGCCAAGCTATGCAGAAATGATCATGGGAAAAGAAAATATAAAAGAGGCTATGATGAAACAAGACACAATGAGTAGTAAGGTTACTGAATTCAACCTTGCTTCAAAGAAGCTTATCATGAGCGGTGATTTACTACTAGACATAGGCACTTATGATATGACAATGAATGTGCAGGGTATGGATGAGCCAGTTATAGATCATGGTAAATATTTAACTGTTTATGAAAAACAAAATGACGGCTCATGGAAAATAAAAGTAGAAACATGGAATTCCGACATAAATCCATGGATGTCACAAAGTGATAGTATGGATTAAGGCAATTAATACGTTGTTTTCACACATTATTACTATATAAAATTTTTAATTTCATAGGACGACCTCATAAGTCGTCCTACTTCTTTAGAAACAAAAGCACTCCCGCAACTGTCCGAATAATCCTTATAAAACTCCTAAAAACGCCGTTAAAGTGAGAGACTTTATTTGTGTTTATGAAAAAAAATCTTATTATGTATAAATTTATTTTATTATTAGAAATGAAAAGAATAACATCAATTGGTGAAATATTATTCGATGTTTATCCTAAATTCAAAAAGCTGGGCGGCGCTCCTTTCAATTTTATATATCACATAATTAAGCTGACCGGCGAGGGGCATTTTATAAGCAGAATAGGTAACGATGAGAACGGCGAAGAAATTTTATCCTTCTTAAATTCAAGGAACATTTCTGAAGAATTTATTCAGCTTGATGAAATTCATAACACTGGCGAAGCGATTCCAACATTAAGCGAAACCAAAATTCCTGTGTGGGAAATAAAGAAAGAGCGGGCTTACGATTTCATAGAATTAACAAAAGAAATAGAAGAAGTTATTCAAGATAAAACAGATTGTTTATATTTTGGAACCCTGGCGCAAAGAGAAGAAACATCAAGAAAAACAATTCAATCCTTATTTAATAATAAACTTAAATTCTTTTGCGACCTTAACATAAGGCAAAATTTCTACAACGAAGAAACACTGGAAAATTGTTTAAATGTTTCGAATGCACTAAAATTGAATGAGGATGAACTAAAACTCATTACCAACATTTTTATAGATAAAAAATATGACCTGCATGAGTCTGCTTCAAAAATCAGGAATAAATACGATATTGAACTTTTATGTGTAACACTTGGAGAAAGTGGTTCAATTTTATTTAAAGATAAAATGCAGGATCATTGCGATACGAACATAAAAAAAGAAGAAATTGTAGATACCGTGGGAGCGGGAGATGCCTTTGCCGCCATTTTTTGTCTCGGTTATTTACTTGAGTGGGACATCTCAAAAATTAATCGCATTTCTTCAGAATTTGCTTCTGAAATTGTTAAGATAAATGGTGCGTTACCCGACGATGATTTAATATATCAAAAATTCAGGCCATATTTTAGTCATGAGTAAAACTAGACTAACAGATAAACTTTATATTCAACTGTACAGCATTCATGGCCTGGTAAGAGGTCATGATATCGAACTTGGCAGAGATGCCGACACAGGGGGGCAGATAAAATATGTTGTTGAACTTGCAAAAGCTTTAAGCGAAGATCCAAGAGTTGAATTGGTAGAACTTGTTACCAGACAAATAAAAGATAAAAACGTTTCATCTGATTATGCTCAATATATTGAAGAAATAAATGATAAATGCAGAATTGTCAGAATTAGATGCGGCGGTGGAAAATATATAAGAAAAGAATTATTGTGGAATCATCTGGAAGAATTTGTCGACAAGAGTATAAAACATATCAAGTCGGTCGGCAGATTACCAAACATAATTCACTCTCACTACGCTGATGCAGGATATGTCTGCAGCGAATTGACAAAGTTCTTCGGAATCCCCTTTATTCATACCGGGCATTCGCTTGGAAGAGATAAACTTAGAAAACTCTCAAGTGAAGGTTTTCCCTTTGAAGAAATTGAAAAAAGATATAAAATAAGTCATCGCATTGAGATTGAAGAGGAAGTTATTTACTTCGCTGATATGATTGTCACAAGCACAAAGCAGGAAATTGAAAAACAATATGGCGACTACAATAACAGTGGCGGACAAAACTTCGTAGTAATTCCTCCCGGAATAGACCTCGAAAGATTCTATCCATATAACTCAGAAACGGAAATCTTTGATGAGGCTGAAAAAATTAAAGCTGTTATTTCAAATAAGCTTGTAAAGTTTTTTGTCAACGTAAAGAAACCTATGATACTTTCCATCTGCCGGCCGGATAAAAGAAAAAACATATCAGGACTTATAACTGCATTTGGTGAGGACGAGAATCTTCAAAAAAAAGCAAACCTGGCAATTTTTGCAGGAATAAGACAAGACATTCAAACGATGCCGGACAACGAAAGAGAAGTCTTGACCGATATTTTACTCCTAATGGATAAATATAATCTTTATGGAAAAATTGCCATTCCTAAGCGTCATGATACAGAGTATGAGGTTCCGGAACTTTACAGAATTGCTGCACAATTTAAGGGTATTTTCGTAAATGTTGCTCTAACAGAACCTTTCGGCCTAACCTTGATAGAATCGGCAGCAACCGGAATCCCTGTTGTTGCTACCGACGACGGCGGTCCCCGTGATATAATCCAAAATCTCAAAAATGGAATACTTGTTGACGTAAGTGAAACAAAAAATATTTCCCTAGCTCTGAATAAAATTTTAGATAATAAAAGATTGTGGAGGGAATTTTCTGAAAATGGAATTAAGAATGTAAAGAAATTTTACTCGTGGAAAGCACATATAGGCAAATACTTATCAGAGGTAGATAAATTATTAAAGAAAGAATTGAATAAGAAGGATATATTTCCAAAGATTGGCAAAAAGTTGCTGAACCTTAAAAAGTTAATTATTACGGATATAGATCATACGCTTCTTGGAGATGAAGACTCGCTAAAAGAGTTTATAGAAATGTTAAAAAATATTCATCCCGAAATTGGATTCGGAGTTGCTACAGGAAGAACAGTGGATTCTGCTCTGGAGGTTTTAAAACAGCACAATGTTCCGCTGCCAGATGTAATAATTTCTTCAGTTGGTTCAGAAATCTATTACAACTTTGAAGACAAACTAATATACTCAAAAGGTTGGGATGCTCACATATCGCATTTGTGGAAAAAGGAAAGCATAATTGAGTTGATGAAGCAATTTGACTTTTTAAATCTTCAAGAATGCGAAACTCAAAGAAAATTTAAAGTAAGCTATTATACTGCGGATATCTCGGAAAACATAATAAAAATAAAAGAAACTCTTATAAAGAATAAAATCAAGGCGAATGTAATTTTTAGCCACGGACAATTTCTAGATATACTTCCATACCGGGCATCGAAAGGAAAAGCCATTAGGTACCTGGCTTACCGTTGGAATATCCCATATGAAAATATTTTGGTCGCAGGCGACTCCGGAAACGATGAAGAAATGCTTAAGGGTGAACTTTTGGGCGTGGTGGTAGGAAATTATAGTAAGGAACTTGATTCGTTAAGGGACAGCAAGAGAATTTATTTTTCTTCAAGGAACTGCGCCGGAGGAATTATAGATGGAATAAAACGTTACCATTTTCTAGAATTAAATTAAGGAGTTATGTTGGCTTTATCAGTTAAAAATATTATAAGCGAAAATAAAAAGGATTTTTTTAGATATTTCAATAAAGTTGCAAGTCATGATAATAAGTTGTTGGTCAAAGGTAACTTATTGGAGGTTTTGCGAGATTTTCGAAATGAAGATAAGAAGGGAAATCACAAGGCGATCGAAGAAGTAATAAGAAGAATTACCGAATCGGTTTCGATAGGACAATACGTTTATTTTGAAATAAGGGAACAAATAGGCAAATCAAATTTCTATTTATTTAATCTGGAAGAATTGTATTATGAAAACATTTCCGTTGAAGATTATTTAAAAGCTAAAGAACATTTTGTCGATTCCAATTCCAACGAAGATTTATTGACTCTTAATTTCAGCACTTTTTATGATAAGTTCCCCAGCGTTAAAGAATCAAAATCCATTGGTAAAGGTGTTGAGTATCTCAATAGATATTTGTCAAGCAATATGTTTACACAGCCCGAAAAATTAGTTAAAGCACTATTTGATTTTCTGTTTGTTCATAAACATAATTCTCAGCAACTAATACTTAACGGAAGAATCAATTCTCCGGAAACATTAAGTGACCAGCTCGATAGGGCATTGCCTTTTCTAAGAAAATTGCCCGAAGACGAACCATATGAAAAATTCAGGCACAAACTTCAAGATCTTGGTTTTGAAAGAGGGCTAGGAAACACCGCGGGAAAAATTTTAGAAAGTCTCGAAAAATTAGATGATTTACTGCAATCTCCTGATAACACATCACTAAAAGAATTCCTATCCAGAATACCACTGATATTTAATATTGTAATTGTTTCAACACATGGATTTTTTGGACAAGAGAATGTTCTAGGAAAACCTGACACCGGCGGGCAGGTTGTTTATATTCTTGACCAGGTTAAAGCTCTGGAAAAAGAATTAATGAAATCTCTACGCGAATCCGGAATAGAAACTACACCCAAAATCATTATTCTAACCAGGTTAATACCCGATGCGGGAGATACAAAATGCGCACAACGACTTGAGAAAGTTCATGAAACAAAAAATAGCTGGATATTGCGCGTGCCCTTTAGAAAAGGAAGTAATGAAATATTGCAACATTGGGTTTCCAGGTTTGAGATTTGGCCATATCTAGAAGATTTTGCTGGAGATGCCGCCAAGGAATTACTGGCAGAACTTGGGGGACGGCCAGATTTTCTAATCGGCAACTACTCCGATGGTAATATGGTTGCCTATATTTTAGCAAGGAAATTCGGTGTTACACAATGCAATATTGCTCACGCTTTAGAGAAAAGTAAATATCTTTACAGCGCACTTTATTGGAAAAATCTTGAAAATCAATATCATTTTTCTACCCAGTTTACTGCTGATTTAATAGCAATGAACGCAGCAAACTTCATCATCACATCTACCTACCAGGAAATTGCTGGAACAGAAGAAAGCATCGGACAATATGAATCATACAAACATTTTACTATGCCCGACCTTTACCGTGTAGAAGGCGGAATAAATCTCTTCCATCCGAAGTTTAATATCGTTCCGCCGGGAGTAAATACAAAGATTTTCTTTCCATATTCAGAGGAAAAAAAGCGCTTCAAAGAAATTAGACAAGAACTCAACGATTTGCTGTTTGAAAATGTTGAAGATGAAAATGTTGTCGGGAAACTTAAAAATCCTAATTTAGTTCCTATATTTTCGCTTGCACGTTTGGACAAAATAAAAAACTTAACATCATTAGTAAGATGGTATGGAGAAAGTAAAGCACTTCAAAAGCAAGCAAACTTGATTATAGTGGCAGGTAATGTTGACGTTATGAAATCTTCAGATGAAGAAGAAAAGGAACAGATTTATATTATGCACGATCTAATCAACCAGTTTAATCTACACGAGAAAATTCGCTGGATTGGTAAGCTATTTAGAAAAGATCAGACAGGCGAAGTATATAGAATTATTGCGGATAGAAAAGGCATTTTTGTACAGCCGGCATTATTTGAAGGATTCGGATTAACGGTGCTGGAAGCAATGCGGTCCGGGCTTCCTGTTTTTGCAACATTTTACGGAGGCCCAATGGAAATTATACAAGATCATGTTTCAGGTTTTCATATTGACCCAATCAACGGTAAGGAAACTTCTCAAAAAATACTGGACTTTATTACAAAATTTAAAAAAGATGAAAAACAGTGGAAAAGAATTTCCCAAAATGCAATTAAACGGGTTGATACTGCTTTTAACTGGGTGCTTTATGCTAAGAATCTTCTGTCACTCGCCAAAATTTATGGCTTTTGGAAATACACAACCAACATCGAGATGGAAGAATTAAACTCTTATCTAGAAGTCATTTACCATTTACTTTACCTGCCGCATGCTAAGGCCCTTCGAAGGCCTTAATCAAAACTATATTTGATATTCTGCTGTAATGTCCTTCAGAAAGTCCAAACCCGGGCTTTGACCGTTGGGTCACATTTTCGGTTTGTAATTCTTAACAAAGCGCCTTATTTTTTGTACGGATCAGTCAAATTTTTTACCAAATGGAAAATTCTATTTTATTTTTTAACATACTTCTGCCAATACTGTATCTTATATGCTTTCTAGCTTATTTGTACCGTTTCATTAAAGGAGAAAAAAAATCTTTTGGTGCTGAGAGTTTGATACTTTTTTTGACTCTTTTGCTTCATTCTGTTTATCTAATATTAAGAACAATTTACTTTGATCATCCTCCTATCACCAATGTATTTGAAATATTCACACTGCTTGCTTTTTCCATTAGCTTGGCCTATTTCATTCTTGAGCTCTTAACCAACATTAGTGGGACAGGCTTATTCATAATATTTATCTCATTTATTTTTCAAGTTGTGTCTTCACTTTTCATTAAAGAACTTCTTGTTGTAAATCCGGTTTTGAGAAGCTCTTTTCTTG
>JBJKPP010000030.1:0-12514 GCA_046706145.1 Ignavibacteriaceae bacterium | reverse complement strand
CCTTTTTGTGAAAGAAGGTCTGCAGCGATATTTTCACCATCATCGCCAATTTTTTTACTGGATTCAGACAATTTTATTCACTCCCATAATTGAACAAAGTTTCATAATCCTACCCGTCAACAGGTAGGTTAGTATTAATTATTTTTCTTAAAAAAGTTTTTCTATGAAGAACCGACGGCCCATATAGTTTTATCGCTTTAACATGTTCCCGCGTTCCATATCCTTTGTTTTTCTCCCATAAATAATTTGGATAATACTGTGATAATCTTTTCATAATTCTATCTCTCGCAACTTTAGCTATAATAGATGCTGCAGCAATCGAAAATGATTTTGAATCTCCCTTTATCACAGAAATAACTTTGACATAACCTTGCCTATCGTCAGGCAGTTTTTGAAAAACTCGATTGCCATCAACCAAAACAAGATGAGGTTTAACACTTAATTTCTCAACTGAATTTCGCATGGCAAGAAGTGAAGCTTGCAAAATATTTATTTCGTCAATTTTTGTATGCGTTATTGCAGAAACAGAATAAGACAAAGATTTATCCAAGATTTGGGGAAGAAGAGTTTCTCTCTCTCTTTCAGTAAGCTGTTTGGAATCTTTTACTCCCTCAATAAATACATCAGGTGGAAATACAACTGAAGCAGCTACTACAGGTCCAGCTAGGGGTCCGCGACCAACCTCATCAACGCCAGCGATGAGCTTAATTTCGTCGGTCAGAAAGGAAGTGTCAAAATCGTTCATTTGCCAAGATAAATTGCCGTTAATCCTATTATCATATTTAATTTTAAAACAAAACTCAACTTATTCAAGTTTTCCCTGGAATGATTTCTGTAAACAGACCATATAAAAAATAAAAGTATTGGATTTAGGAAAACCGTAATAATTATGAGATACTTAAAGTTATAGAAATTACTCAGCACAGGAATAAAAGAGGAAACAATTAAAATAAGTGTTAATATAAAAATAAAAACTTTAGTCTTAGACAGACCGAATACCTGTGGAAAAGTTTTGATTCCCTCAAGTTTATCGCCTTCCAAATCATGCATGTCCTTTACAATTTCTCTTATAAAATTAATCAGAAAAGCAAAGGCTGAGGGCACAATCGCAAGATTTACATTTCCTACTGCGTATCCTCCATAAATAAAAACAAGACCTGTTAGAAGTGCGACAATTAAATTTCCAAATAAAACAATTGATTTAAATTTATTAGAGTAGAAAAACAAAAGAATGTTCGAAATAATAACAATCGCAAAACATATTGTATTTACTAAATAAGATAAGATTAAAGATGTGCAAACAAGAGCATAATATAAGATAAAAACCTGCCTTAGATTTAACTTACCACTGGGAAGAGCTCTTTCCGGATGATTAATTTTATCTGATTCAAAATCGAATAAATCATTTATTACGTTGCCGGCAGCAGCAGTTAAGGAAGCAGAGAGAGCAGCTAGTAAAATAATATCTACCGGAAGATTTACAGTAGCGCAAATCCATCCGCTTATTATGACGGCGGCAAAGACAATTAGAAGGTTAAGTGGTCTGGTAATGGAGAAAAATTTATAGATTCTTTCCATTATTTTCATTTTCTTTTGACACGGCCAATAGCTCGTCTTTACGTTTATAGCCTTGTTTTTTTCTGTAACGACAACTTAATGAGGCGTCTCTATTGCTAAAATTCGTTTACTATTCCAAAATGAATCTTCCCTTCGGAAAAATTATCTCCTTGAGCCAAAGCAAAACTTACAGCAAGGACGCCAAAACTAGTTTCAAGGTCTATCCCAACACCATAGCCAATCTTAAAACCTTCTTGATGCAAAATACCTAAATTAGGCTCGGAAGGAACATAAAAATAACCGGTATCTAAAAATGGAAACATAAAAGTTCTTTTTGTTAAAAGAAATCTATATTCCAAATTTGTCCATAAAATTCTGGAGCCTAAGAATTGATTTTCAGTGTAGCCTCTCAAAGTATTAGCTCCGCCAAGTTGAAAGAGATCGCTTATTTCAAAAGAGGGACCTCTCAATTCCCTTCCGTGAATTCCAGCAGCAATTACCTGCCTATCAAAAATTTGATAGTAGCCTTCTAAATCAACCGAAAGTCTTTGAAGAGTAACATTTCTCTGAAGTTCAGGAGTTAAAAATTGTGATGGCCCATTAATTTTCTTGTGACTGATTGAATACGAATTAATAAACAAAACGCCTGAAGTCGGAGAATATGGATCATCTCTTGTATCTAGTTTCAAACTAATACCGGAAACAAACGATGAAGAATTATAAACAGTAAATATGGTGCTGTCGGTTTGTGTAGGAATAACTGCTTCGGAAGCTAAAGTAACAGAACCTGAAAGTATATCAGTTGCAATATATTCTATATCAACCTCAAATTTTCTTTGGATATAAGTAGTATCCTGCTTTTTCTGGTATAGATCGCCTGTTATGTTAAAAGGATAGCCAAACACCCAGGGTTCCAAATATTTTAACTCTAACTCCTGCGAGTTCTTCTCATATTGCTGCCAATGAATCGAAGCAGCTCTTCCGGTACCAAAAAGGTTTCTTAAGCTAACATCAACAAGACCTGTTAAATATCCACCCTGACCAGGTCCCGTTGACGGGACGTAGCCTATAATCCCATCAAAATTATTAGTTTGCTTTTCTTTTACTTGAATTAATAAAACACCTTTGTTTTCGGAGTTTATATAATACTTGGGCTTTTCAACTGGTTCAAAAATACTGAGCTTGTTTAAGCGCCTGGGAATATCATCTATTTCCTGTTGAGAATATTCGTCTCCCTTCTTAATGCCAAGTTCTCTTAAGATAACATTGTCATTTGTGGTTGTATTTCCATCTATATCAATCCTATCTATAAATCTTTTTCTTCCTTTATTAATATTAATATACAAATCAGCTAAATTTCTACCGGATGAGTTTTTATAAAAATAAACAGAATTTATTGTGATTTGAGCAAATGGATAACCATTATTTTCAAAAAAGACCAGTTCATTGTTAATATTATTTTCGATGTCATATTTGTTGTAAACTTGACCATCAAGAAAGGAAAAGTTCTGAATGATCTGCTGATCTTTTATGGAATCTGAAAACGTAATATAGAAATGATTGAAATATGTTGGGTCATTTTCATTAATATCCAAGATTACGGAAATATTCTGAGAGTCTGGGGGAACAACTAATTTACTCTCTGAGAAATCACAATTCATGTATCCCTCATTCTCAAAATTGTAAGCCAGATTTGATTTAACAGAATCCATAATTCCCTTAAAAATTTTTTCACCAACTGAAATACCACACCAGCTTAGTATATCATCCTTAGAAAAATGGTTATTGCCTTGTACAACTATGGAATTAATTTTCTGCGGAAAGGTAAAAGAAGATATAAAAAAGAGGAAGAGAAATATTTTCTTAATGCGGGGTAACATCAAGCGTTTTCATCTTTTTCCCAATAGGAAAAATGCTAATTTTGTCGAGATATTCAGAAATATCACTAAGTTTAACATTTGAGGTTTCAAAAGTGCCGGCGTTGGCAGCTCCTAAAGAAGCTGCTATTTTTACAGTTTCTTCAAATACCAAACTATTGTGCAAACCATATGCAATTCCAGCCACAAAAGAATCTCCACTCCCGGTCGCATCAATAAGATTTACATCAGGATTTTCTATTTTATACTTGAATCCAAATGTTAGAGCATAGCCGGGGTTTTTCCCATTTGTAAGATAGATTTGTTTGATATCTTTTTTATAAAGAACATCGAGAAAGCTCAAAACTTTTTTCTCAGAACTTAAGGAAATCCCGAGTGACTTTTCCAATTCATTAATATTATTGTGCAAAATTGTAGGTTTACTATCTATACAAATATTAAGATGTTTCCCATAGGTATCGCAAATGGAAATCTTATCGTATTTATTTGCTAGCTCAATACCGATAGGTATTATTGAATTTGTTTCTTCGCAAGGAGAGCTGCCGCTGAAAACGACTATTTGACAATTCTGAATTGTCTTATCCAATTTATGTTTAAATTCATTCACCTCGCTCTTTGTTATTTTTGCATTCGGACCGAAAAATGTCGAGAGTGATTTTTCTTCTTTTTCAAAAATTATTGCACACTCTCTGGTCTCAGATTCTGTTCTTATGTGAGTGAAACTAATTTTATCCTCATACAGGACATCTTTTAACACCTTTCCGTTGTTTCCGCCAAGAAAAATAAGAGCATTGTTTTGAACGTTAAGCTGGTTCAGTTGACGGCTAACATTTATTCCTTTACCACCGGCGCCTAAAATTCTCGTACCAGATCTGTTCTCGGAGCCAAACAATACTTTCTTGTAAATAAAGCGCCGCTCTAAAAGTGGGTTTAGTGTAACGGTAAGAATCATTTTTAACTATTTGAATTTCAATATCTATATCTAGATAAATCCCCTGTAAACGGGGTCACTAATCTATAATCACCGAATCCTGTTTCATCTACGAATACAAAACTCGTATTTATGTTATAGTATTCCCACACCACGTAAGGTTTAGAATCCATATCCATTGGATGGCGATCTACATTATCGGGGGGACCTAAAGTTATAAATACCATCCCCCTGTCGCTTTTCCAACCTCTTACATAAGTCGAGAAATGCTCATTGGCGTATGCAACTCTACCATAGTACTCATCAAAAACAGGATTGTCCCCACTTGATGGCAATGGATTCTTCCTTTTCCAATAATCCTCGTATCTTTTAATCCTCTCTTTAAGTGTCTTTGCATTTTTGATATAACTAAGTTCACTACCCGAAGCTATATATACCATCTCGTCTATCGCTTCATCTATATTTTTTGCAGATGTTGGGAAGCCATACCAAAATGCATTAAAATCTTTGCTGGCAACTAGAACAGTATTTTCTGTAAGGCTTTTAACTTTCACAGTAAGATTGTACGTCCCAATATCCATGGTGGTATCTGTGAACGTATGATACATCTGATTAGTACCTTTCTTTAAGTCACAAGAACTAGTATCTCTGATCATAATATCTTTATTTGAATTTCGGATGGTATAGTTAATCGAGACATGCTTTAACGTATCTGAATATATTTCAAAAAAAATCGGAAAAGTGGAACTTTGCAGCACAACGTTTCCAGAAACATTTGGAACTACTTGGTTCTCACCTTTTTCCTTTGTCTTTTTTGAAACTATTAATAAATCACTTATTGAATACTTAGGCGAAAGATATCTTACAGTAAACAATTTTCCATCAGTATAATTTTTTTGCGAATTTTTATCTTTTATAGAAATTTGGAAAAAATACTCCTCTGGGACCAAATCAAAGGATTTTAGACTTATGTTGAAACTTTTTGAAGAGCTCGTCTCATCATAATCTTTGGTATTTATTTTTTCATTCCACATTTTTTCAGTTATCAGTTTCTTCTTTGTTTTATCATAGACCGAAACTGTAACAGAATAATCTGCCTCAAACCCATTGCCTGCTCTTACAAAATTTACTTTGTCGTAGGGAAGCTCAACATATGCATTTACGTGGGTTTCGCCGGGTTGACTAGACTTGAAATTCAGAAGTTCATAATAAAATCCATTATTGGATAAATTACTAGTAGAAGTAATCTGACTTAAAGCATTAAAGAAGAAAAATAGTATAAATACAAAGATTAATGAGCTGACTTTCATAGTCTATACTAACTCTCATTTTTTTAATGTACCGAAAAGATCATATTCGTCAAAGTCATTTATGTACACATTATAAAATTTACCAATCTCGATGTTGTTAGTATCACTTTTAACTAAAACTTCTCCGTCAACCTCCGGCGCATCACGATATGATCTTCCAATATAGTGACTTCCTTCAACATTATCTATTAATACCTTCAGATCTTTTCCTACAAAACTTTGATTTTTTTGAAGTGATATATCCTGCTGCAGCGACATAAGTATATCTTTTCTCTCCTCTTTTATTTTTGCAGGTATAGGATCTCCTAAAATATAGCTTGCTGTATTTTCTTCAGGAGAAAATGTGAAGACACCAAAACGGTCAAACTCAATTTCTTTAACAAATTCGCACAGCTCATTAAAATTTTCTTCCGTTTCCCCGGGATAACCAACTATGAAAGTAGTTCTAATAGTTACATCAGGAATATTTTCTTTTAATTTATTTATTAATTCTCTTGTTCTTTTTGAAGTAACTCCTCTTCTCATTGATTTCAATAAACTATCGGAAATGTGCTGAAGCGGGATATCAATATAATTGCAAATCTTAGGGTTGTTTGCAATGGTGCTTATAAGTTCATCTTGAAATTTTGAAGGATAAGCATACATTAATCTTATCCATTCTATTCCTTCAATCATGCTCAAATCATTCAGAAGTTCTGCTGTAACACTCATGCCGTTTAAATCCTTGCCGTAATCAGTTGTATCTTGTGCTATAATCACTAATTCTTTTGTATTATTTAGTGCTAAAAATTCTGCTTCTCTTATTAACTCCTCTTTAGGCTTTGAGTGATGTTTTCCTCTCATCAAAGGGATTGCACAAAATGAGCACGGATGATCGCACCCTTCTGAAATTTTAAGATAAGCTGTAGAAGACGGACTAGTTAAAAGTCTTTCCCCTAACAAATTATATTTTAGCTTTCCACCTAAGTGATTGAGAATATCTTCATATTTTTCGGTTCCGAAAAAAACATCTACTTCCGGTATTTCTTGCTCCAAATCTTTTTTATAACGTTCTGACAAACATCCTGCAACAATTACTTCTTTAAGTTTTCCTTGATTTTTAAGTGATATTGCATTTAATATTGTATTAATTGATTCTTCTTTGGCCGCTTCTATAAATCCGCAGGTGTTGATTATAACTGTATCTGCATCATTGGGATTTTGTTTTAAGTCAAAATCATTTACCTTCAATTGATTCAAAAGTCTTTCCGAATCAACTGTGTTTTTAGAACAGCCTAATGTAATTACGCTAATCTTTTCTTTATGTTTATTATTGGTAGTCATCGCCCAATGTAAGTAAGATATAAGAAAATTATCGGAGCGGAAAAGAAAAATGAATCGAACCTGTCAAACATTCCACCATGACCTGGAATTAGTCCGGATGAATCTTTAACAGCGGCGTCTCTTTTTAGCATAGATTCTATCAAATCACCTGCTTGCCCAAATATCCCTATGATTATACCAATATGAACTGCATCCCTCAATTCTAGAAAATTTAATATTGTGGCTCTGGCAATAATCATTGCGACTACGGCAAAAATAAATCCGGCAATTGCACCTTCCCAACTTTTATTTGGACTTACACGCGGAAAAAGTTTATGTTTTCCTAAGCTAGACCCAGCCCAAAATGCAGCCGAGTCACAAATCCAGATAGAGGCTAACATAGAAATAATTAAATATCCGCCACGGTTGTACAGCCCCGGCAGGTCAGGATAAAATTCCCTGATTCCAATTATTGTGCTTCCGAATAGTCCTAGATAAAAAACGCCGAGAATTGTAATTCCAAGATTTAATAAAGCAGAATTTTTATTCCTAAAAAGTTCAACCAAAAGAAGCAACACAACGTATAAGATTATAAAATTTATTGTGCTCATCCATGTTCTATATTGATTAAACAAAAGAAATATAACGCCGAGAGAACCCAGGAATAAATTTGGATGTGTGCCTTTTGATTTTGAAATTGAGCAAAACTCGTAAAAAGAAGTGAGTGAAATTATTAGCACAAAAAAGAAAAAATACCATTCTCCCAAGTAACTAGCTGCAAGAATGACTGGAATAGCAATTACAGCAACCAGAATTCTTATTTGATGGTTACTGAGCGCCATCATCGGTCTCGGAATCTTCTTCCGAAGATTCACTTTTTACTTTTTGTATAAATTCAAGCGCAGCGGGAACATCTTCCTTATGTACTAGAAGCTTAACAACTGAAAGGTCTCCGGGAGTTGGAAAATTGCTATCTGTTTGAGAAAGAATTGCAGCCGGAATTCCTGCTCCTTCCAAATTATCCCTAAACATCTCAACTTCATAATCTAAACCTGAGACATAAACAATCTCCCAATTTTTTTCGGTCCATTCCTCTGGTTTTGTAATTTTATCATCGTCAACTAAAGGAACTCCGCAATCGGGACAGTAAGTCACGCCTTCAACATATTCGTAGTCACAATTCGGGCAAATAGGCATATAGCCTCCTATGCATTTTTTATTTTTGAATAATATTTTTTTATAAAGAATATAAGAATAAAAAAGAGTATCGATAACCCTACAAAAGCTTCAATTGTAGGAACCAAATCGAGTTTAGAAACTGTCGGATTATTAATTAATTCATCATTACCAAAAATGAAATATAAAATAACAGCGGCAAAATTATTTAGAAAATGAAGAATAATTGGCAGTATTATTGTCTCACTGGAGTAAGCTGCAAAGCCAAAAAACAATCCGAGACAAATTAGAGGAATTAAGGAATAAGGATTAACATGATACAACCCGAAAAAAATCGCTGTTATCAAGGCCGCCCAGAATGGCTTCATCTTCATCTCAAAACTTCTTTGTATAAATCCCCGGAACAGTGATTCCTCACAAAAAGCAGGGACTACCGAAACAACTATAATAATTAGAAGCATGTCAGCGAAATTACTTGGCTTTAAAAGATCTACATAAGTATCTTCTACTAGCTTATCAAAAGAATCAAGAGCGGACTTTACAGAATGAACAAAAGGTGAGGTCTTCGCAAGACTGTCCAGCAAATAATTTTGAATATATAGAAAATTCTGAAGTAACGAGGTGAGAATTATTATACCTACCACAAACAATCCTATTTCCTGCCATGACGGAATCCTAATCCTTATAATTTTTCCAACGTCGATGTAAAACCATTTTGAAAACAATAAAGCAGGAAGAAGTATAAATAGAATTTGCGAGGCTGCAGTCATTAGCCTATACAAATCAGGAGGAGCATTTTTAATATCTAATCCAAAAACCAGC
Organism: Ignavibacteriaceae bacterium; assembly: GCA_046706145.1. Classification (GTDB taxonomy): domain Bacteria; phylum Bacteroidota; class Ignavibacteria; order Ignavibacteriales; family Ignavibacteriaceae; genus JBJKPP01. The sequence continues at coordinate 3,539 of JBJKPP010000030.1, read as the reverse complement.
AGTAGAAGAGTTCCACCGACAAATTGGTATAAAATAAATCCTCCAAATAATCCAATTATGCCAGCAAGAATAGGATTAATAACCGGATTTATACCGTCATTATTATCATGTTTATGTTCCGGGAAATTCTTCTCTTCCTGTGGATTATTGCTGTTTTCTTCCATAGTGTTTAAACAATTTTATAACTTTAAAAGTTACTCAAAACACGCTTAAGAGACAAAAAGGATATGTATGAGGGATATGGACAATGGAATATGTTCTAATTGATTACTGATTGCAGTTTACAGTCGACAGTATTTAGTAAGCAGTGAGCAAGATAATATAAGATATTATTTTACCAATGCAGGTTCACCAGCTAAGTTTTGGTAGCTGACTAAATCTCCATCAATGGAACCAATTACGACTTTAGTTTTTACTTTTACAGGAATTTTTAATTTGTCATCTGTTAGCCAGACTGTAATACTGCCTTCACTTTTGAAAAGCCCACCTTGCTGAACTAACGGTTCAATAACAATACAATTGAACTTTCCAGCCGGAACTTTGGCCTGGTCTTTTCCCAGATATTTTACATCTAAGTTATAAACTTTTCCATTATAGAAATTATGAAGATGAATTAAATCACCCGGCTTTAAGCCTGACAGGTCCATTGTCCTCACATAATAGAGCGCAGAGACAATATCGTTAACATATTTTGGTACTTTATATTGTCCATCGGCAGTTTGAGCTATGTTTCTTCTCTGGTCAAAAAAAGCGGCATAGTCTCTTTTATATCCACCTTCTCTTACATGCTGTTCAAATCTCCACGGGAAAATTCCTTTAACATCCAGGTAAGTTTCATACTTGTCACGCACTTTATATATCCAGTCGAAGCTCGGCATTGAATTGACTTGAAAAGTTATATGATATGCTTCTCTCCCGGAAATCTTTACAATGTTTGGTATTTGGAATTCTGCTATACCGGCAGTTACAAAACCATATTTAACATCATAAACTAATTTTTCTCCCACCTTAAACGCATCATTATCTATAGTCCTAAATTCATCCTTCTTATCTTTGCTTTGGCCAAATAGTGAGAATGGTAATGTGAGAATAAGAAATATGGGAAAGAATTTTTTAAGCATTTAAGAACTGCTCCGTTTGTTAAATGTGAGATCGAACACTCTATCTATTTCTCCGGCAACTTCACCCGGGTCGATTGAGTTCATGCAGTCAAGTCTGTTGCATTGTTCTCTTGTACAGTTTTCACAATTTATGCTTGGTTCAAAAATTTTTTTCTTATTTGTGTAAGGCCCCCATCTTTTTCCTGAGCATGCTAAAATACGCGGATAAAATCCTACAGTATTTTTTCCCAGAGCCGCTGCGATATGTAACGGGCCTGTCGAATTCGATACAAAGATATTCGACATATTTATTAAAGCAATAACCTCAGAAAGATTAAGCTCACCCGCCAAACTTTTTATTTTTTCATTCACTTTTAACATTTCACAAATTTTGGTTTCTTCTTTACTGCCAGTCAATAAAATTTTTATTTTGTCATTTTTAGAAATTAGATCAATTATTTTCTTAAATTTTTCAACTGGTAAATCAACCGAACTTCCACCACTACCTGGATGGAAAATTGCTATAAAATCATCACTATTTATGCCAGTTTCTTTTAATATTTCTTTTATTTTTTGCTCACTATTAGGATTTACCTGGATATTATATTGTACATAGTGTTCGTTTACCTGTTCATTTATTCCCAAAGGCTTTAACAAATCAACATTAAATTCAAGTTCGTGTTTCTCGGCATATTTTCTATGCACATAAATTTTGGTATTAAACAGAAAGGAATACCATCTATAGCCGGTTCCTATTCTTTTAGGAATACCGCTTAAAAAAGTAAGGTAAGCTATCCAAAATGTGGGGTAAACAACAATGCTGGAATCAAAATTGAAATTTTTAAGATGTTTAATATTTTCACCAAGCAAAATTTTGTTATTATCTTCATTTAGAATAATTACATTATCAATTGAAGGATGGTTAAACAAGATATCTTTTGTATAGTTCCTAACAAGAAATGATACTTTACATTGTGGGTAGCGCTTTTTGATTAATCCGGCAAGCGGCAGGGAAAGAACAACGTCACCAATTCTATCAGTTCTAACAATTAAAATATTCTTGGGATTAATCATCTTTTAGAAACGAAAGGATTATGTTTAATATAAAATCGCCAGGGCAAGTCAACAGATTTTTTAATTCCTATTCTGTGAGATATTGCAATCTCGCTTTTTTTTAATTTTGGCTGTTCAAGAAGAAAAATTCTGTCTCCGGTTAAATTAACACCATAGTGCTTTCTATTAATGTTAAACGCCTGGCATATTTTCCCTGGTCCATTAGTTAGATTCAGCTTCTCCTTTTCTATTTTTATTTTACGCCCATATCTTTTTTTTGCCATGTATTCAATTCCTTCAAGCGGTTCAATGGCTCTAATTAAAATTGCAGTGCCTCTTCCCTTCTTGTCTGTTACAATATTGCAGCAAAAATGTACTCCATAAGTAAAATAAACATACAGATAACCGCCGTCTTTAAACATAATCTTATTTCTCTCAGTAATTCCACCAAAAGTATGAGCAGCTTCATCTATTGCACCATCATAAGCTTCTACTTCGACTATTTTACCTGAAAGATAAATTCCATTTTCTTTCTTTACGAAAATTTTCCCCAGCAGTTCCTTAGCTACAGTTATAGTATTTCTGGTATAAAACTCTTTTCCCAATTTCGCGGGTTTATTCATTCGTGCAATTATCTTGAATAGAAATTGTTACTGCAATTTAAAATATCCTGTAACAACTCCAAAGGGTACTTTACATGATAATCTCGAAAATGATTTTCGAAGTGAAATAAATTCTAAAAAATTAGTATAAAAATCGTGGGGGGTTAGAGAGTGTAATTTGTATTTAGTTCATCAATTCTTCTATCAAAATAATCTACTTTTTCAGGGTGAAGACCCTTTAGTTTTTTATACATCTTAACAGCTTCATTTATCTCACCTTGAGATGCATAAATTTTAGCTAGTGTTTCAGATATAATTTCCCGGTGATTTTCTCCATTTCCTTCAATAACTTCTCTGGCAGCACTCTCTCTGATTTCTCTTACAAGATCTTCAATATTATTATCGACAGGCAAGGGTCTTGGAGCTAAGGAAGGCTCTCTGTTGGATGATTCTACCTCGGAATAAACAGGCTCTTTTGTAACAGTTTCTTTCTTTTTTGCAATTTCTTTCCTGTTTTTTATTTTCTCAATCTCATCAATGTAATAATCATAGGTCTTCTTAGAACGTATTAAGTCGCTTCCTCTTCGAATATTTTCCACTGAGAGGTCATAACTTCCTATAAGTGCAAAAGCTTTGCCTAAAAGTAAAAATGCAGGGGCGTAGTTTGGATAATGAGAAGTTCCCTCTAGAAGTATTTCGATCGCCTTATTTTCATTTCCTCTTCGTATTTCTAAATCTGCCTTGCTTACAAACAGTGGAGAAAGATTGTCCTCAGAATAAATTC